>CAXUKB010000217.1:4079-8122 GCA_964251345.1 uncultured Fimbriimonas sp. | reverse complement strand
CCGAAGGGCACGATTCGCGACGTCGTCCGCTCTGGAACCGTCCTCAAGACCTACGAGCCATGACGGTCGATCTGTTCGTCACCTGTCTGAACGATGCGCTATTCCCGGAGACGGGCATGGCGACCGTGCGGTTGCTTGAGCGACTGGGACACACCGTGCGCTTCGACGAACGGCAGACGTGCTGCGGACAGATGCACCTGAATTCAGGCTTTCAGAAGGAGTCGCTGGGCCTCATCCGACGGTTCGTCGAGATTTTCGAGGGCTCGGAGGCAGTGGTCGCACCAAGCGGATCGTGCGTCGCGATGGTGCGCGAACTCTATCCGCGCGCGGCGGAGTGGGCAGACGACCACGAGCTTGCGGAAAGGGCGAGAAAACTGAAAGTCTACGAACTCAGCGAGTTCCTTACGGAGGTTCTCGGGATCGAAGACGTGGGAGCGTACTACCCGCATTACGTGACTTACCATCCCACCTGCCACGCGATGCGCCTTCTCAAGGTGGGCGACGCTCCGTTGCGACTCTTGCGCCGAGTGCGTGGCATGACCCTCGTCGAGCTTCCGCAGGCCGATCAATGCTGCGGATTCGGCGGCACCTTTAGCGTGAAGAATCCGGAAACGAGCGCCGCCATGCTCGCGGACAAGGTGCGTGCGGTGATGGACACCCGCGCCGAACTCTGCACGGCGGGCGACAATTCGTGCCTCATGCACATCGGCGGAAGCCTTTCCCGGATGCGGAGCGGCGCGCGAACGGTCCATCTCGCGGAGATCCTAGCCAGCACGGAGGCGGGATGAGAAAAGCGGGGAGGAAGGAGCTCGGAGTGCGGAGTGGGTGCGACTTACTCCGCGCTTCCCACTCGCCGTTTCCCGCTTTCGGGGGGCGACGATGAGCGGCGGCGGAATTCATCCGGCCAAGCCGTTCCGCGAGGCGGCTAAGGTGACGCTCGACGACGCCCAAATGCGTCGTAATCTCCGCCACGCGACCACGACCATTCGCGAGAAGCGGCAACGCGCGGTCGCAGAACTCCCGAACTGGGAGGCGCTCCGGGTCGCGGGCGCGGCGATCAAAGACGAGGCGCTTTCGCACCTTGGCACGCTGCTTCCGCAACTCGAAGAGGCGGTCGCCCGCGCGGGAGGCAAAATCCATTGGGCGCGCGACGCGACCGAGGCCTGCGCGATCGTCGCCGGTATCGCCGAGTCGCACGGCGCGAAAGAGATCGTTAAGGTCAAGAGCATCGCGACCGACGAGATCGACCTCAATCACGCCCTCGAGGAGCGCGGTATCCGGGCGGTCGAGACCGATCTCGCGGAGCTGATCTGTCAGCTCGGGGAGGATCGTCCCAGCCACATTCTCGTGCCCGCTATTCACCGCAATCGGGCCGAGGTCCGCGATCTCTTCCGGGCGAAGCTCGGCGCCGAACTACCGACGGACGAGCCCGCCGCCCTCGCGGGCGCGGCTCGAGAGTATTTGCGGGAGAAGTTTCTCACCACGAAAGTCGCGGTGAGCGGCGCGAACTTCGCCGTCGCGGAAACCGGCACCGTGTGCGTGGTCGAGAGCGAAGGCAACGGGAGAATGTGCCTCACGCTCCCCGAAGTTCTGATCACCGTCATGGGGATCGAAAAGGTCTTGCCGCGCTGGGAAGACGTCGCGACGTTCCTGCGTTTATTGCCGCGTAGCAGCACCGCGGAGCGGATGAACCCGTACACGAGCTTTTGGTCGGGCGTCCGCGAGGGCGACGGGCCGCGTGAGTTCCACCTCGTGCTTCTCGACGGGGGACGCACCGACGTTCTCAAGGACGAGGTCGGCCGCCAAACCCTTCGCTGCATTCGCTGCTCGGCCTGTCTCAACGTGTGCCCCGTTTACGAGCGCGCGGGCGGCCACGCCTACGGGAGCGTCTACCCCGGACCCATCGGGGCGATTCTGACCCCCCAGCTCCTGGGGATGCACGACACGAACGCGAACACGCTTCCTTACGCAAGCAGCCTTTGCGGCGCGTGCTACGACGTCTGCCCCGTTCGAATCGACATTCCGGAGGTTCTGATTTACCTTCGGGGAAAGACCAAGCACGCGCCCGACGAGTCGGTGGCGCTGAAAGCCGTCGCTTGGGCGATGGGCGATCCGGGACGATTTACGCTGGCGATTCGCCTCGCCCGACTGGGCCAAGGCCCCCTCGTCCACGACGGAATGATCCGTTGGCTTCCGGGAATGCTCGGCGGCTGGACCGCCGTACGCGCCGCGCCGCCGATCGCCCGACGCTCGTTCCGAGAACTCTGGAGGGACCGTGGACGCCAGGGGTGAGATCTTCGCGCGGATCGACGCGGCCAAGACGAAGCCGGTTTTCGCGGAGCGCGTCCCCATCGAGACCTCGACGCGAGACCGGGCGACGATCGTCGATCAGTTCGCTGAATACGCCGCGGAGTACAAGGCGAACGTCGTCCGGACCGCACCCGATCGCCTCGGCGAGGTGGTCACGGGATTGCTCAGAGGCCGGGTGCTCGTGCCGACGGATCTTCCGTTGGAGTGGCTTGGTTCGGACGGTAAGGCCCTCACCCCCCTCCCCTCTGCCTCGGAGGAGAGAGGAGAGTTTTCGATCGTCCGGGACGACGCGCTCTCGATTGCGGAACTCGACACGACCGACGCAGTGCTCACGCTCTGCGCAGTCGCGATCGCGGAGACGGGCACGGTAGTGCTCGACCACGGCGTCGGCCAGGGACGGCGCGCGCTGACGCTCGTTCCCGACCACCACGTCGTGATCGTGCCCGCCGAACGCATCGTCGACTCCGTTCCGGAGGCGGTCGCCGTTTTGGCGGGGGCGATCGGAGAGGGACGTCCGCTGACCTGGATCTCGGGACCGAGCGCGACGAGCGACATTGAACTGAGCCGTGTCGAGGGCGTTCACGGTCCCCGTCGGCTCGATATTATCATCGTGGAGGACGCATGAGCGACCGAGTCTCGGTTGGTTTTGGCCTGGTAAGCCAACGCATCTCTCGCAAGCTCCCCATGCGGCGACACGCCTTCGGGGGAGATCATTCTCCGCTAGTGTTTGACCTGCCAGAGGAGGCGCTGACGGTAGTGCTCGTCGGGGCGGGTGTGAATCCGCTCGATCTCGGCGCTCGTCAGCGGACGGATCGGCTTGCCCGTGGCGAGCGCACCGAGCCATGCCTGGGCCGCTTTAACCGCCATGCGGCTCGCGCTTTCGACTTCCGAAGCCGAACGGCCGAGCGCGATCAGTCCGTGATTGCCCAGCCAAATCGTTTTCGGCACGCCACCCCACGCTTCGACATGGCGCTCGACGGCGGTTCGAATCGCCTGCGCGAGCGGCAGGCCCGGATCGACGTACGGAACGAACGGCGACTCCGGCCCGCAACACACGATCTCGTCCGGAAACATTCGCAGACGAGCGTAGTCGGCGGCGTCCGCGAGGGCGAGCAGGGAGAGGAGCGGCGTCGGGTGGGTGTGGCCGACGTAGCGGATGTCCGGCAGGCCCAGCAAGTAAGCGTGCATAAAGGTCTCGACCGAAGGCATCGCCTCGACGCCCGCATCGGCACGCGCGCCCGCCAGCGAGGCGCGAATGCCGGCGTCGTCGAGGCTCGACCGATCGAGGTCGGCCAGGAGCGGCGTGAACGCCACGCGAACCAACCCCTCCGTCGTCAAGTTCGAGAGCGAAGTACCGCTGGCCTTGACCCAGAAGGTGGCCGCGTCCTCGCGCCCGCTGACGTTGCCCTCGGCCAAGATCGCCATCCCGCCTTGCGGGTCACCCAGCGTTCGCGCAAGCGAGACGAGCCTCTCCGGTATCGTAGCGTCCACGTGAAGAGTCTATCCGAGGGGTTCGGCCGGTGACGCCGCTCGTTCGCGCGCAGGGCGTCCGTATGGCGTTTGGGGGCGTCGAGGTCGTGAAGGGCGTCGATGTGGATCTCCTTCCCGGCGAGGTCCACGCGATCATGGGTGAGAACGGCGCGGGCAAGTCGACCGTTGCCAAGATGATCGCGGGGGTCTACCGACCGACCGGCGGCGCTATCGAGGCGTTCGGCGCGCCGACCTCCTTCGCC
>CAXUKB010000217.1:3450-4069 GCA_964251345.1 uncultured Fimbriimonas sp. | reverse complement strand
CCGCGCGAGGCGCTCGAGAAGGGCGTCGCGCTCATCCATCAGGAACCGCTGACCTTTCCCGACCTCACCGTCGCGGAGAACGTGTTCGTCGGCCATCAGCCGCGCCGAGGCGGACGGATCGATTGGCGGGCGATGCATGAGCGTTCAGGCGCATTGCTCAAGGTTTTAGGGGCAAAGTTTGGGACCCACGATCTCGCGGGCGGCCTCTCGGTCGCCGACCAGTAGACGATCGAGCTGGCGGCGGCCCTCGCCCACGAGGCTCGCGTCCTCCTCATGGACGAAACGACGGCGGCGCTCACGCCGAAGGAGGTCACCGAGCTTTTCGAAACGGTGCGACGCCTGCGGGACGAAGGCCGGGCCATCGCCTTCGTCAGCCATCGCCTCGACGAGATCTTCGCGATCAGCGACCGGATCACGGTGATGCGCGACGGAGAGAAGGTCGCGGAGCTCATTACCGCGGAGACCGACGCGACGGAGCTCGTGCGCCTGATGGTGGGACGCGAGGTCGGACCCGTCGCCCAAGGCGCGGCCCATCGCCCGACCGTCGACCCGATTCTGCGGGTGCGGGATCTCTCCCGAAAGGACAAGTTCGGGAATGTAAGCCTGGAGGTTGCCCCCG
>CAXUKB010000217.1:1543-3440 GCA_964251345.1 uncultured Fimbriimonas sp. | reverse complement strand
ATCGTCGGCTTGGCGGGCCTGGTCGGCGCGGGACGGACCGAAGTGTGCGAGGCGATCTTCGGGGTGACGCGCCCTGACTCGGGAACGGTCGAGGTGGCCGGCGAGCCGGTCCGCTTCCGCAGTCCTCGGGAGGCGGTGGCGAAGGGGCTCGCGATGGTCCCGGAAGACCGGCAGCATCACGGCCTGCTCCTGCCCCTCAGCATCGCCAACAACGCGACCCTGCCGTCGCTCCGCGGCGTCTGGCTTCGCGATCGTGCGGAGCAGACCCGCACGGAAGAGCTGACGAACCGCCTCCACACCGCTCTGCGATCGGTGACGCAGCCGGTACGCCAACTCTCAGGCGGCAACCAGCAGAAGGTGGTCCTTGCGAAATGGCTGATGACGAAGCCGAAGATCTTGATCCTCGATGAGCCGACCCGCGGCGTGGACGTCGGCGCGAAGGAAGAGGTGCATCGACTCATTCGAGAGCTGGTCGAATCTGGGCTGGCGATCCTCGTCGTGTCGAGCGATCTTAACGAGGTGTTGGATCTGAGCGACCGCATTCTCGTGATGCGCGAAGGGCGCTTGGTCGGGGAGTTCGACCGGGAGCAGGCGACGCCGGAGGGCGTTATGGCCGCGGCGACGGGGGTGTATGCGACGGTCTGAACTCGGCACCCTGGCGCTCCTCGTCCTGGTGGTGGTCGGCGCCGGTATCCGGGCGCCGCGCTTCCTGGGGCCGGAGAGCCTACAAAGCGTGCTGCTCTGGGTTCCCCTGCTGGCGATCGTCGGCATGGGCCAAATGCTCGTGATCGTGACGCGGGGAATCGACGTCTCGGTCGGTTCGATCGTGGGCGTGGCCGCAATGGTGGTCGGCGGGACGTTCCGCACCCATCCCGGATTGCCCGTGAGCATCGGTCTTTTGGAAGGTCTTGCCGTCGGACTCGCGCTTGGGGCGGTGAACGCCGCCGTCATCGCGTGGGGACGCGTTCCGCCCATCGTTGCGACGCTCGGAACCCTGAGCGCCTACCGGGGGCTGACCTTCATCGTGAGCGGCGGCAAGCAGGTCGATTCGAACGACCTGCCCGACACCCTCACCCGACTCTCACTCGACGGGCCGCTGAAGATCGGCGGCGTGGTGCTGCCGTGGATCCTGCTTCTGGCGCTCGTCGTCGCGGGGCTGACCGCGCTCTTCGCGGGCTTTACGCGCACGGGGCGCGACGTTTTCGCCCTGGGCGGTAATCCCGAGGCGGCGCGGCTCCGCGGCGTGCCGGTCCTTCGCACCACGTTCCTCGTCTATGCGGTGGCGGGCGCGCTGTCGGGCCTTGCGGGCGTGCTCTACCTTTCCCGCTACGGCTTCGCGAACCCCGCGACGGCGGGTCAAGGCCTCGAGTTGAGCGTCATCGCGGCAGTGGTGATCGGCGGCACCAAGGTGACGGGAGGCGGCGGCTCCGTGACGGGCGTGATCCTCGGCTCCTTGCTGCTCGGGACGATGGCGGTCGCGCTTGCGGTCATGGGCATCGCGGCGACGTGGCAGTCGCTCGCCTACGGCCTCGTCATTCTCATCGCGCTCGTACTGGGCCGTGTGCTCAAGGGGGAGGCGTGAAGCTTCGCGAACTGATCCCAGCGGTGCTCGCCGTTCTCGTGTTCATCCACGGCGCGACGACCTCGAAGTACTTCCTCGACTTCCATTATCTTCTCGACCGCTCGTCGCTCTACGTCGAAACGGGACTGCTCGCGCTCGCGATGACCCTGATCATCGTCGCGGGAGCGATCGACCTGTCCGTCGCGTCGACCCTCGCCCTGGTGGCCTGCGTCACCGCGTGGTTGACCGAGCACGGCACGCCTGCCCTCCTCGCCCTTCCTCTCGGCCTGCTCCTGGGCTGCGGGCTCGGGTGGATTAACGGAACGCTTGTCGCCC
>CAXUKB010000217.1:0-1533 GCA_964251345.1 uncultured Fimbriimonas sp. | reverse complement strand
ATGGCCGCCTACCGGGGCGTCGCCCAGGCGATGGTCGGATCGGAGTCGGCCAAGGTTCCGCCAAACCTCGTCGGCATCGACATGATCAACGTGCCCGGAACGCCGGTCCCGGTCCCGCTCGTGCTGATGCTCGTCGTGGCCTTGGGAGTAGGATTGCTGCTCCATCGGACCGCCTTCGGACGCCGCCTCGTCGCCGTGGGAACGAACGAGCGGGCGGCGTTCTACGCGGGCGTTCCCACCGCTCGCGTGACCATCGCGACCTTCACCCTCGCGGGTGGCCTGTCGGGCCTCGCGGGTCTGGTCATCGCCTCACGGCTCGGCGTCGCTCGCTACGCTCACGGCGTCGGCCTGGAGGTCGACGCGATCACCGCCGTGGTCTTGGGCGGCGCAAGCATCGCCGGTGGGAGCGGCAGCGTCTTAGGCACGCTGCTCGCCCTCCTCCTCTTGGGTCTCCTTCGCACCGACCTCGGAATCGCGAACGTCACCGCCGAGTATCAGCTCGCCGCGGTCGGCACCCTGCTCATCGTCTCCGTTCTCCTCAACAACCTACTCTCCCGTAAGAATCCTTCAAGATAGGCCAACCATGAACCGCACCGCCGCGCGCCTCGCCCTTCCCTTTCTCGTCTCCTCGCTTCTGCTGGCGGGCTGCGGGAAGACCGACTCATCTTCCGCCGCCGGCACCACGACCCCGGGATCATCGACACAAAAGCTTAAGATCGTTTACATCCCTAAGAACACGGGGAATCCCTACTTCGACGAAGTGGACAAGGGCTTTAAGGAGGCGGCGCAGAAGTTCGATCTCGACTACTCGACCGTCGCCCCGGCGAAGGCCGACGCCACGTCGCAGCTCCCGATCATCAAGGACCAGATCCAACGCGGCGTGGACGTGATCGCGATCTCGCCTAACAGTCCCGACGCGCTCAACACCGTGCTCGATCAGGCCAAGTCGAAGGGAATCACCGTCATCACCGTCGATGCCGACCTCGTGGGCAACGAGACCCACCGCGACGCCGCCATCCTACCCGCCGACTTCGCCGAGATCGGACCGAGTCAGATCGAATTGCTCGGCAAGCTCACGGGCTACGAGGGCGACTTCGCGATCCTAAGCGCCACCACCGACGCTCCGAACCAAAACGCCTGGATCGCGAAGATGAAGGACGCGCTTAAGGAGCCGAAGTACGCGAAGATGCGGCTCGTCGACACGGTGTACGGCGACGACGAGCCGCAGAAGAGCACCACCGAGTGCGAAGGGCTTCTGGCGAAGTACCCGAACCTCAAGGGGATCGTTTCGCCCACCAGCGTCGGCTTGGCCGCAAGCGCGCAGGTGGTCGACCGGGCGGCTAAGAAGCCGATCCTCACCGGCCTCAGCACCCCCAATCAGCTCAAGAAGTTCGTTAAGGACGGCGCCGTGCCCTCCTTCCAGCTCTGGTCGCCCAAAGACGAGGGCTTCATCGCCGCCTACGTCGGTCAGCAGTTGCACGACAAGAAGGTCAAAGCCGCCGAAGGCGCGGAAGTCGACGTGCCGACCCTCGG
>CAXUKB010000216.1:1054-8160 GCA_964251345.1 uncultured Fimbriimonas sp. | reverse complement strand
CATCGGGCCGGAACGTCTGCCCGGCAACGGACCCGCCGACGTGGCCCGGAATGAACTCAAGGCCGGTCTATCGGTAGGCCTCACGGAGCAGCTTCACGGCCTCGTCGCGGCACGGGCGGGCCGGAGTCGGAGTCTCTCGCAAGCGTTGCTCGGCCTGACTCTCGATCTCTACCGAGCGACAGGATCACCGCTACCCGCTCCGGCGATCGCGGCGGGGGAGGTGACGGACGGGCGGGCCCTTGCTCAGCTTGCGGCGAATCGGCGCAGCGGAGCCGCGGAGCCAAGTGGGCCCCAGTCGAAGCTCAGAGACCTCGTACTGCGGCGACTCGCCGCGAGTCTCTCAGAAGATGACCTGAGATCTAATGGAGGCCTGGCGTCTCGCCTGCGTGATCGGCTCAACGATCTCGTGTTTGGCGCCCCTTTGGTCGGGCTGACGAACGAGCTCGACCGTGTCGATGCGTCTCCGCCTCCGCAACCGAACCTCGAACCCGAGACGAAGGCGATCGTGGCACCTTACTACGTGATCACCGACTACGCCAATGGACGCGGCTCGACCTTCCGTCTCTTCTCGCCGCCCGCCGGCCCCGCACTCGCCGCCATGAACCGATCCCTTCTCTTGACCGCCTTTCCCGAGTTCTTGAAGGAGGCTCCTCATGCTCACTGATCCAAGCCGCCTCGCGACCGACACCCTCGTCGCGGTTCGGACCATCGAATCTCAGATGTCGTCCCGCAGCGAAGCGGTTCTCGAAAAAACCTACGCGCTCACCGATCCTGAGAGTCGAGAGGCAAACCTGGACGCTTGGCGCTCCGCCCTCGCCGAGGCTTCTTCGAACGTGGATCAAGCGCTGGCGGTCGTCTTCCTCTCCGACGAAGCCAAGCTTCAGGACGCTCTCGCTAAGACGCAAATCGCCCAGTCGGCGACCGACCTCGCCCTGAATAGCCTTGCCAACATTGCCACAACGATCGGCACGGTCGCGAAAGCCGTCGGAATCGTTGGGCAGGTTCTCGCGGACCTGCCTTGAGCAGGCGGTTCGAGGGCCCCTGGTTTGGCGGCGAGCGTGGCCGCGGGACACAATAGCGTATGCCCGACGCTGCCGGTTACCGCTACGCCGAGTTGCACCTTCACCTTGGCGGAGCGATCCTGCCGCGGGTGCTTTGGTCCTACCTGCAGCGCGAGAGGGCACAGGATCCGAACGGAGAGTTCGCCCAAGACTCCCAGGCGATCGTCGACGAGTTTGGCGAGTACGCCCTCTTCGAGCGGTTCCTGACGCGCGACTGCAGTTCGCTGACCGACTATCTGGAGGCGCATAAGCGCGTCGAGCCGTTGCAGAAGGTCGATAGCCTGCCTTACTATGTCTACCGACTTCTTCGCGGGGCGGCGGTGTTCGAGAACATCGCTTACATGGAGCTTCGGTACAACCCCTACTTCCGAATTCCGCGGGACACGCCGCCGGGACAGGTGCGGGCGCGGATGGAGGAGGTCGTTTCGACCGTCGGCGCGGCGGCGCGTAATGCCCAACGGCGTTTTCCCATCGCGCTGACCCAGATCCTTTGTCTCGACTCAAGGCTGCCGAACGATCTAAACCAATTGATTGTTGAGGTCGCGGCGGACATGCCGAACGAAGTCTGCGCGATCGACCTCGCCGGGCCGAACGAGCCCTACGCGGCGAGGGCGGACGACTTCGTCGTCGCCTTCGAGGAGGCGCGCAAGCGCGGCCTGAAGACCACGGCGCACCTCTACGAGACGCCGCAGGGAGCGATTCCCGAACTGCTTCCGTTGGTTGATCGAATCGGGCATGGGATCCAGATTCCGCTGATGCACCGCTCGCTTCTGGTGGCGATCGCCGGACGGGGACAGTGCCTCGAAATCTGCCCGACGACGTACCTGCGCACGGGAACGCTTTCCAGCTATGCCGAGCTTCACCCCGTGTTCGAGCGCTGCTTCGACCTTGGCGTGGACGTGGCGATCTGCACCGACAACATGGCGTTTCACGACGTGCGCCTGCCGAGAGAGCACGAGTTGCTCCTGCTCAACCGCGCGCTGTCCTTTGCGGACATGGAGCGATGCCGCCTTGCGGCGTTTCGTCATGCCTTCCGCTGGCCACACCCGGAGGTGGGCGAAGATCTTTTTACGTCGGCTCAGGAAGGCTCTCTGAGAAGGCTCCAAGACGACGAGGCGACGTAGACCCCTGTTAAGGTTTTCGGGATAAGATGGGGTCGATCCGTCGGTCCCTCGCCGTGGAGGGCTCGCCATACGGCCATGCACACCATCACCCTCCTTCTATCTAGCCTAATGGCCGTTCACGGCGGGGCTCCGCCGCAAGTCGCCGAAACGGCGATCGTCGGCGCGCGCCTGGAGATCGGCGACGGCCGCGTCGTCGAGAACGGCACCCTCGTCATGCGGGCCGACAAGATCGTGCTTATCGGCGAAGGGCTGCCCGCCCCCGCGGGCGCGACCACCATCGACGGGAAGGGACTGACCGTCTATCCCGGCTTCTTCGATTGCTACTCGACGTCGGGGCTCAAGATGCCCGATGCCCTTCCAAACGGACCCAATCCGCCCGACACGACGACCACCGCGCCCGCGACGATGTGGCACGGTAACCGCAAGAACATTCGCGCCGACGTGAAAGCCGCGACCGCCCTCGATACCAAGGCTTCGTTCGGCGACCGCGTGACGCAAGGCATCACGACGGTTCTATTTTCCGGCGGCACGGGATCGATCGCGGGCACGGCGGCGCTGTTCGACCTCTCGGCGACCCCCAAGGTTCTCGTGCCGGATGCGGCGGAAGAGTTCGTGTTTCGCGGCGGCGGATTTCGGGGCGGCGACGAGGATATGGCGGGTGCCCAGGGGCGCCGAGGCCAGGCGCAGGACGACACGCCGCCGGTCTACGCGTATCCCGGAACCCTCTTCGGCATCACCGCGCTGACGCGCCAAACGCTTTGGGATGCCAAGGCCTACGCCGCCGAGGAAAAGCCGAAAGCCGATCCGACGTACGAGGCGCTTCGACCATTGGTCACCGGCGGGATGCCCGCGATGTTCACCCTAACGAACGCGCGCGAGATCACGCGCGCGGGGCACATCGCGGACGAGTTCGGCTTCCGAATGATTATCAACGGCGTTGGCGACGCGTACCGGGAGGTCGACGTGCTGAAGGCCCATGCCGCGCCGGTCATCGTCTCCCTTGAGGTTCCGGACGAGCCGGGTCGCACGAGCACGACGCTTCCGCAGCGGGTGCAGGACGACCGAATCGCGCAGTACAAAGAACGCATGACGAACGCGCGTCAACTCGACGCGGCGGGCGTCACGATCGCCTTCCGCAAGGGTTCCGGCGATTACCTCGCGGGCGTTCGCAAGCTCGTCGCCGCCTCGGGGCTGTCGCGGACGTCGGCCCTCAAGGCGATGACGATGAATCCGGCCAAGGTTTTCGGAGTGGCCGACCGAACCGGCATCCTGGAGGTCGGAAAGACCGCCAATCTCGTCGTGATGACCGGCGACTTCCTCGATGCGAAGTCCACGATCAAGACCACCGTCGTTGAGGGTGTCGCGACCGACGCCAAGAAGGAGTCCACCAAGTGAAGACCACCGCTTTCCTCGCCGCGCTCGCGGCCTCGGCCGCCGTCGCGGCGCAGACCACGACGCCTCAGACGAATCCGCCCAAGGTCACTCCGACGAACCCAGCGTCGCAAGGCGTCCAGAAGAAGGGAACCGACCAGCCGGTGCCGCCTTCGCCCACGGCGAGCGACCCGGGCGCGCCGAAGAATCTGCCGAGCGAGACGGCGGCGGACCGAAAGCCCAAGCTTCACACCGGCGGCGACGTCTTCATCAAGGGCGGCCGGATTCTGACCGCGACCCACGGCACCATTGAGAAGGGCAACATTCTGGTGCGTGGCGGGAAGATCGTCGCGATCGGGCCGAACGTCGTCGCTCCGGCGGGGATCGCGATCATCGACGCCACCGGCAAAGTCGTGACGCCGGGCATCGTCGACACCCACATTCACCGCGGCCTCGACACGACGAACGAAGGCACGGACTCGATCGTCGCCGAGGGACGCGTACTCGACGTGCTCAATCCCGACGCCAAGCCGATCTGGCAAGCCGTCGCGAGCGGCGAAACGACGGGCATGTTGCTCCACGGCAGCGCGAACCCCGTCGGCGCCGAGAGTCTCGTTATTAAGCTGAAGTACCAGCGGCCGCCCGACGAACTGCAGGTGAGAGGCGCCCCGCGAATGATCAAGTTCGCGCTCGGTGAAAACGTGACCCGCTCAGGAAGCCAGGATTCGCGTCGATTCCCGCGAACTCGATTGGGCGTCGAAGCGACTTACCGCCGTGCGTTCACGCAGGCTCGGGAGTACATGAAGGCACAAGACGCTCATGCCAAGGATCCGAGCAAGCCCGCCCCGAAAAAGGACCTCCGCCTGGAGACCTTGGCCGACGTTCTGCGGAAGAAGGTTTGGGTTCAGTGCCACGGCTACCGCGCCGACGAACATCTGATGCTCGTTCGCCTGAGCCAGGAATTTGGGTTCAAGATCGGTGCGCTTCAGCACGCGGTCGAGACTTACAAGATCGCGCCCGAACTTCGCAGGGCAGGCATCGGCGTCTCGATCTTCGACGAGTGGGCGGCTAAGCTCGAGATCTACGACGGCATCTCGGCCTATGCCTCCGCGGTGTTGGACAAGGCGGGGGTGCTCACGTCTTACCACACCGATGGCGTCTCCGGGACCACTGCGCTCCACATCAACGCCGCGAAGGCGATGCGGGAAGGCGGTTTGTCCGAGCAGGACGCGCTCAAGCTCATTACGATCAACGGCGCGAAGGAGCTCGGCATCGACGGTCGCACCGGAAGCCTTGAGGTGGGGAAGGACGCCGACATCGTCGTCTGGGACGGCCATCCTCTGAGCGTCTACTCACGCGTCAACACGACCCTCATCGAGGGTGAGTGCTACTTCCAGGAGCGAGATGCGTTCGGTTTGACCGGCGCGAGCACGTTCAAGACGAAGCTCGATCCGTTCACTTACATTCCGAACACACCCGCTCCGGCGAAGAGTCGGAACTACGCGCTCGTTGGGGGAATGATTCATCCGACGAACGGTGCTCCGTTCGTCGGAAACATTCTCCTACGCGACGGCAAGGTTTGGAAAGTCACGAAGGCCAGTGAGAGCGTGAGCTTTGCGGGCGATCGTGCGACAACCATGCTGAACGTGTCGGGAATGCAGATCTACCCCGGCTTCATCGACGCCGGAACGACGATCGGTCTCACCGAGTTCGGCCAGGTCGGCCAGGCGACCGATGCCCGGGAGCTCGGTCAGTTCCAACCCGATCTCGTCGCCGCGACCGACGTGAACGTCCAAAGCGAGCACATTCCGGTCACGCGCGTCCAAGGCGTGACCGCCGTCTTCACCGCGCCCGCAGGCGGGGCGGTCAGCGGCCAGGGCTCGGTCATCGACCTTCTCGGTAACTCGGTCGAGGGTATGACGCTCAACCGCAAAGCGGGCCTCTGTGTTAACTGGCCACGCGAACGCGCCGACTTCGGCTTTCCCGTGGAGGACGGCGCCGCGGCGGACGACGATGGCGACGGTCGTGGGTCCGACCAGGATCTGATGGCCGGGGGCGGTCAGCGCGGAGGGTTCGGTGGGGGCGGCAACGTGGACGACCTCAAGGCGTACTTCGACAAGGCGAAGAAGTATGGTCAGGGCCACGATGTGCCCGACGTGGCGCTCGACGCGATGCAGCCGGTCCTTCGCGGCCAAGTGCCCGTATTCGTTCGTGCCCGCACCGCAGCCGACATTCGCGCGGTGGTGGCGTTCGGAAAGCAGTACGGGCTCAAGCTCGTGCTGGGCGGCGCCCCGCGCCCCGGGAGGCCGCGGAGCGTGGGAAGGGGAGGCAGCTTTCGAAGGACAACCACGTCTCGGTGATTCTCGAAGCGGCGGGGAAGGCACTCCTCGAAGCCAACGACACGGTGGCCGACTACGATCCGTACGACACGCCGTACGCCACTCCGGCGCTTCTGAAGCGCGCGGGCGTGAAGTTCTGCTTCATGTCGGATTCGTACAGCGAAGCGATGAACCTGCCCCACCGAGCGGCGGAGTCGTGCGCCTACGGTCTCTCCAAGGATGACATGGTGCGGGCGCTGACCCAGGACGCCGCCGACATCCTCGGCGTCGGATCGCAGATCGGCTCCATCACGCCGGGCAAGCGGGCCGACCTCGTTATCGCGGACGGCGACCCTTGCGAGCAGACCTCGAACATCCGGTACGTCTTTATCGACGGCCAGCCCATTCCGCTCGTGAGCAAGCACACCCGACTTCGCGATCAGTACCTCGAACGGCTGAAGAAGTAAGAGGAACGACCTCTCTCCACGCGAGGGTGCGTGGAGAGAGGTCGGGCTCAGGGCCGGGTCGCGCTGGCCTGAATCACGACGGCCGTGCCGTAGGCCAAGACCTCGGTGACGCCAGGGGCTAGTTCGGTCGCGTCGTACTGCATGCCGATGATGGCGTTCGCTCCCATCGCTTGGGCGTGGCGAACCATGATCTCGTAGGCCTCGACCCGGGCGTGCTCCGCAAGCTCGGTGTAGAGCGTGATGTTGCCGCCCATCATCTGCTGGAGGCCCGCGCCGAACGATCCGAAGACTGAGCGCGATCGGGCGGTGATGCCCCGGACGATGCCCAGGGAGCGGACGACGCGGTAGCCCTCAAAGCCGTTGGTCGTCGTAACCCAGGCGTGGAGATCGTTCACCCGGACAGTTTAGGCCAAACCCGTGAGGAGGGCTTAGGGATAAGGGCTCAGAAGCCTTTCGCCTTTCGATCGGGCGCTCGACTCGTGAAAACGGTGGGAGCCCTAGCGAAGGCTCCCCAGATTCTGTCGGCCGCGCTCGACCTCCTCGATCGCCGACTCGAAGGTGTTCATCATTCGCTCGATGGCGGGGAGGGGCGATCCGGTGTAGGGCCAGATCAGCGCTTCTTTCGTCTTGTACGCCTCCTTGTTCTTCTGACCAAGGAGGGAGAAAGCGCGCAGCGGCACGGCGGTGATGTCCTTGAACTGCACGTTGAGGCGGCCGCCCCGGGCGTCGAGCTTGTCGATGCCCAAATCTCGGGCCCGCATCCGC
>CAXUKB010000216.1:0-1044 GCA_964251345.1 uncultured Fimbriimonas sp. | reverse complement strand
TCGATCCTCGACTTCCGCCTGCACCTCGCCCAGCGTCTTTGGATCGCGAGACGACATCATCCGCTGGTAGTAGTAGAGCCGTTGCGCCTGATCCCGAATGTAGCCTTCGGGTAGGAGGGCGACCACGGGCACCTCGAAGGCGGGCAAGGGCGTGAGGCTTTCGAGAGGGTCCTTGACGTCCCCGTCCTTTGGCGCGCCGCCCTCGTCCACGGTGTTCTTGAGGGTCGCGACGGCCTCGTTGATGAGCTGCGAGTAGAGCTCGTAACCGACCGAAACCATCGTGCCGGACTGCTTCGCGCCAAGGAGCTCGCCCGCGCCGCGAATCTGGAGGTCTCGGAAGGCGAGCGAATACCCGGAGCCGAGCGAGGAGAACTCTTGAAGGGCCTGGAGCCGCTGCATCGCGCCCTCGCTGACGGTAATCCGCTTTCTCTTCTTGCCGTCCGTCGCTTCCTTCTGAGCTTCCGCCACGGTAGGCGCCGCGACCGACGCGTCGAAGGCTCCGGAGTAGAGGAAGTAGGCGTAAGCCTGCCGATCGGAACGGCCGACGCGGCCCCGAAGCTGATACAACTGCGAGAGGCCGAGCTTGTCCGCGCCTTCGATAATGAGCGTGTTCGCGTTGCCAATGTCGATGCCGTTCTCAACGATGGTCGTGGAGAGCAGCACGTCGATGTCGCCCTTTACGAACCCGACCATCACCGGCTCAAGCTCCTTGTCGGTCATTTGGCCGTGGCCGATGCCGATGCGCGCGGTTGGGACGAGCTTACGGAGACGCTCCGCGATGTGGTTGATCGACTCGACGCGGTTGTAGACGTAGAACACTTGGCCGCCGCGGGCCATCTCCCGAAGGATCGCGTCTCGAATTACCTCGCCGCTGTAGGGTCGGACGTAGGTCCGAATCGGCAATCGACCGGGAGGCGGGTCGTTGATAAGGGACATCTGACGAATGTCCATCAATGCCATGCTGAGAGTGCGTGGGATGGGGGTTGCGGAGAGCGTGAGTACATCTACCGCCGTGCGTAGCTCCTTCAGCATCTCCTTCTGCTT
>CAXUKB010000215.1:0-8175 GCA_964251345.1 uncultured Fimbriimonas sp. | reverse complement strand
TGGCGCCGAAGCGGTCGCAACCGCATGTCTCGTCTACAGTCTCCTTTGCGCCCCATTCCGAGAACCATCACAGACCTACGCAAGGATCGCCGGCTTCGGCGCCGACATTTCATACACCCTTTACCTCGTTCATTTCCCCTTTCTCGCGTTTCTCTCGGCGTGGTATTTCCACGATCATCAGCCCTGGCCCGTCACGCCGCTTTACGTCGCCCAGGCCCTTGGCATCCTCGTCTTCACGATTCTCTATTCGCTCATCCCCTGGTACCTTTTCGAGCGGAACACACGCCGAATCCGCGCGTGGCTCGTCACGCGGACGGTCAAACCGTCCGCACGGACCGACGCCGCCTAGGCACGGGCGGCTTCTTCCTGTGTAAACGGCGATTCTGCGCATTTCCCGACATGAGAAGACCTGTCACCAGTGTCGAACTTCATGGATAGTAGGGATGACGATGACGCCCCGTCTCTTTTCGCTTGGATTCCTCGCGCTCGCCGCCCTCGCGCCGGCGGGACGGGCAGAGCGCGAAGCGCCGGTATTGCCGGAGATCCGCCAGCACCTCGCGGAAGGGCGGGCCTGCCTCGCGACCGACCCCGAAATGGCGCGGGCCCACGCGATGGCGGTCCTAGGGGGCGAGGATGTGGCCATCGGGGTCGACCTCGGAACGGTGCCAGCCGACCGCCGCACCGCCTGTCGCGGCGCCGTGGACGAGGCGCTCGAAGCTTGGGAGAGCGCGGTCGGCGACGGCTTCCGTCTCCGCCGAGCCGAGGAGGGCCGAAGGTGCGCCATCACGGTGCGGTTCCAACCCGACGTGCTTGAACGCGGGGAACCGGTCGCGGGCTACGTGAATTGGAAGCGGTCGGTCGAAGGCCGTGAGGGGCGCGTCACGGGCGACGTCCAAGTCCGCACCGTCCGTCTCGACGGAAGCGCCATGCCAATGCGCTCGATGCGCCACATCGTTCTGCACGAGATCGGCCACCTGCTCGGGCTCGACGACTCGGACGAGGCGGGCGAGGCGATGAGTCCGCTCGACACCGCCCACCCTGTCGCCGCCCCGAGCGACGAGGAAGCCCTCGCCGTCCGCCGCCTCCGCGCGGACGCGGAGCGGATCCTACGGGAAAGTCGTGGTTAACGGAGGGTGAGCCGTGGGTCGCAAAAGACTCGATCGACTAACCGGTGACCTGAACGGCGTTCCCGCCCTGCTCCATGCTCGTCCAGGCCGCTTCGGTGAGGCGGATGACCTCCAGACCGCATTCGAAGGGTGACTCGTTCGGCACCTTTCCGAGAATGGAGTGGATGAAGTTGGCGTCGGGCGTGGTGCCCCCGGCTAGGTTCGCCGCTTCGAGCCGGTTGCCGTCGCGGTCGAGGATCGCGAGCTTGCCGCCGCGAATGTAGAACATCAGGTTCGCGAAGAAGAACGTCACGTCCTCGTGCCAGCCGTTGCCGTTGCCGACGACGCTGAGAGTGCCAAGCGCGCCGTTCTTGAACTTCAGGGCGCAAGCCGAGTTGATGTCGACCTCGGTCCCAAAGTTCTCTCCGTAGGCCGAGACGGAGTCGACGCTCGCCATCGTGCTCCATAGCACGATGTCGATGAGGTGCGAACCCGAGTCGTTGAGCTGGCCGCCGCCGGAGAGGGAGTGCTGCTGCCGCCACGTGCCTTTCGTGCCGCGCAGCCATGCCTGGGCCTGGAACGCCTGGATGTACTCCAGCGCGCCCGCTTCGCCGCTCTCGACCTTCTGCCGAACGTAGCGGAACTCGGGTTGAAAGTGGCGCTGGTAGCTCACCATGCCGATCTTGCCCGCCTCATCGCGTTTGGCGATGACCTTGTGCGCGTCTTCCACGCTGCAGACGAGCGGCTTCTCGCAGCAGGTGTGGGCGCCCGCGTCGAGCGAATCGAGAATCTGGCCGACGTGCTGGGTGTGGGGCGTGGCGATCATCACCGCGTCAGGCTTCGCCTTGTCGAGCATTTCTCGGTAGTCGTTGAAGGTCGGCACCTCGGCAAGGGAAGGATGGGTCTCTTTGGTGAGGGCGATCTGGCCGTCCTCGGGATCGACGAGTGCCACCACCTGGGCCTCCTTTACCTTCAGAAGGTTGCCCAAGCGGTGGCGCTGAAACCCACCGCAGCCGATCATCGCGACGCGCACGCTGTCCATAGACGCAGGTTAGCCCAAACGGGATGCCGCCTTCCAGGAGGCATCCCCCTACGTGCCTTTGGCCCCTAGCCGGAAGCGTCTTTCAGGAGGAACCCACCGGCTGGAAGCCAGGGGAACGCTCGAAGATGCCTCTTAGAAGGAGGCACCACCTTGTTGTACAATAACTGCGGCGCCTCTCGTAGGCGACCTTTTACCGGAGGCCACAACCATGACGAACCCCCTTGTCCTTGCCCGATTCCGTCGCGCCTCCGCTTCCTCACGTTAGGACCCCTTCGGACGGCGCGCCTCGCCGTCGCCTCGAAGAGCCCCTAACAACACATTGGACAAGGACACCCGCCAGCGCCTGCTGGATCGATTTAACGCGCTTCCCCGAAAGGAACGCGCCCGACTGAACGCCGAAGCCCAGCGTATGCGTGACGGAGCTTCCCGACCGCGCCTCAAGGGCCTCAAGTCTTCCGACGAGGAGGGGCGACCGGTGCGCAACCCAGCCAACCCGACCCTCGAAGCCTGCCTCCTCGGGCTCCTCCAGCAGGAGGAGATTCCGGGCGGCGAGACCGGGACCGTCGTCTCGCTCGCCCTCGGCCGGGCGACGGTCGAAATCGACGGCGAACCCCGGACCCTCCGTCTCTCGCCGAAGCTCGACACGGAGACGAACGAAGGCGGAATCGCCGTCGGCGACCGGGTAACGGTCGCGGGCGACGTCGTCCGCACCGTGTTCAAGCGGCGGACCTGGCTGGGGCGGACCGACCCCGGCACCGGGCAGGTCCGCGCCATCGTGGCCAACGTCGACACCGTGGTCGTGGTGGTGTCCGTCGTCGCCCCGCCTCTCCATCCGCGCATCGTGGACCGCTACCTGATCGGAATCGGCCGGGGCGGGGCGGAGCCGCTCGTCGCGGTCAACAAGATCGACCTCGGCGACAGAGAGCTAGCCCTGCTCGATTCCTACGCGGCGGCGGGCGTGCCGATCGTCCCCGTCAGCGCGGACGCGAGAATCGGGATCGAGGCGCTTCGGGAACGGCTCCGAGGCAAGACGTGCGCCTTCGTCGGCCACTCCGGCGTGGGCAAGTCGTCGCTCGTGAACGCACTTATGCCCGAGGCGGCGCAGGCCGTGGGCGGCGTGAGCGAAGGCTACGGCCGGGGCACCCACACCACGACCGCCTCCTCGACCTTCGATCTGGGAAACGGCACCCGTCTCATCGACACGCCCGGCATCCGTGCCTTCGGGCTGGGGCGGCTGACGCGGGCGGAACTCGCTTGGGGCTTCCCCGAGTTCGCCGCCCACCCGTGCCGCCTTCGCGGCTGCAGCCACACCCACGAGCCCGACTGCGGCGTGAAGGAGGCGGTGGAGCGCGGCGATGTCTCCGAGTTCCGGTACGACACCTACCTCGGGCTTTTGGAGGGAGTCCGCTAAGGCTTACCGAGACGCGTGATGGCCCAAGGCGCCCGCGAGGTCGAGCACATGGTACGTCAGCATAAGCATCATGGCGAACAGGTACACGCGCAGCAGGTTCAGGCCGAAGCGCACGGCCGGGCTCATCGCCATGAGGCCGAGCCCCTCGCCGTTGCGCTTCTGGTCCGGCTCGTCGAGGGAGAGGGTCGGGGTTCGATCGGGATTCAAGGTCATCTTCGTTCTCCTAGGGGGGGCGCCTACGACGCGGGGAAGAGGCCGGGCAGGGCGACCTGCGCGGCAAGGACGGCGGAGAGGGCGAACAGGACGGCGACGATGGTCCAGTTCACCGCGTTGTTCCAGGGGCGATTGATCCAGCGGTCGCCGAGCAGTTCGCGGTCGTTCAGCAGGAGCTGGAGGAACACGATCGCGGAGGGGAGCATAAGGCCGGAAAGAACCTGCACCCCGAGGATGACGAGTTGGAGCGGGACCCGGGGGACGAGCACGATCGCCGCCGCGCCGAGCACACCCGCCGCGTACACCGCGTAGAAGCCCGGCGCTTCCTTCAGCCCTTTGTGCAGGCTGTGCGGCCAGCCTTTCACCTCGCCGTACGCCCAGGCGCTGGAGAGCGAGATCGTGGTGGTGCCCAGCACCGCCGCGTTGACCATGAGCAGCAGGAGCGCGTTGCGGACGAACGGTCCGAGGTGGGCGCCCAGCGCGACCGCCATCTGCGCGGGATCCTCGAACGGCACGCCGTGCCGGAAGGCCGCGTCGCCCACGAGCATCATGCCGCCCGCGACGCAGATGGTGAAGATCGCGCCGATGAGGGTGTCGAGTCGTGCGTTGCCCAGATCGGCGAAGCGCAGCTTCTTGTCCGCCACGCAGCTCTGCTGGAAAAAGAGCTGCCACGGCGCGATGGTCGTGCCGACGATCGCGATCGTGAGGAACACGAGGGAAGAGGTGAGTCCGCCGTGCGGCAGGCTCGGCACGGCGGCGTCGCGAAGCGCCGTGCCCCAGTGGGGGCCGACGATGGCGGCGAGCACGAACCACAGCACGTCGAGAAGGCACAGGGCGACCACGATCCGCTCCCAGCTTCGGTAGCTGCCGGTGAGCACGAGCCCCATCAGCGCGACCGCCGAGGTGGGCACCGCGATAAGCGGAGCGACCCCGATCTTCGTGGCGACGAGAGAGATCGCGGCAAACTCCGTCACGAGGGTGAGGAAATTCGTGAGCTGAAGGTCGATAAGCGAGAACAGTCCCCAGCGCGGCCCGAATCGGCGGTAGATCATCGCTGCGTGGCCCTCGCCGGTGGCGACGCCCAGGCGCGCGGACATCTCTTGCACGAAGTAGGTGATGGGCAGGAGCAGGGCGAGGACCCACAGAAGGTGGGTGCCGTACTGCGCGCCCGCCTGGGTGTAGGTCGATACCGCGCCGGCGTCGTTGTCCGCCTCCATGACGATGAGGCCGGGCCCCATTACCATGAGGAAGGTCAGGATCCTCGCTTTCCAAGGCGCGCTGACGATCTTTGCCGGGGGTGCCGCACGCTCCGCGCCCACTCCGGTCATGGTTGGATTCTCTTTCAGTTCGGTCATGTCGGCCTTCCTTTTGCGGTCGAGGGACGCGAAGGCGTCCAGACGTGGCGAGAGGGCGCTTGGAGCCTCGCTCCAAGCGCCCTCTCGAAAAGGAAGGCTCGCCTGAACTTGGGGTCAGGCGTCGGTGCGTGGTCCTCGCGCCCGCCTTCGCACGGCCTTGGCGGCGCGAAGGGGGTTCGGATTGACGGTCGTCGGCTTACTGGGGGGTTCCATGGCTTTGGTTCGTCTTCGCTTCGGCGCGAGGACGTACGGGAAAGCAGGCGTTTGTCGTCGCCTAAGGTCAGAATACGCTCCGGGTCCGGCTCATTTCTAGCCTTCGGGCCAGAACTGGTCGATTTCTAATCCTAACGTCGCGGCACAATAATCCCCATGCCCACGTTTCGCCTCTGCCGCCGTTTCACCGTGGAGAGCGGGCACATGCTCAGCCGCCATCCCGAGCGGTGCCGCTTTCCCCACGGTCACACCCGTACCGTCGAGGTCGTCGTGGCGGGCGACGCGCTGAACGAGGACGGCATGCTCGTCGACTTCAAGGCGCTCAAGCGGGCGGTCGCGGACCACATCGAGCGGTATGACCACGCGATGGCGGTGAACTCCGCCGACCCGGCGCTGCCCTACCTGCGCGAGACCTATCCCGCGGAGGCGATCGTCGTGTTCGAGGGCGAGGAACCGACGACGGAGGCGATGGCACGGGAGATCTATGAGCACGTGGCGAGTGTGCTCGCGCGGGGCTTTATCGACGAGCCCTACCGGATCGAGCCGGGCGCGGTGCGGGTGGAAAGGGTGCGCGTTTGGGAGACGCCGAACTCCTGGGCGGAATACGAGGCATAACGGCGAAAGCTGAGTTACACTGACCTATGCGATTCCGGACGAAGACGACCGGCCCCGAACGACCGACCGGCCGATTTCCCCGGGCTCGCGTCACCCTCCCTTTGATGGCTCTCGTCGCCGCCGCCCTCGCGGCGGGCCCCGCGGTCAACCACGTCAACCATCCCGACGAGGCCGCGATCCTGAGCATGGCGGCGACCCGCGGCCTCGTTCCCATCACGCCGCAGCCCGACAAGGGCACCGAGGTTTACCAATGGGACGCCGAGCTCGCGGACTTTCAGCCGACCGACCTCGGCCGGGTCGTCGATCCCCATGCGCTCTTCGAAGGGCAGAGCTACGTCCTCGTCCGGCATCCGAATCCGCATCGTCCCGGTCTATACCTTGGGATCGATCGGAGCGAAATGCGCTATTGGGTTCGTAAGCCCTCGCCCTAAGCGGGTATCCAGTGGGCGATCAAGCCTCAATCGATGGGTTCTTGTAGCCCGAATCTTCAGCCTCGGCGAGAGCCGCCTGCGACCGGCTACAGATCGGCAAATGAAGGTTGACAATGCACTCGTCGTCTGCTCCGTATGAACATGGGGTTCTCGAGTCGCGGGCGCGCCACCCTTGACACGAACCCTTCAACGCCGACCCACTCCTCGGGAAGCCTAAAAAATGGCCCGGCGGTTCACCGCGCGGGCCGAGTCCTCGAATGGTTAGGGGTCAAACGCCCCTCGTCACCCGCTCTGTTCGTCGGGTTAAGAAAAGGATGGCGTCCCCACGGTTAAAAATACATGAAGGGGGAAAGTTAACTCGTAATTGTGCGGGCGAAACGCGTCATGCCATGGCGAACGGGGTCGTCGCAGGGCAGGCCGAGCGTCTGTTCGACCGCGTCGCACGCCGCTCGGGCGACCGCTTCGTCCTTAAGGTGAAAGGTATTGAGGGCGACCCCGACCGTCTTGGGGCGGCCGAACGCGCCGCACGCCTCGCCGATCGCTTCGTAGAGGGCGGCGAGACGGTCGAGCGGCGGAATCTCGACGTCGGCGTTCTGCAACCGGGTCTGGCCCTCCCGCGCGCACAGCACGAGATGGGTGGGCATCGCGCCGCGCATGAGAGCGAGAGTGGCGGTCGAGCCCGGGTGAACGATCGAGCCCTGGCCCTCCACGACCACGACCTTCGCGTCGCGGCGGGCCAGCACCTCGCGCTCGATCGCGCCGGCGGAGAAATCGACCCGGATCGCGTCGAGCGGCACCCCCGCGCCGGTGATCGTGATCCCGATCTGGCCGGTCGCGACGAACGCCGCCTCGGGGCCGAGTGCCTTCCAAAGCTCCAGCCCGGCGGTCATCTTGCCCACCGCCATGTCGGTGCCGACCATCAGCACCCGCCGATTGCCCAAGGCGCCCGCCGCGCCCGTGCCGGGCTGAAGTCCGGCAGGCTCGGTTCGGATGTCCCAGGCCCGTTCGCCGTAGCGAGGCGCGAGCTTGTCGTGCAGACCGTTGACTACGGTCATGCCGCCCTCGACGGCCCGATCGATGGCGGGAAGCCAAGCGGGCGGAATCAGTCCGCCCGGGGGCGCGATGCCCAGCACGAGCGCCTTCGCGCCAAGGGCGAGCGCCTCATCGACGGTCGCGACGATCGGCGCGTCGCGATCCGCGCCGGTCTCCGCCCGTAGGTCCCCGCCCGCAGTCTCGGAGTCGACGACGCAGGCGACGAGATTGGGGCTGTAGCGCAGGACGCCGACGCCCATCTTGCCGCCATAGTGGCGCACCGCGCCCTCCATGTAGACGGCGAGCGGCGCGTTCGGATCGAGCATCGCCGCTCAGGTTACCGGACGGCGTTTCCAGTGCTGATAAGCCGAATCGATCAACGGGTCACAACCTCATCCGTAAGAGTTTTTGATGCCTATGGGCTCAGACTCTCGGGACCGAATTTTGAGGCTGCGTCGACCGAAGCAATAGCCAGTCCACCTTCGTTCGATATCGTCTCGTAGGCGCGGAATGCCCCTGTGCCCGCGTGTGCGGAGCCGCTCTCCGACCTTCCCGGAACGTCGGCACCAGAGCATCCGACGACTCCGGCTGACTCATCATTGAAGCTTTATAGGTTAACGATTGGATAAAAAAGGTGATGGCGCGAACAATCATGCGTTGGTCAAAGGACCGCTTCGCGGTTACGACAGCAGCCGACGGCATGCCTCGTTCCTGATTTGCCGACATGCCGGTGGCCCGCGGTCGATGAGTTTGAGGG
>CAXUKB010000214.1:4892-8197 GCA_964251345.1 uncultured Fimbriimonas sp. | reverse complement strand
GTCTCCGACAACGATTCTTTCCGCCACTGATCGCCCATTCTGCGCAGCAATTTCCCTGCACGGCCAAAGATTGCCGGATGTGGTGGAGGCATGGCCTTTCCAACGATTGGAAGCTTTGCAATTACAGGCTGTAGGCGATCGGGTGTCGCTCGGGAGGGGGAGCCGCCTCCGGTCATGCGAAGCATCACTGTTTTGGCCAGCTGGGTTAGCCGTGGAAGAGGATCGCCCAGTTCGATCAAGCCACGCTCGCTGAGTGCAGCATACGCATGAGCCCAGTCACAATCGCTCGGTAACGTAGCCATAAGATGGTCGGCCGCTCCGAGCGTCGAAACGGGATCGCCTTGTCCCATCGACAACGCACAGAGGAGCCAGGCGTCAGAATAATTTGGCCAACTAGCGAATTCCGGAGAGCTCATTGACGATCGCCCACTCTTCCGCGCTGACCGGCATGACGCTCAGCCGCTGGCCGCGCTGCAGCACCGCCATGCTTTCGAGGCCGGGCGTTCTGCGAAGCTCGTCGAGGGTGATCATCCTGTTGAGCTTCTCCTTGAAAAGAACGTCGCGGAGAAGCCATCGCGGATTGTCCCTCGGGCTCTTCGGATCGAAGTAGTCGCTTGTCGGATCGAACTGCGTCGGGTCGGGATAAGCGTCGCCGACGATTTCCATCGTGCCCACGATGCCGGCGGGCACCACGCTGGAGTGGTAGAAGAAGGCCCCATCGCCGGAGGTCATCGTATCGCGGAAGAAGTTCCGCACCGTGTAGTTCCGGCAGCCTTCCCACATCGCAGGGCCCCCCACCGCGATGAGGTCGTCGATGGAGTAGCAGTCCGGCTCGGACTTCATCAACCAAAAGGCCATGGGACAGTGTAGAACGTCAAGTGGCGAGTGTGGAGGGAACTCGACGTTCCTCACTCCACACTCATAACTGCTCAGACCGCCGACGTCGAACGCATCCGGAGCTTCACGTCTCCGGTCACCGCGCTGACGTCGAGGGTGCCGTTGCCTTCACCCAGGCGTCCGGTCGTCCGACCTTCCGTTTTGGACTCGTCCTCGAGCGGCAGGGAAGAGGCGACCTCGCCGCGGAGGGAAGAGAGGCTCACCCGGCAGTCGCCGCCGTCGGGAACGTCGATCGTCACCCCGCCGCTGACCGTTCGGACGTTAAGGCTGCCGACGACCGGCTCGGTGAGATCGATGCTCACGTCTCCCGAAACGCTCTCGAGAGCGACGACCTTTCCGAACGACTCTTTGAGGGTGATGTCGCCCGCCGCCGTTCGGGCGTTTAGGTTTCCGCGGACGCGGCTCAGGTCCAAGTTGCCGCTCTTGGTATCGAGCGCCACGCTTGGCGACTCCACGTCCTCGACAGTCACGTCGCCGCTGTCCGCCGAGATCTCGACCACGCCCGACGCGCCGCGAACGCGCACCGACCCGGCCCGGGTGTTGACGCGCACCGCCGCCGGATGCTCCATAACCGAGACGTCGCCCATCTCGGTCCGGATCTCGACCGCGGCCGACTCGGGAAGGCGGATCGTCAGGTCGACGGACAGCCCCGAGACGTCGGGCTGCCGGATCGTGACGAGGGAATCGCTCTCCTCGACGATAACGGTGTACTCCTGAGCGCGGGAACGCGCCTCGTCGGGCGTCCCGCCGCGGACTCGCGCGTCCGCGAGAATCGTGCCCGACTCGGCACGGCCGATGATCCGCACGTCGCCGCAAGGATTCTCGACCCGGAGCCGTTTGTGCGCCGGAACGGCGATCGGCATCCGGACCTCTCGTTTCTCCTCGTTACCGAAGAGGCCGAAGCTCACCTTGCCCTTCGTGAGATCCTCGAACGAGCCCTTGATCGCGTCGAAGCCCCGCTTCGCGCCTTGTTCGACTTGACCGCCGATCTCCTTCCAGTCGACCCCCTTGACCGTTCGTTCAAGGTTATCGAACATGCCTTTGAAAGGATCTTTGGGAGGGGGCGGCGGGGGAGGAGTCGCGTCCGCCTTGTCGGCGGCGACGAACGCCTCGATGAGCTCGGCCCCATCCTCGGGAGAGAGCTTGCCCTCGGCGACGAGGCGGTTGATGCGCAGGATCTCTTCTTTCATCGTGCTCGTTCCAATTCCTTCTTCACTTCGTCCACGCCGATTTCGCCACGCTCGAGCATCGAGAGGATCTCGTCTCGGGTCAGCCGTGGCGTTTCCGGCTCCGGCTCGACCTCGGGGGCGGCCTCCTCTTCTGCCCTGAGGGCATCTCCTGTCGGCGCGTCGAACGACGAATCGCCACCCTCGGGTTCGCCCGGCTCCCATTCCATCAAGTCCGGCGTCTCTTCGGCCGACGGCGCGGACACGTCGGGCGTCGAAGGCGCGTCCGAACTGGAGGACGGTCCCGCGTCTTCCCGCACCGCATGAAGGTCGAGCGCCTTGAGCACGGCGTCGAGCCTTGCCCGCGCGGTCGGGTAGCTGATCCCAAGCTCACGCTCGACGCTGTTGAGCATTCCGCGGCACTTCAGAAACGTCTCAAGGTAGCGCGCCTGCTCGCCACTGAGACGAGCGAAGCGCGGAACTTCGAAGCGGCCGCGGATCGTGATGCCGCTCTCGACCGCCTGCATTTCGGTAATGACGAGGGGACCGCCCCCAATAGGATCCTTCGCGGGCAACGGATGCGCGTCGTCGCGTGACATGCAAAGGACTACGAAAAACTAAAGGTGGGGTTGCGAATTATTGAGGTCGGCAGGACTTTTGGTCGCTTCGGCTCTCGGCCGGAAAAGACCGAGGGCCTTACGGTGGTTCTTCAGGCCCCCGTCGCCGAAAAATCGGCGTCGGTGTCTTCGGTGCGCTCCGACTCGTGAGCCTTCATCGTGTTTAGTACGCCCTGCTCGACCCGTCGCCGGTGCCGAGCCTCCATCGCCTCGACGGCGTCCGCGATGCTACGCAGAGCATCGTCGTTCTCCTCGCAAGCGAGCGGACCCTCTTGATAGACCTTGAGCTTGTCCGCCGCGACGGCGAGCACGTCCTCGATGCGGCAGCCATTGAGGCCGACCTCGTCGGGAAGACCTCTTTGCCACGTCACCCTTACGAAGGGACGTTCGACCGTGTCGCCGGTGCTCATGCCGTGTAGTATGCCTTCCCGTGCTCGAACCGAACCGAGCGCCTCGCCCCCGTCACCGGGTCTTCGACGTAGCCTTCGAGCGCAAGTCCGGTGTTTGGATCGCTTCGGGTCGGCGTCACCGCCGAGACCGGCACCTCGTTTCCCGTACACGCTGCCGAGCCGGATAGATTGCCGGCCTCCAGAGGCTCGCTGGGCACGACGTGCGGGACCACGGA
>CAXUKB010000214.1:0-4882 GCA_964251345.1 uncultured Fimbriimonas sp. | reverse complement strand
GCGACGTCCGACGTGGTCGACGGATAGGAAGTGAACACGCCCGCCGCATCGTACTTCGTGAGGAGCGACTCGGCGGTGCTCTCATCGAGATCGCCCGTCGGCAGCTGAAGCGCGAGGACCGCGCCTCCGGCGGCGATCCGAGCGTGGTACTCGGCCGCCATGTCGCCGCCCATCCCCTGGTCTTTGAGGTAGCCCAAGAGGCCGCCGGCCGCCGCTCCCGCCGCGGCCGTGCCCGCCACCGCCGCCGCAAGCGCACCTGCACCGACCACGAGCCCCACTCCCGGAACCGCAAGGGCCGCGATGATGCCGAGCAGCCCCAGGCCCGTGCCGTAGGTCAGCCCCTTCGCCGCGCCATAGGCGGCGTCGGCCGGCGTGGTGGTGGTGATTCCATGTTTTGCGACGTCTTCTTCGTGGCCTCCGCCATGCCCGACGCTTACCGCTCCCGACTCGTGCGAGACGATCGAGAGGTCTTCGCTCTTCGCGCCCCGGTCGAGGAGCGCCGCCGCCGCGCGCTCCGCCGCGTCCGCGGTCACGAACGAGGCGAAGAGCGTCATCAGAGGCCTCCCAGGCTAACGCCTTTCGAGACTTCTTGCACGAGCTGACCGGACTGCGTCGGCGCGGTGTTGCGGGCCACGTCCGCTTGGGACAGCACGCCGACCAGCGAGCCGGTGCTGTCGATCACCGGAATCCGGCGCACCTGATTCTCCTCCATCGCGTGGACCGCCGCGTCGAGATTGGCGTCCGGCTCGACCGAGGCAACGGGATGGCTCATGACGTCGGACGCCTTCATCTCGACGGGATTTCGTCCGGCGGCCACCGCGCGGACCACGATATCCCGATCGGTCACCAGACCGACGACTCGATGGGATCCCTCGCAGATCGGAATGCTTCCGCAGTCGTGCATCACCATCAGGCGGGCGACCGCCTCCAGGGTATCGCCCGGGCTGGCGCAGGCGGGAGAAGGAGTCATGATGTCGCGGACGCGCATAGCGTCCCTTTGATCGCGCGAAACGATGCGGGGTTCCCGGGAACGCCCCGCCGGTTCCGTGCGCCAGAAAGCGCATGGAAACCACCCGACCCGACCTCAAGACCGTCCTTACGACGGCCCACCCCGCGCGCCCCTTCTTCGTTCTGGGAACTGCCCTCGGCGTCTACGGCCTTCTCCGCTCAAGCCTGGGGGGCCTCCTGCTCTTGGGCGCGGGGGGCGCCCTGCTCATGAAGGGGCTTGACGAGATGCGCCGCATTGAGGCGCTTCACGGCGGCAACGCGCACGGCGTGAACCATCCTCCGCTGAACGCCTAAGCGGAGGCGTCCCCTTGGATTTTCCACGCCTCGCGCAGCGTCCTGATCGGCACCCCCGCCGTCCTCGCCGCGCGCAAAACCTCGGCAAGACCTTCGAGGCGTGGATCGACGCGTGCGAGCACCTGCGGGCTCACGACCAGGGTTCCACCGTCGCGGAGGGCCTCCGGAAGCGTCGCATCGAGCCAAGGCCGCATTCCGGGTCCCGCGCGCACCGACTCGTGCAGGCTTCGCCCGGTGGTTGGAAAGAGGCGGCGAGACGGCGACGAGCTCGGCGGCCCGCTGACGAAGTCGATCGCGCTCGGAAGCTCTTCACCGGAAGGCCAGAGCGAGCGAATCGCCCAACCTCGCGCCTGGTGGCCCACGGCGGCGAACAGACGCTCCGCCTCTTCCCAGCGCGCCCTCTCGTCCGGATGCTTCGCCAAGTAGTCGAGGTCGTGGCCGTCGTTCAGAACCGCGTCCGCCTCGGCGGGGAAGGCTCGCAGCGCCCGCTCGCTCGCGAAGAAGTGCCACCGCGTTCCCGTTCGGCGCCCTAACTCAAGGAGTCGGAGCACCATCGCGGGCTCCCCGTGGCCGAACTGCTGCGCGTCCGGGGTGTCCCACGGCACGTAGTCGAGGTCGACCCGGACGCACAGAAAGCTCACTTATCCTGAAGCGCCGCGATGCCGGGCAACTCCTTGCCCTCCAAGAATTCGAGGCTCGCGCCACCGCCCGTCGAGACGTGCGTCATCCGGTCCGCGAGGCCGAACTTCTCGACCGCCGCCGCCGAGTCGCCGCCACCCACGATGGTCAGACCCTCGGAGTCGGCCATCGCCTCCGCGACCGCCTTCGTGCCCGCCATGAACGGGGTCAGCTCGAAGACGCCCACCGGTCCGTTCCAGAGTACGGTGCCCGCTTTGGCGATCTCTGCCGCAAATGCCTCGCGCGACTCGGGTCCAATGTCCAGCCCCTCGCGGTCGGCGGGAATCGCGTCGATCGTCGCCTGGCCCGTCTCAGCGTCCTCCGCGAACTTGTCGGCGGTGATCACGTCCGTGGGCAGGACGATCTTGTCGCCGTGCTCCTTCAGGAGCTTCGCGGCGTACTCGATGCTCCCCGCGTCGAGGATCGACTTGCCGATCTCCTTGCCCTGGCTTTTCAGGAACGTGTAGGTCATGCCGCCGCCCACGAGCAGGCGGTCGACCTTGGGCAGGAGGTTCTCGATGAGCGCGATCTTGTCCTTCACCTTGGACCCGCCCATGATCGCGACGAACGGCCGTTGCGGGTTCTCGACCGCGCGCCCAAGATAGGAGATCTCCTTTTCGATGAGGAAGCCCGCCACGCCGGGCAGGAGGTGCGCCACACCCTCGGTGCTCGCGTGCGCCCGGTGCGCGGTTCCAAAGGCATCGTTCACGTAGAGGTCGAACGGCTTGGCGAGCGCCTTGGCGAACTCGGGGTCGTTTTTCTCTTCCTCCGGGTGGAAGCGGATGTTCTCGAGAAGGAGCACGTCACCCGGCTTCGCCTCGGCGACCGCCTTCTCGACCTCGAACCCGACGCAGTCGGGCAGGAGCGGCACGTTCTTGCCGAGAAGCTCGGACAGTCGCTTGGCGACGGGTGCGAGGGAAAACTCGGGGGTGATGCCCTTCGGCCGTCCGAGGTGGGACGCGAGGGCCACGACGGCCCCGTGCTCGAGCAAGTAGCGGATCGTGGGCAGCGCCTCGGTAATCCGGCGGTCGTCGGTGATGCGCCTGCCCTCGAGCGGTACGTTGAAGTCGCAGCGCACGAGGACGCGCTTCCCCGAAGGGTCGATGTCGCGGACGGTCTTCTTTTCGAGGGCCATAGTTCTCCGGGGAGTCTTCCTCCGAGGTTACCCGCGCCCCAAAGGGCGAAAGAGTTCAGCCTCGTTCCGAGTTCTCGGAACGAGGCTGATTATCAACGGCCAAGAAGGCTTACTTAGCGCCGTTCGGACCGCCACCAGGCATGCCGTTCGGGGCTGCGGAATCCTTTTGAGAATCTGCCGCATCCGTTGCCGCTGCGGCATCAGGAGCCGCTTTAGGCGCGGGCTTCACCGTCGAGTCGGCAGCAGAACCAGAAGATGAGTCAGAGCCACTTCCACATCCAGCAGCCACGAGAGCCACTAATAGACTAATGAGAGTGACGTGCTTCATGGCCACTGATTGTTGTTTCCGATGCTCCAGTACGTGCCCTCGTGAGTCAGACGTCCGGTCACCATCGCCTTGGCGTGACCGTCGCAGAAGATGGTCACGTTCAACCCCTTAGGATCCGGTTCGTTTTTGTATCCGGTGGTCCGCTTATAGCTTGCGTTGTGAGGCGAGTCGAGGAAGATCTGCGCACCATTACCGTTCGCTGATGGTGCCGTACCGGTTACGTTATTGTTGTCAAAGAACGATCGGGCGAAGGAGCATCCCGCAAGGTTATGATTCGCACTGTAGTAGTCCCAAGTCTCGGTAAAGACGAGGGCGTCTGCGGGTGCCACGACCGCGCTGGCCCCAACAACGACGTAAGTCGTCGTCACGCCACTGGGCTCATACCAGTTCACGATATCGTCGCTAATTCCCCACGAGGAGATATTGCCCGTCGTCCATGTGCTGCTCTTCTGCGAGACGAACGATTTAGCAGGGTCGACGAAGACGCGCGAAAGGTCATCGATCGTGGCCTGAGTCGTAGCCGCCTGGTTAGCCGCCTTTTGGATGTAGGGGGAGATTAACTCTGGCCAGTACTTCTCCTGAGAGATTGGAGCATACATCTTCGTTACCGGATCGTAACCGGAGAAGTAGGGCGAGTAGACGTCGTCGACGTCTCCCATGTACATCATCTCACCAAGACCAATCTGCTTAGCGTTGCTGATGGCAGCCGTCTTCTTTGCGGCAGCCTTGGCTTGGGCGAAGACCGGGAAGAGGATGGCGGCGAGGATCGCGATGATGGCGATGACGACGAGAAGCTCGATGAGGGTGAAGCCGCGTCGTGCATCGCGGACGGTGAGAACGGTTCTCATGATAGGATCCCTGCGGAACGGCCCGCAGGTTACCGAACACTATAGGTCATTTTCCTTAACTTATTCGGATCTGTCCCCTTTTTTGCACCGAAATGACACGCCCGACCCGGTCAGGCGGGTCGTTTTTGCGCGATTCGCCGCACTCCTCTTGGCCTTTGCCGCCGACCCAGCGGAGAGTAAATCCCGATGTCGAACGACGGGAAGACGAGCTTTCTCGAGACCCTCGACAAGGCGCGCCAAGAGGGCCGCGCCGTGGCCGTGTACACGGAAGGCGAGGGTTTCGATCGATATGAGGTGGGCTTCGTGGACGATGCCGGGACGTGCGAGGTCGCGTTGCGCCTTCTCACCGCAAGGGGCGAGCCGGACGGCCGGCGGACGGTCCGCACCGACCACGTCGCGCGCGTCGACGTGGACACGCTCTACCTCCGCAAGTTAGAGACGCTCCACGAGTTTCGCGACCGCGTCTTTACCGACGAATTTCCTCCCTCGCCGGCGACGCCCGGGGTTCGGGGGCAACTCGCCGCCGCGCAGGAGTCTCGGTCCGTGGTCCACGTGGTCGATGGCAACGACTGCGGTCCCATCGGCTACGTG
>CAXUKB010000213.1:1863-8202 GCA_964251345.1 uncultured Fimbriimonas sp. | reverse complement strand
GCTTCGGTGCGACCTAATTGGGCGCGGGCGCAGGCTTTGTTGTAGAGGGCGACGGGTTCCCTGGGGTCGAGAGCGAGCGCATTTTCGCAGGCGGCCAAGGCCGCCTCGGTACGATGAAGGCGGAGAAGGGCGTTCGCGCGGTTGGTGTGCATCAAGGTGTCGTTCGGCGTTTGCGCGATGCCTCGGTCGAAATCGGCGAGCGCCTCCTGGTAACGGCCGAGCTTGGCGAGCAGGTCGCCCCGGTTGTTCAGCGCGTCGGTGTAATCGGGATTGAGCGAAAGCGTCATTCCGTAATCTTCGATCGCCGCTTCTGTCCGGTCCAAGCGGCTCCCGGAAATCGCCCGGTTATTGTAGGCGACCGCCTTGAGCCGATCGTCGTGGTCATGAGTCCCGGCTGCGTTCGCCCGCCCGTGGGCCTCGATCGCATCCTCGTACCGCCCGAGATCGATCAAGGCGTTGCCCCGCTCGAAGTGGCTGCTCATCGAGGTCGGATCGAGTTTCAGCGAACGATCGAGGTCATGCACGGCGGCTAAGGGCTGGCCAAAGCGAATCCTCGCGGCACCCCGAAAATAAAATGCGAGCGAGTCGTTGGATCGCCGACGGACCCAACGATTGCTGTCGTGCAGCATGGTGCGCCAGAACCGTTCGTCCCGTCGGCTCATCCTGTTGCCGTTTCGGTCACGCGGTCGGCCTCGTCGAGGACGAGGCGCGGGAGGACTCGTGGGATAGGCTAGGGAGGGATCGGACTTCATTGTCGTTGCGTTGGTGGCGAGAGGCTGCACCCAACAATAGAGATGACGGATACCCGAGACGCCACTCCCTACCGTCGCCCGAAGGAGGCGGATTGTCGTTCGCGCGGGGCAGAACCTTTCGACTCTGCCCCGCGCGGGATCGGATTCCCTCCTCTTAGGGAGGGGCAGGGCTGGGGTTTGAGCCTGAGGCGATTGCAACGGGCTCTATAATAGGACGCCGAGTTCTACTCGGCGCTCCCATTTATCGAAGGATGCGGCCGTCTCGGAGCGCCTGCCGCCACTTGGTGTGGACGTAGCGCTGGACGGCGTAGCGGTCGCCCCCGAAGGGCCGCTGGACCTCGCAGAAGGCGAGCGCGTAGCCCGTACTGGCGGCGACCGATTCGCAACGCGCGTCGTAAGCGCCGTTGGGATAGGCCAGATAGCGGATCGGGTGATCCAGGTGCCGTTCGAGGGCGGCTTTGGAGTCCCGGAGCTCCCGCTCGATCTCGGGGCCTGGGAGCGCGTCGAGCGAGCGGTGGGTCACCGTTTGCGAAGCGACGGTGCAAACGCCTTCCCGGTCGAGGCGGCGAAGCTCGTCCCACGTCATCTTAGGGCGACCGATCGACGAGCCCACAAAGCCGGTGTGAACGAACATCGCGACGGGGATGTGCCGCGCCCTAAGCACGGGGTACGCGTATTTCAGAAAGCCGCGATAGTTGTCCGCGAAGGTGATCGCGACCGCGTTCTTCGGCAAGGGCCGTCCGGCGTAGAAGCCCTCGATCTGCGCGAGGGAGACGAAGTGTGCGCCCCATCGGGTCATGGCGTCGATCTGCGAGCGGAACTCGTCGGGCGTGCAGTCGAACCAGACCGACTTTCGCGGGGTGACGTCGTGGTAGGTGAGCGCGACCGGACGGTTGTGGACGGTGGATTCTGGACTGTGGAGAAGGAGCGTGAAAAAGATCAGCATCGTCCGGGCAAGGGTCGACAACCCACAATCGGAAATCGGCGGTCCATTGCGCCTTTCGGCGCAAAATCGCCCGCCCCCCTGGTTCGTGAAGCTTACGGGGAGGGGGTAGCGTACTCAATGCGAGTGGGCGGTGAGGGATTCGAACCCACGGCCACCTCGGTGTAAACGAGGCGCTCTACCACTGAGCTAACCGCCCGGTCAGAGAATACCGCCTCGGACGGAGAAGGACTTCAGGATGAACCGACGACTCCTCGCCTTGCCGCTATGGATGGCGGCCGTGGGCGCCGCATGGGGCCAAGCCCGGCCCGCAGACGTGCTCTACGCCTCCCGGGGCTCAACCCCCGTTCGCGCCTATCGCGTGGGCGACGAGTGTTTCGTGCCCGTCGAAGCGACGTCGTACTGGGGGTGGAAAGTCGAACGGAACGGCGACGTCGCCCAGGTCAGCGCCGAGGGCAACACGATCTCGGTGCCCGCGCGGACGGTGGCGGGACAGTCGACGATCGCCCTCCGGCGGGCGGTTCAGCTTCTCGGCGCGAACAGCGAGTGGGTCGCCACAACGGACACCCTCCAGGTCTACGCGCCGCTCACCGAACTCAAGGTGGCCGACGGCAAGGTGTCGATCAAGGCGCCGCTCGAGGTGAAAGCTTCCGGTTTCGTGCTGTCCGATCCGAATCGGGCGATCATCGACCTCGAAGGAGCGCGGCTTCCGGAGAAGCTCGACCTGCCGAAGAACGTCCGCGCTACCCAGTTCCGGCCGAACGTCGTCCGCCTCGCGATCGAACTCCCTTTCGTGCCCGTCGCGCCGGGCATGAAGGGGATCACCGACCGTGAGATCACCCTCGATCTCCGACCGGCCGATCTGCCGGTCGGAGCCGAAGAACCCAAGGATCCAGTGGTCATCAAGCCCATCGAGCCCGCGCCCAAGCCGACTCCCTTTGGCGACCTGAAGATCGACGTCGTGGCCGAAGAGAGCGGTCGGACGACGATCCAACTGCCTCTCGCCGGTCGCCTCAAAGGACCCGCGACCTTCGTCAAGCGTGACCCCTCCACGCTGGAGATCACCCTGCCGTACGTACAGGGCGCGCTTCCCGACGGCTTCGCTTCTCCAACGCCTTCGGTCACGAGTTTCGAAGCCCTTCGGCGCGGCACCGCGACGGTGCTCGTCCTACATCTCGCACGTCCGATGGGTGGCGAAGTGGTCTCGTCCGCCGACGGGGTCCGGATCGTGCTCGTCCGCCCGACCCTGGGCGACGGCAAACTCGCGGGCAAGGTCGTGATCGTGGACCCGGGGCACGGGGGGCACGACAAAGGAGCCTCGAGCGGCGGGATCCTCGAAAAGAACCTGACGCTTGCCATCTCGAAGCTTCTCACCGACGAGTTGACGAAGGCGGGCGCGACGGTCATCATGACCCGGAAGACGGACGTCTTTATTCCGCTCCTCGTGCGCAGCGACATCTCGAATCGCAACCATGCGGATCTCTTTATCGCGATTCACATCAATTCGACCGGTGGATCGGGATCGCAGAGCGGCACGATTTCGTTCCATCATAAAGACAACTCGACCGGGCGATTGCTGGCAGAGTGCATTCAGGCGCAAATGGCGAAGGTCAATGGATTGCCCAACATCGGGACTTGGTCCGATGGTCGAATTTACATGAGCGGCTTCTCGGTGCTCCGCAACACCCGTCAGCGCGCGGCGGTTCTCTTGGAGCTGGGCTTCATCAATCACCCACGCGACCGCGCCCGCATGGTCACCGCGGACTTCCAGACCAAGATTGCCGCCGCGATCGTCCGCGGCGTCCGCGACTTTCTCGGCGATCCAGGTCCCGCCGCCCTGCCGGTGGCCCCGCCCGCCGACACGATTCCGCCCACCGTACCGCCGATCGGCAACTCCGTTGGGGAGGGTAAAGGCCAATGAGCCAAAACAAAGGCGGCCGAGCCGCGATTCTTCTCATTCTCGCCGGTGGCCTCGGTGTCGGCACCCTTGCCTACTATGTGAAGAGCACCCCGGAGGCCGCCCACGTCCCCGACGCGCTCCGAGCCCATTCCGACCGCAAGACCTTCGCCGAAGCGACGACGACTGCGCCCCACGAAGCGGCGCACCCGGTCCATCGCGATCGGCCCAAAGCTTCTCAGGGAGAGACGGTCCGCTTGCCCGTGTTTGGCGACGACATCTCGGACATGGCGCTCGACGGAAGAGGAACGGCCGTCCCCGGCGGACAGGACGCGATGCAGTTCGTCGCCGGGAAAATCGCGGAAGCGGCGCACATCGACGGCGCGCGGGTGCTAAACGTGGACGTGCGCGACCACGTAGCATTCGTCGGCTACAACGCCGCGGTGCAGAAGGGAATGGGGAGCATGGAGGAGGGCGCCTTCCTGCGCGCGCTCCAGATCGGCTTTGGCCAGTTCACCGACATCGATAAGATCGCGGTGGAGGCGAACGGCGAACCGCTTCAGTCGGGCCACGTGGACTTGAGCGAGCCGCTTCCGGTGGTTAGGCCGGGCGAGAAGCCCGTACCTGAGCCGGACCCCACGCACGGCGAACCGTAAATCCGGCCACCGCGAGTCCGCAAACTCCCCAGACGATCGCCCAAACGATCGCCGGGACGAAGGTGGCCGACTGCATCAGCCGTGCGTCGCTGTGGGTCTCCGTCGAGGCGGTGATCTCCAATAACTCCAGCAGGGAGCGCAAGGCGTTGAGCCCTTGCTGAAGGCCGACGAGCCCCGCCGCGAAGAGCAGCGCGTGTCCCCGAAGGGTTCGGGAGGCGGCGACTAGGGCGACCGCCCAAGCGATGCCGCTAATCACGCCCACGAGGTCGCCCCGTACGAACAACACGAGGCTCATCGCGAGCGCGACGCCCGTCGCACCCAGCGCGAAACGTGCGCCGCGCTCGGTCCGCATCGCGAGCAAGATCGCCGCGCCCCAAGCCGCCGCACCGAGATAGCCCGCGCTGGCGACGAGCGGTAGAAAACCGCCTGCGACCGGCGTGACGCCCGACCCATCCGCAAACACCCGGATCGACTCGACCCCTCCGCCCGTGCCCATCGCCGCGATCGCGTGGCCGAGTTCGTGAAGATGCGTGTCGAGGTAACGCATCGGCAACAGAACCGTTCCGACGAGCGGCACGAAGAGGCCGAGGACCGAAACGAGGATCGCCAGCAGAAGGGCGGTCTGGTGAGGACGCACGAGTTTATCTACGTGCGGGAAAAGGCAAAAAGAGAGAGGCGAAGGGGACATTTTTCCCTTCGCCTCTCTCTTACGACTCCCTATCTGATTACGCCGCTCGGCGTCGCCTCTCTTGAGCCCGGGGGCGGAACTTCGCTTGGCTCGGCTCGGCGACGAATGCCTCGGTGCCCTCCAGAACCTGCTGCAGCCGGATCGTCTGGTGCGCCGCTCGATCCGAATCGTCGGCGGCGATGCACCAGATCATCGTCGCGCCGGCGGCCAGGAGAGCGTCTTTGACGTCCCCCAAGGCGACGACCGTATCGGCATCCATGCGTCGGGCACGGGAGTGATCGAGCATCACCTCGAAGGATTGGTCTCCGAGATGGTCGAGGAGCTCGATGAGCTCCTCCCCGAACACCCTGACCTCATCGGCGGTGACCCGCCCTCCGAGGCTTGCTTCGACGATGGCTTCGCTTTCGTACAGACTGACCAGATACATGGTTTAGTGGACCTCCGTCCTCTTTCGTAGGGACTGTTCCGCTTTGAGCAAGAAGCCACCCTGGTAATCCGTAGGGGGCAACGGAAACCCCGCAACGGCGCGGGGAATTCGAATTGGGCTCGTGCGAAGGGCCATTTCCGGAGTGCCGGGTAAAACCCCCTCATGCCGTTTGGCCTCGCCGTCCTCTTCGCGCTTCAGGGCGCCCACATTCCCGATCCCCGGACACCGATGCCCGCGACTTGGCGAGAACCGGGCTACCTCCACGTGATTTGGATCCAGTCGCCCAACTTCAACAAGCGCAAAGGAGGGATGACCGACGTCGACGGCATTATCGTTCATTCGACGGTGATCCCGACGCTTCAAAAGACCACGGAGGCGTTCAGTCGCGGCGAGCCGGCGAACAAGAATCCGGTCAGCTCTCACTACACCGTCGGGCGCGACGGAAGCATCGTTCAAAATGTGAGCACCTTCGCCCGCTCCTGGCACGCGGGCGTCAGCGTCGGACCCAATGGCCGGAAAGGTCTGAACGACGATACCGTCGGAATCGAGCTCGTCAATCTCGACGACGGCAAAGATCCCTATCCCGAGGCGCAGATTCAGGCCCTCCGCGGGCTGATCTCCGAGCTTTGCCGTCGCTTCCCGACCATCCGATATCTTGCCAGCCACGAGTACATCGCTCAACCGCCCGGACGCAAGAACGACCCCGCGGGCTTTCCTTGGGACCGTTTGAAGGACTTCGGCCTGCCGATGTACACCGGGCAGCACAAGATCACGCCCTGAGGGTCTTTAGGGCTGACCCATAAAATCTCGTACTCGACCCGGTCCAAAGCGAACCTGCTTACTCGGAAACTTCTTCGGAGACCGGAGGTGCCGAAAGCGCTCGCTCAAGGTCGTGGATGAGATCCTCGGGCTCTTCGAGGCCGCAGAAGAGCCGGACCACGGTCCGGCTGCCGTCCATCGTTTTGACCGGCATCCC
>CAXUKB010000213.1:0-1853 GCA_964251345.1 uncultured Fimbriimonas sp. | reverse complement strand
ATCGCCAAGGCAAGACTCTCGTGACCGCCCCAGCTCACGCCTTTCCCGAACAGCCGCAACGCGTTGACGAAGCGGCGGGATTCGGCGATCTCTTGATCTTCGAGCTCCAGCGAGAAGAGACCGCCCGTCCCTGAGAACAGGGCGTCGACCAGATCGCGCTGGGGATAGCTGGGCAGCCCGAGGTGGTGGACCCGGGCGACCTCGGGCCTCGCTTCCAGCCAAGCCGCGACCGTGTTGGCGGTGGCCTCGTGGCGCTTCATGCGAAGGGGAAGGGTCCGCAGGCCACGCGTGACTAGCCACGCGACGAACGGGGCCGCCGCCCCGTAGGCGTTGACCTGCTCCCGAATGATCCGGTCCATCCGCGCGCGATCCGTGCAGATTGCACCCGCGGTGAGGTCGCTGTGGCCGCCCAAGTACTTCGTCACCGAGTGGACGACCACGTCGACGCCGTGCTTCGCAGGGTTGAAGTGGATCGGCGTGTTGTACGTGTTGTCGAACATCGTCGCGATGCCCCGCCGCCGCGTTTCCGCGGTCACCGCATCCACGTCCTGCATCCGCATCATGATGGAGGAAGGCGCCTCAAGGTACACGAGGCTCGTTTCCGGCCGGATCGCGTCGAGAAAGTCCTCTTTGCGCCGACCGTCTACCAGGGTGTGGGTCACGCCGAATCGGCTCAGGGTGTCGCCCACGAAGTGCCGAACGGGAAAGTAGGCGGTGTCGGGCAGGACGATGTGCGATCCCGCCGCGACGTGGGCCATCACCGTCATGCTGAGGGCGGCCGCGCCGCAGCCCACGAGCTTGCACTCGTCGGTGCCCTCGAGGTTTGCGATTTTTTGCTCGGCCAGCGCAAGGGACGGATTGCTCGTCTTGCTGTATGAGTGCGGCGCGTGAGCGGGGTGCTCCGCCATTGCGTCGTAGAGCCCCTCGACGGTGTCGAACAGAAAGAGAGAGTTCTGGAAGATGGGCTGGACCACGGCGCCGTGGACCGTCTCTTCCTCACCAAGATGAACGAGGCGCGTCGAAAGGCCGAGAGAGTCGCCGTGGGGGTCCATTCCGGCTCTTAGAGTGGCCGATTTCGGCGGGTTCTTGCCGTACGGCGAAGGCGTGAAGCCCTTCTTTGGCCGGCACTCGCGCCTCTTCGGCTCAGGCATGAGCGCCGTCGACCGTCGATTGACCCGGTGCGGGCCCGGCCGATAGGTGGGTCTGCGGCGCGAATCGGGAGGGGCTTGGACGAAGCCATTCGACCCGCATGAACGGATCGCCTTCCGCAACGACGATTGACAGGCATCCCGGTTCGTGGTAGGATGCTTCCAAGCATCTCGCGATGCACGTTGGAGCCCCGGAGAACCCATGCCCCTGAAAGTTTTGGTTTGTGACGACGAGCGGCACATCGTCCGCCTGATCCAGGTGAACCTGGAGCGCCAGGGCTACACCGTGGTAACGGCGTTCGACGGTAAGGAGGGCCTGGAAAAGGTCCGATCAGAGAAGCCGAACCTGTGCGTCCTCGACGTGATGATGCCGTACATGGACGGCTTCGAAGTTCTCAAGGCGCTTCGACGCGAGCCCGAGACGGAGAACCTGCCGGTTATCATGCTGACCGCGAAGGCGCAGGACAAGGACGTGTTCGAGGGCTATCACTACGGCGCCGACATGTACCTTACCAAGCCGTTTAACCCGATGGAGTTGGTGACTTTCGTCAAGCGCATCGCCGCCGGTCAGGACGACTCCGGCGGTCCGAAGCGTTACGACATTTAGTCGGACGGTCGAAGAGCAGACTCTCGAGGCAAGATCCAGCAGGGTCTTGCCTTTTTGATTTTCCGATGATCGTTCGACTCGGGATCGATTTGCCCGCC
>CAXUKB010000212.1:5870-8212 GCA_964251345.1 uncultured Fimbriimonas sp. | reverse complement strand
CCGCCACCTTCGGCGTCGTGCTTAGCGCGGCCTACCTCCTTTATCTTTTCCAGCGCCTGTTCTACGGCCACCCTTCAGTCGTCGAGGATGCTCCTCTCAGCACGCGCGAAAAGGGACTGGGCGTCGCGCTCTGTGCGGTCATCGTTGTGCTTGGCCTTCAGCCCGGTCTCGTGACCAAGCCGATCGAGAATTCGGTCCAAGCCGCGCGCCTCATGGCGATCACGCCTGCCGGCGGACGGCCGACTTGGAGCGAGTCGGATCTGCAAATCGATTCCGACGGCGACGTGACGAACGGCAAGGGCATCGTCGCTCCCGGCCTGCTACATCCTGCGAAGGTGGCAAGCGCCCAATGACCGGACGTGAGCGCCTCGTCGCCGCCGCGCGGGGCGGCGACACCGACCGTACTCCCGTGCTCGCTCCGCCGGGATCGAACGCCGATGGCGCGGACGCCTTGGTCGTTCCCGACTCGGACAGCGTCATGGAGGATCTCGAGCGAGCGGTTCTCGTGGAGGTCGCGAATCCTTACGGCCAAGCCCTCGACCGAGGCGACGATCCCGCGACCGCCGTTCTTGAGGAGCTCGTCGAAGAGACGCGAGGGGCGATACGCGATGCCCTCGACGCGGGAGCCGACGGCGTGTGGCTCCGCCTCCACGGCGCGCAAGGCGAAGGTTACGCTCGCTTCCACGACAGTGACCGCGCCCTGCTCGAAGAGATCGCCGACGCCCGCCTGAACGTTCTCTTCGCCGTCGCCCCCTTCGACCTCGACCACGTGCGGGATCTGTATGCCCACGTCTTTGCTTGGAGCGACGATGCCCTGGACGCCCAAACCGTGCGCGCCGCGCGACCCGGCGCGCAGGCCAGCGCCGACCCCGACTCCGAGATTCGCCTTCTCCTGCCCGCCGCCTAGCCATGTTCCAGTTCGCCATTCCCCACCTCGACGCCACGACGTTGGCCCCAACGATCGTCGTCGCGCTTACCGGCCTGGTGGCCCTGATCATCGAGCTTGTGGCGCCCCGGCGCAACAACAACGCCATCGTCATCGCGTCGCTCGCCGGGCTTGGACTCGCCCTCGCCGCGCTTGCAATGGGCTACGGACCGGAAGAGGTCGAGTCGGCTTCGGGCACCCTGATTCGCGACTCGATGGGCAGCGCCCTCCAGTCGATCATGGTGCTCGGGACCGCCCTGATCGTGCTCCTCTCCGAACCATACCTGCGGGAGCGCCGAATCCCCTTCGCGGAGTTCTATCCGCTCGTGCTCTGGTCCACCGTCGGCGGGATGCTTATGGTCGGAACGCGCAACCTGCTCGTCGTCTTCCTAGGCTTAGAGATTCTTTCGATCGCAATCTACGTCATGGCGGGCATGAACCGGGGCGAAGCGCGATCGGGCGAGTCGGCCCTGAAGTATTTCCTCCTAGGCTCATTCGCCTCGTCGTTCTTGCTCTACGGAATCGCCTTGTTCTACGGCGCGACGGGTTCCTTGAACCTCGGTGCGATTCCTCCCCACGCCGACGGCTTACCCCGCATTCTGCTCCTCATCGGGCTTGCGATGATGCTTGTCGGTCTCTCCTTTAAGAGCTCGTTCGCTCCGTTCCACCAGTGGACGCCGGACGTGTACCAAGGAGCGCCCACGAACGTCACCGCGTTCATGGCGACCATCTCGAAGGTCGCGGCATTGGGTGCGCTCACGCGCGTTCTCGAAGCGTTCGGCCCGTACTTCGCCACCTGGGCCCCGCTCGTCGGCGGTCTCGCCGTCCTCACGATGATCGTGGGCAACGTCGCCGCGCTTGCCCAGCGCGACGTCAAACGGATCCTCGGTTACTCGTCCGTCGCTCAGGCGGGCTACGTGCTCGTGGCGATCATTGCCCACGCCAAGGCGCCCGCTCAGGTCGGCACCCAAAGCATCGTCTTTTTCCTTCTGAGCTACGTTCTCACCACGATCGGCGCTTTCGCCGTCGTCGGTATGAACGCCCGGGGTGGCGTCGAGCCCACAACGTTGGAAAGCCTGCACGGTCTTTCCCGCCGCTCGCCCTTCGCGGCGGGAGCGATGGCGTTCTTCGCCCTTTCGCTGATCGGCCTGCCGCCGCTCGGCGGCTTCTTCGGCAAGTTCTACGTCCTCGCCGATACGCTCCGCGCGAACATTCCTTCGCTCGCCATCGTTCTCGCCCTCACGTCGGCGCTGAGCGTCATCTACTATCTGCGTCTCGCGCGCGCACCCTACGTCGAAACCGACGTGACCACCGTTGCGTCGGCGCCGTCCGCCGCGACCCGCACGACGCTTCTGCTGTGCGGCGTCGGCGTCCTCACCGCCGTCGCCTTCGCCGCGCCGCTCTTCTCGGCCATGGG
>CAXUKB010000212.1:0-5860 GCA_964251345.1 uncultured Fimbriimonas sp. | reverse complement strand
CTCCACGGGCATGCCCGTCGTTCAGCGGTGAGCCGCGACATCCGCGATTGTTCCGGTCCCTGGAAGGGGACCTGGGACCAAGGGCCGGTTCGCGGCACCATGGCCTTCTCCCTCCGGTTCGCCGGAGACCGAATCGACGGCGGGGGCACCGACCGCGACGGTCCATTCACGATGGAAGGCGAGGTGGACGGCGACCGGGTTTACCTTCTGAAAACCTATCCTTGGCTTCTCGTCCGTTACGACGGGCTTTGGAATGGTTCGTTCGTCGCCGGCCGGTCCACTATCGGCCCGCTGACACACGGCAACTTCGGATCGTTCGAGATGTGGCCCGAGGACGAAGAGACGTCGCTCGGAAGCGACGAACGCGAACTTGAGGCGGCACGATAGCCGGTGCCCGAAGGGCTCATGCCTCGATGGCCTTGAGCACTCCGGCCAAGACTTCCGCCTGACGGGCCTGGGGAACCTTCTCGAAAGGGGGAACGTGAAGGAAGCCGACCCGCTTCGCCTTAAAGTGCCGAAGCGCGCGGTAAGAGAGGTAGTTGCAGAGGTAGCTCCCCGCGTCCATGCTCGCGAATAACCCAAGGCCAATCTCGACTTGAGCAAGGAGGTGCGCGTTCCAAAGCGTCGATTCGAGTAGAAGGGGCTGACCCTCCTCGATCGGTTTAGACTCCGCCTGACCACGAACGTCGGCAACCTCGCCCCGCCAATTTCGCGCAAACAGTTCCGGCGTGATCCGGTCGCGTCGCGTGGCGACGCCGAGCATAAGGAGGGTGTCGAAACCTTCGGGACTCAGCGTTTCGATAAAGGCATCCGCCGCTTCGTAAGCGACCTCGAGCAGATGAAAAGGCCGACCGCAGGTTTCGGCGAGCCGCCCGGAAGGATTGTCCGTCACGGTTCCGAATGGCCCGAAGCCGGTGACGAGCGTACGCATGGGAATAGGGTACTCCCCTCTTTCCCTTGTTCACGTCTCGAGAAGGCTAAACCTTGGGGCGCGGCAAGGGCGAATTTCGGCGGCCCACCACCTTCGCGGTCAGAACTTGACCATCGACGGCGGCCTGGACCAATCCGGTGCCATTCGACAGGACGGTCAGCCGTCCCCCCTGGTCCATCCAAAGCGAGCCGGAAGCGGCCCAGAGCACCCGGGCATTCGGCACCGTTCGTCCCTTCACGTCGACCACCCGTGCGTCGATCGTCTCCCCTTCCCGCACGGTCGTGGGTACGACGAGCCGAAGCGGCCCGAACACCGGCGCGGGCGCGGAGCCCCGCACCAGCAGTGCGTCGGCGACAGGTCTCTCATGCCCGTCGCTCGGCCGGTTGACGGTGATCCCCGTGGCGGCCATCGTCGTGCTACCGCCGCCGTCGAGGTTCATCGCCTCGACGCACCCGAGCCGATGCATGATCCCGGCCATCTCGGCGAGGGTCGCGCCCGCACTGACGGAGGAGCGGCCATCGACGGCCACGAGCCAGATGTCTCCCTCCGCCGTTCGTCCCACGGCGGTCCGGGGATGACGAGCGGCGACGAACGCCTTGGGATCGAAGCCTTCGTCGCCGACCGCCGTCTCGCCGTCCTCGAGGAGCATCGGCCCCCCGCCCACCGCCGAATCGATCCTTTCCCAATCGAAGCCAGTCGTCTTCAGCTCGATGGCCACGCGGTCGCCGGGCTTAAGTCCCCGCAAGGCCGCGATCTTCGTCCCGCGCGCGACGAGCACCGCCTTTCCGGGCGTGACCGACGTGACGGAGGCGTCGGGCGTCACCAACTCCACTTTGGCTCCGACCGTTCCCGACGGCCCGATCGCGCCGTCCACCGCCAGAGAGATCGCGAGGTCGCCGTCGGCGGCGAACGCCTGCCCCGCCGCCGAGGTGTTGAGCACGGCTTCGTTCGCTCCCGAGGTTCGATTGAGGCCGGAGAGCTTGAACGACGGCACACCCTCCATCCTCAACGAGCCGGTCCACTCGGCCCGCCCGAACGCGAACGTCCCGGGGCCCCAAGCGAACACGGAGCGACGAGGATTCGGCGTCGCCAGCAGTTCGCCGGCGCGGACGAGCAGCCCGAGCGGTTGGCCGTTCCACCCTTTGGGCGAATCGACGAAGTAGTCGCCGTTCACCGCCGCGATCGCCCCCAGCTTTGCCGTTGCGACGCCGATCGTGGTCCGGCCTGTGGGGGCGCTGGTCGCCTCGTTGATCGCGCCGCCCGTCGGCTCCGCAGCGAGTCGGATCGCCGGCGAGCCCGGGGTGATCCGCAGGGCGTGGACGACCCGCGGGGTCGCCCGATCGACTTCTTCGCGGTAGATCAGGCCCGGCGCGAGCGTCTTCTCCCAGACGAGTTGTGCGGGCGCGCAAGAGCTTAAGAGGAGAACGGGAAGGAAGACGAAACGACGCATGATTGGAGACGCACCCTTTGCAAGTGCGCGGCAAAGCCAGTGTATTCCCTACGCAAACCGAAGCTCGGTAAAGGCCAACGCGTAGGTCGCTTCATTGAGGTAGCGAAGCTCGATCTTCGGCTCGAACGGCACCCGCACGTCCGTACCCTCCCCCGCCCAAACGAATCCAGAAAAACCGCCGAACGACGGCACGAGCGCCTGGTAGGAGCCAACGCGCGGGAAGACGCGCTCGAACATGCCTCGGATCTCTTCCATCGAATACGGGCAGAACACGTTGTTGTCCGCCTGCGTGACGACGATCCCACCCGGCGCGAGCAGGCGGCGAAGGTCGCCGTAGAACTCGTCGGTGAACAGCATTGCGGAGATCTCCCCTTCCTCGTCCTCATAGGTGTCGGTCGAATCGACCACGATGAGGTCGTACCGCTCGGTCGCCGCCTTTACAAACGGGAAAGCGTCGGCGATGCGGAGATGGACGCGCGGGTCGTCGAACGCGCCCGCGCTGAGGGAAGGCATGTGTTCGCGGCAGACCCGCACGACTCCTTCGTCGATCTCCACCATATCGATCCGCGCGACGTTCGGGTGACGCGCGATCTCGCGCACCACGCCGCCGTCGCCGCCGCCGACCACGAGCGCGGCCCGCGCGTCCGGCAAGGCCATCATGGGAATCTGCACCAACGCCTCGTGATAGGCCCGCTCGTCCATTTCGGTGAGTTGGATGTGGCCGTCGAGCAGCAGCGCCCGGCCGAAAACGTCGGTGTCGACCACGTCGATCGTTTGGAACGGCGTCTTTTCGTGCGCGACGTGCGCCCGTACCGAGGCGGTCATGCTCAGCCGGTCGCTACGGATGGGAAAGACGAGGGAGTCCACTCAACGATTATGAGACTTGCCTCGCAACGTCGTCCGGATTAGAGGCGAAATGCTCTCGCGCGACTGCAGAGATTGCGGATATTGTCCGTCGGGCTCTTTTCTTTACGGTTGAAGACAAGCGAGAACGCCAAGCACATGGAATCGGAGTCATGCCGACTTCGATCTCTCACCTACCCCGTGAGGAAAGTCCTGTGGCTTCTTACTTCACCACGACCGATTTAACGAGTCCGTCGACATAGGCGAGGTTATCGCACCCTTCATGGCGTCCCGGCGAAGGAAGGCTTCGGACAAGGTCGGAAGCCTTGCGAATAGGATTGACCGAATCGTAAAGTAAGGGGGTAGTCATCGGATCGGCCAAGCCTGATTCAGTCACGCCGTCGAGTGCGCCGTTGAAGGCATATCCGAATGCGCCTATCGGAGCGTTTGGGCAGTGAAACGTTCCCGCCCACCTTTCCGACCGCTGAGCGATGTCCATCCAGATGTCTCGTCTGGGGAAATGATCGTCGTTCTCGCCGACATACTGCAGCATCGCATTGGACATGGATCTAAGCCGACCCAAACAGCCGATCGGGATGCCTTCCTTCACGTTTGCGAAGATGGGAAAGAGGAGGCCGGCGACGACCAAGGTCAAGGCAGTAACGATCAGCAGTTGCGAAAGTCGAGGGCGAGTCACGGCTTTCGGCTGGGGAGCAGTTCCGAAACGGAGACCGTTGCTTCCAGGCGGAAGAGTGGCGAGACCGGCTTGTCCTCGGCCAGGATGGTTACGATTCCGTACCCACTGCCCGCCGGCTCACGATAGATTTCAAGTCGCCGATTCTCTACGTCGATCAACCAAACTTCGGCGATCCCTGCGAGTGCGTAGCGCGGCACTTTGAGCCTTCGGTCGCGAGTTAGAGTTGAGTCGCCTACCTCGACAATCAAGGCGACCTGCTCTGGTTGAGGTAGTTCGGAGTAGTCCCGCGCTCGGCCTGCCACCACCATCACGTCCGGCTCGGGTTCGTCGCGGTGACCTAACGCAAGGGGAGTTTGGGTTCTAACGTGGGATTCCCTGCCGACTTGGTCTCGAAGCCAATCCTCAACGAGAAGAACGCAGATGATATGAGAATTTCCTTGGGGACTCATCTTGGTTACGATCTGCCCGTCGATCAGCTCCAGCCGTTCGTTCGGTCCGAAGACACCGGCTTCGGCAATCCGATAAAGATCCTCACGGGTCCACTCACGCAGCATTAGGGATTCCATCGTTCTACTTTACAACGACCGCCCGCGCGTGGCCATCGGCGTAAACGACGTTGTTCCAGCTATGCCGCGCCGGATGCGGAAGGCTAGTGAACGGGTCGGAGGCGTCGCGAACCGGGTTTGCCGAATCGTAAGCGAGGGGCGCGTGTTTCGGATCCTTCACCTTCGAGAGATGCTCACGGTCGAGACGAGAGTCGAAGGCATAACCGAATCCACCTTGGGGCGCTAAATGGCACCGAAGCGTGTCGTTTACCCCGTACGAAGCCAATCCTTCGCGCCACGTGTCCCGACTGGGGAGGCGATCGTTCGAATCGGCCGCATACTGCTGGAACCCGAGCCCAATCTGCTTCAGGTTCGAGAGGCAGGCCGACTTCATCGCCGCCGACCGAGCGCAGCAATTCGTCGGGAAAAAGAGCCCGACAAGGATAACCATGCAGGCAAGCAGTGCCGCAAAGGCGACCGACGGCCTCACCGCGCGGGCGTCCCCGGGACGGCTTTCGCGTGGCCGTCGACGTAGCTCACCATGTTTCGACCGGGCGGTCCCTCGGCCTTTCTCCCGTGCCTTCCCGGTAAGGGAAGGCTCGCGCACAGATCGGAGGCATTCCGAGTGGGATTCACCGAATCGTAGAGGGCGGGCGTCCTGACAGGATCGTCGATCTTCGCTTCTTTTTGGCTCGAAAGAGCGCCGTTAAAGGCGTATCCATAGACGTTCTCTGGCACCAAAGGGCAGTGCCAGAGCGACTCGTTTTTCACGTAAGGGTGAGTGACGTCCATCCAAAAGTCGCGCGGAGGCAAGCGGTCGTTCTCGTCGGATGAATACATCAGGAGCCCGAGGGAGGACTGCTTGACGTTCGAGAGACATAAGGATGACGGCGCGACTATCCCGTCCCCCGCGAAGACGGGGTGGAACAGAGAGGTGAGAAGGCCGACGATCACGAGGATGATCGGAACGTCACGCCAGAGATTTGTCTTCACCGGACTTCCCCAATGCCGATCTGTCGCGCGTGCCCATCCGCGTACGCGATGATGTCGGATCCCTTGTGACGTCCCGGTGAGGGGAGACTGGCGACGCGATCCGAGGCATTCCGAATGGGATTGACCGAGTCGTAGATCATCGGCGTCGTGCCGGGCTCCTCGGGCGGCCGCGCCGCAGAGAGGCTGGCATTGAAGGCGTACCCGTAACCGGGGGTCGGCCCCTCGGGGTCGTGAAAAATCGACTCAGACGGGGCTTTCGGCCGAATCTCGTCCATCCAGGCGTCGCGCAGAGCCAATCGGTCGTCGTGGTCGTCCGCGTAGATCAACAGTCCGATCGCTTGTTGCTGTAGATTCGAGAGGCAGACCGACCTCGTCGACCACGGTCTTCCGGAAGCAAAAAG
>CAXUKB010000211.1:2330-8252 GCA_964251345.1 uncultured Fimbriimonas sp. | reverse complement strand
GTCTCGATTCGTGCGTTGAGCGACTTTGTCTTCGTCGTCAGAAACCGGGCGAAGAACGCCATCGCGCCGCCCGGCGTGGGGTCGGCGGGCGCGTAATCGCTTTCCCCGGTGACGTAGGGATGTTCCAGCGTATGGACGTAGACAGGCACGCCGTAAGCCTTGGCGAGGATCTCGGCGTTTCCGACGTGGTCGACATGCGCGTGGGTGAGAAAGATCGCCTTTGGCTTTGCGGCCGCTCCGAACCGCTGCGAAATGGCGTGCATGACGAGCGGAGCGGTGCCCGCCATTCCGGTGTCCACGAGAACGAAGCCGCCTTCCGAAGTCTCGACCGCGTAGAGGTTCACGAAGATCGTTCGCAGTCGACCGATCCCGTAGGCGACGGGATGGAACCCTAGAATACTCTCAGGTGTTGACTCCTCTTCGAGAGGAGCCGGGCGAAGATCGGCCATGGCTTTTTCGACGGCGAGGTTGCCGGGAACGATCCTCTTACACTTGTCATGGAGCCTCTCGCACCGTCCAGCATGCCGCGCGTCCACCGAAGCGGCAACTTCGCCAGCCGCCTTCTTGGGGCGTGGCCGCGCGTCGCCGCCGCGACGTTGGTCGCAATCGGTACCACCGTCGCCCACCTCGCCTTTCACGCCGACTTTCCGGCGGTCGGCCCGATCCCCTTCACCACGCTGGGCGTGGCGATCTCGATCTTTCTCGGCTTTCGCAACACGACCGCTTACAGCCGATTCTGGGAAGCTCGCACTCTTTGGGGAGCGCACATCAACGCGTCGCGGTCGTTCGCGCGGCAGGTCATGACGCTCGTCGTGGCGGACACGCCCGCCGTCCGTCCCTTTCAGGAGGACGTGGTGATGGCGGCGATCGCCTACGCCCACTCCTTCAAGAACCATCTCCAGGACGACGATCCGATGGACGGGGTCGGCAAGCTGATGCTCCCCGCCGAAACGGAGTGGCTCAAAACCCAGAACAACGTGCCGGTCGCCATCCTGCACTTGATCGGTCGAAGGCTGGCGACCGCCCGCAGTCAGGGCTGGATCTCGCAAGGCGCGACCGTCGTGCTCGAAGGCACCTTGAGCGACATGACGAACGTACAGGGCGGATGCGAGCGGATCAAGAACACCCCGGTTCCGGTGACGTACAGTATCCTGAGCCGATCGATCGTCACGATCTTTTGCCTGATCCTTCCGATCGGTTTGTTGACGACGGCGGGCTGGCTCTCCCCGCTTGTGGTGCTCGTCGTGGCGTACGCCTTCTGCGGCCTCGACGAACTGGGAAACGAAGTGGCGCAGCCGTTCGGTCACGATCCTCATGACCTTCCACTCGAGCGATACACGGAAACGATCGAAACGAACCTACGCCAAATCCTTCGCGAGGAGTCGCTCCCGCCGCTCGATGCCGGGGGCGAGCGTCCGCCCGTCGTCTCCGAGGGATCGATCTACTGAGCAGCCGAAGGTTTATGGCGAGAGTTTTCAGACGAACGCGGGCGAATCGTTAGGCGCCCGTGTCCTCTAGTTTATAGCCGTACCCTTTGATGGTGTGAAGATAGCGCGGACGGTCGGCCGTCGCCTCGAGCTTGCGTCGGAGGCGATAGATGTAGACGTCGAGGCTGTTCGATCCAAACGAGATGTCGAAACCCCAGGAGTGAGAAAAGAGGTCCTCTCGCGAGACGACGCGCCCCAGGTTTTGGGCGAGATGAGCGAGAAGGGCGAACTCCTTGTTCGTGAGGTCGAGCGTTCGGCCCTCGATGGTGGCTTCGCGCCCGGAGACGTCCACGACCAGCCCCCCGACGACGATCCGGCCGGCCGAAACCGAGTATTCCTGCGTCCGCCGAAGCTGCGCCCGAACCCGGGCGACGAGTTCGCCCGGGTCGAAGGGTTTGGTCAGATAGTCGTCGGCGCCCGATTCCAATCCCTGGATCTTTTCGCCCGACTCGCCAAGGGCGGTGAGCATGATGATGGGGAAATGGTGTTCGCGCCGCAGCTCACGGCAAAGGCTCATGCCGTCGGTGTCGGGCAGGCCGACGTCGAGGATCGCGAGGTCGGGTGTGAACTCCTTCGCGGCGCGTGCCGCTTCCGCGCCGTCGCCGGCGGTCCGAATCTCGTAACCCTGGCTCCGCAGGAGACGCCCGACGTTTTCCTGCAGAAAACGGTCGTCGTCGACCAGAAGGACGCGGGCGCTCATCGAGCGCCCCCGTCGAGGGGAAGCTCGACCCGCATCGTCGTCCCACCGTCCGGATTTGCGAGGGCGACGACGGTGCCGCCGTGCGCCTCCGCGATTCTCCGCGCGCTAAAGAGCCCGAGGCCGAAGCCCTGAGCGCGCGACGAGGCGAACGGCTGGAACAGGCGCTCGGCGACCGAGTCGGGGATGCCCGGCCCGTCGTCGACGACGCGGATTTCGACCCCTCCGGGGCACGTGGACGCTTTGAGGGTGAGATGCCCTCCCTCGCGCTCCATCGCTTGAACGGCGTTCAGCGTGAGGTTCACGAAGAGATGCTGTAGTTGATGGCCGTCGCCCAGAACGGTAGGCACGTCCGGCGCGCAGTCGAGGTGGGCTTCGACGCGCGAGACGCGCATTTGGCCCGCGGTGAGGCTCAGAACGCGCTCCAGCACCTCCGGAATCTCGATCGGGAGCGACTGCGTCAGGCCCGGACGCGCGTAGCTCAGGAGTCGGTGGGCGAGCACGTTGAAGCGGTCGAGCTGCTCGCGAACGGCCGCGAGCGAGGCCGCCGGGTCGTTCGCTTCGGCGGCGAGCATCGAGAGCGAAGCCGTGATGTTGCGGATGTCGTGGGCGGTGCTGGCGGCGAGGGTACCGACCACGGCGAGCTTCTCGGAGCGCAGCGCCTTGTCCTGCGCGTCGGTGAGCGCCCGGTTCGCCTGCACGATTCCGTCGTTCAGGGCATGGGCGGCAAGAACGAGCCGGAGCCCGTCGGCGACGGCCGAGAGCCCCAAGATGTGCCGCGCCGAGGTGGGCGGCGCCTCCCAACGGCCGAGAACGACGAACCCCTCGCCCCACTCGCCCGATGGCAGGCAAGCCACCGCCGCCCAGGGGAGCCCGAGCAGATCGCCTAGCGAACTCCCCTCGACCTCGACGAACGCGACGTCCCGCGCGGCGGTGTTTGCAGCAAGTGTCGGAAACTCGACGGGATCGGCGTTCATATGCCGAGGCGCCTCGCGGTCTGGCGCGCACACAGCGACGTCGAAGTCCGTCGATCCCGCGCGACGAAGGAACACGGCGGCGGCCGAGTAGCCCTGGACTCCGCACAAAAGACCCGCGAGTTCGGCGAGAAGGCTCGCAGTGTCCCGCGCCTCGAAGAGAAGGCCGAAGGCGTCGTTCATCGTGCCGAGCACGACTCGCGTCTCTTCGAGTTCCTGGCGACCCCGTGCGAACTGGCGGTCCTTCTCCGCCATGCGCTCGGAGAGGTAACGCTCGCGGGCAAGCTCGGAGTTGGCGCGCATCGCCACCATTTCCATGAGCTCGAGGTCCGCATCGCCGAGCGGCTGGTCCATGTGTTGGTCGATGATGCAGATAGTGCCGATCGCCCGGCCGCTCTCGTCGCGAACGGGAACCCCCATGTAGCGGCAGTATCCGACCGACGCGGGAAGAAGACCGGCGAAGAGGGGACTCTGGCGGGCGTCCTGAACGAGGAGCGGACGATCGCCCTCGAGCGTGTAGCCGCAGTACGTGTCCATTTTGGGAATACCCGGCAGGTGCTGAGCCGGACCGAGGTCGCCCGAATTCACATGGAAGCGCAGGAAGTCGCCTTCCAAGATGTTGATCTGGGTCGCCGCGCCGAAATGGCCGGTGATCGCGTCACAGATCGCGCGGAGGTTGGCGATTGGGTCGGGGTTGGCGAGCATCGAGATCCCCCGCAAGAGCTCCGAGTTGCGGCGGCGAAGTCGAGCCTCCGTGACGTCGGAGAAAGTCCACAAACGTCCGAACAGGCGACCCTCCGCGTCGTAAACCGGGGTGGTCACCCTTCGCAGAACGGTGTCACCGCCCCGTCGCACGACGAGCTCGTCCTCAAAGCGCCGCTCGGGTTGGGCATAGACCTCTTCGAGATTGTGCCGCCAGCCCTCTTCGTCGACGATCTGGGGCGCGACCCGGTCCCGGAGTTCGTGCACTTCGCAACGGACGGCTTCGTGGGGATCGAGGCCGAAAATCTCGCCGAAGCGGCGGTTACAGGCCAACGCTCGATGCGCCAAATCCGTGAGGAGTACCCCGTCGTCGATCGACTGGAGGATCGAGCGAAGCACGGACTCCGTGGGGAGGTCGGGCAAGGAACGGACGGCAACGTCGCCGGGCGGAAGTTCGGAAAGGATCGACACGGATACGGACCTACTTTACACTTTGCCGTCAAAGGCGAGGAACCTGACCACAAAGCCGTTCGTTCGTGCGACAATTCGCAGGAATGCAGCGTCGCGATCTCCTGATCCCCCTCTCGCTCTTGGTTGCCATGCGGGCGGCCGCAGAGGTTCCCGTCGTCAACTGGCGCCTTGTCGACGCCGCCACTCTCACCGCAGACGGCGCAGCGCTCTCGCATCCGGGCTACGCGGACGCGGCGTGGACGCCCGCGGTCGTGCCCGGCACCGTGCTGACGAGCCTCGTACGAGCAGGCCGCTATCCGGAGCCGCTCTACGGGCTGAACAATCTCTCGATTCCCGAGAGCCTTTGTCGGACGAGCTACTGGTACCGCACCGAGCTCGACGTGCCCAAGGACGATCATCGGCGCTGGCTCCGCTTCGACGGCATCAACTACATGGCGGAGGTCTGGGTCGACGGCCACCACGTGGGTGACGTTCGCGGAGCCTTTGCGCGCGGCCTCTTCGACGTGACGCCGTGGACTCGCCCCGGCGAGCGGGCGGCGATCGCGGTCAAGGTTCTGCCGCCGAACCATCCCGGCGTTCCGCACGAACAGAGCCTCGCCGCCGGCACCGGACCGAACGGCGGCGCGACGGGAGCGGACGGCGTGACCATCGCCTCGACCGTCGGCTGGGACTGGATTCCCGGCATTCGCGACCGCGACATGGGGCTTTGGCAGGGGGTGGCGCTCCTCTCGACGGGACCGGTGACTATCCAAGACCCGTGGATCCGCACGACCCTGCCCCTGCCGCGCGTCGACACCGCAGAGGTAAAGGTCCAAACGACGCTCCGAAACGCCACCGACGTTCCTCAAACGGGCGTGCTCGAGGGAAGGGTCGACGGCACGAAGCTCGCCTTTCGACTCCCTGCGACCGTCGCGCCGGGTGAGCAGACGGTCGAGACCACCCTCCGCATGGACCGCCCGAAGCTGTGGTGGCCCGCCGGCTACGGCAAGCCGGATCTCTATCGACTGCGTCTTCGCTTCTTCGCCTCGGGCAAGGAGTCGGATGCCACGGAAACGAGCTTCGGGGTGCGGCAGATGGCGTACTTCCGGGGCGACTCGAAGGATTTGACCGTTCAGGTGAACGGCGTGCCGGTGATGTGCCGCGGCGGCAACTGGGGAATCGACGAGGCGATGAAACGCTCGCCGCTCGATCGGTTGCGAGCCCAGATGCGGCTTCACCGCGACGCGAACTGCAACATGGTCCGCAACTGGGTGGGGCAGTGCACCCAGGAAGACTTTTACCGCGCCTGCGACGAGTACGGGATCATGGTTTGGGACGACTTTTGGCTCGCGAACCCAAGCGACGGGCCGCCTCCGATCGATGAGGATCTTTTCCTCGCGAACGCCAAGGAGAAAATCCTTCGCTACCGAAATCATCCCTCGATCGCGATCTGGTGCGGGCGGAACGAGGGGATGCCGCCGGCAAAGATCGAAGCGGGGCTGGAGGCGATGACAAAGAGTCTCGACGGGACTCGCTTCTACCAGCCCCACTCGGCGGCGCTGAACGGCGTCTCGGGCGGCGGCCCCTACGGCCAGGTGCCGTTCTCCCGCTA
>CAXUKB010000211.1:0-2320 GCA_964251345.1 uncultured Fimbriimonas sp. | reverse complement strand
TGGCCTCGATCGAGGGCAGGATGCCGGAGAAAGACTGGTGGCCGATCAACGACGACTGGGCGTCCCACGATCTCACCCGCGGCGCCCAGGGCGGCGACCGATACATGGCGGCACTTTCCCACCGCTACGGTCGGGTCGCGGGCTTTAAGGACTTCGTGCGCAAGGGCGCGATGTTGACCTACGAAACTTACCGCGCGATGTTCGAGGGTCGAAACGCTCGTCTCTTCGCCCCCGCCTCTGGAACGCTGCTCTGGATGAGCAACCCGGCTCAGCCGAGCTTCGTGTGGCAGCTCTACCACCACGACCTCGATCCCACCGCCGCGATGTTCGGGACGAAGGTCGCGAATGAGCGTGTTCACGTTCAACTGACCCCCGACGGAGGAGTCCAGTTGGTGAACACCCTTCCGCAGAAGGTCGACGCGACGATCGTGATGGATGCCTACGATGCGGATGGGACTTACCAAAGGTCGATCGTTGGAGACCAGAGCCTGCCCCCGCTTGCCACAACCACCTCCGGCTCTTTCAGCAGTCCGATCGTTCGCCTTCGGCTCCGCGACGCGAAAGGGAAGACCCTCTCGGAGAACGTGTATTGGCAAGCCGCCAAGGGCAGCGTGGACGACGTCTCCTTTCTCGGAGCGTTGCCAAAGGTGACGCTGGAGGGCTCCGCCCGCCGCACTCGGAACGGCATGACCGTTACCCTGCGCAACCCGTCGAAAACGGTCGCGCTGCTCACTCACCTCTCCTTGCGAGACAAGGATGGCAGGCGGGTTCTTCCCGTGTTCTACTCGGACAATGACATCCACGTTTTCCCCGGCGAGAGCCGAACCGTCACGATCGAGGGCGAAGGTGCCACCCAGGTATTCGTCGACGGCTGGAATCTCAGGGGCGTTAAGGGATCCGGGCTCAAGCTCGACGCGGATGCTCAGCCGGAGCCACCCCTTCCGCCCTTGCCTCCCCATCCCGCGCTTCCCGGTACCGTACTCAGCATCGACTGCGGGGGCGAGGACCGGCCCGGTCCTTGGAACTCGGACGACGATTTCGTGAGCGGAGGCAATGAGGAGCGCCAGCCCGGACGAATTATCGGCTACGATCTGCCGCCCGACGTGCTCGCGACGGAGCGTTGGGGCGAGTCGACGTACACCATCGCCGTACCCGCGGGAACGTACACCGTCCGCCTGGTGTTCGCCGAGACATCCCAGCCTCGAGTCGGCGGTCGACGCTTCGCGGTAACCATCGGCCGACAGCGCGTGCTGGACGAATTCGATATCTTCGCCGAGGCGGGCGGCGCGAACCGGGCGCTCGTCAAGGAGTTCAAGAACATCGCGCCCGACCGAAATGGCAACCTCGTCATCGGCTTCCGCAAGGGCAGTGCGAACGAGCCGGAGGTGCGCGCGATTCAGATCCTCCCGTAAAGGGTTTCACTTTCGCGGGCACCGAAAGTCTCGAACCTGTCGTAAAGTGGTCAGGCATCATGCGTCGACCGCTTCTGCTCGCCCTCGTTCTCGCCTCAACCTCGCTCGCGTTCGCCCAGGATCTCCCGCCCGACCGGGCGGAGGTCATGAAGAACGTGGCGTCGGAGCTCTCGACCCGCGCCTACGTTCCGGGCATCGATCTCACGCGTTGGGACACGATCGTCGCCGCGAGCAAGGACAAGCTTGCCGCGGCGAAGACGGACGACGATTTCGCCCGCGAGGTGAACGTAGATCTGCGGCAATTCGGTGCGAGCCACTTTCGCTTTATGACGCCCCGCCAGGACGACTCCCGCCGCAACCTCCGCACCGTCGGGCTGGGCATCGCGGGAACGCCGGGCAGGGAGGGGTTCCGGGTCGCGAACGTCGCCGCGGAGAGCCCCGCCGCCAAGGCGGGCATCAAAACGGGCGACCTCGTTGAGTCGATCGACGGTAAACCGGCGACGAGGGAGACGCTTCAGGGTGAGACGGGGAAGACGGTTAAGGTCGTGATCAAAGGCCGAAAGCCCCTGACCCTCGCTTTCGCGCCCTACTCGACGCGTCGGCCAATCACCCTCGCCGCGATCGACGCGAACACCGCCCTCTTCCGGCTGCCGACCTTCGACGTGGGCTACAACCGGGCCGAGGTCGAGAAGTGCATCGCGGACGCGACGAAGTATCCCGGCCTCGTCATCGACCTCCGTAACAACGGCGGGGGCGCGGTGGTGAACATGCAGCACCTGATGGCGCTGTTCATGCCGCAAGGCTCGACGGTGGGTACGTTCGTGAACAAGCCCCTCGTGACGGCGTACGACAAAGCTCATCCCACGGCTAAGGCCGACCCTGTGGCGGTCGCTTACTTGGCCGGCGGC
>CAXUKB010000210.1:6970-8280 GCA_964251345.1 uncultured Fimbriimonas sp. | reverse complement strand
CCCTAAACCTGACGAAGCACTTCGAACCCGTGGTGACGATCATCATGATCGTCCCCACGGGTTCGAAGTGCTTCGTCAGGTTTAGGGTCACCCGCCCATACATCCGCGGCGTCGGATCGCCCGCAAGGTCGGCGAATTTGCAGTGGGCGTACTCGTGAAGGCCGATCGCGAAAAAGATCACGATCAGAATTGCCAGGATCACCTCGGGCGGGGGAATCGAAAAGGGCATGGCCTCGGCTTGAGTGTACTAGGCGCGCGATCCTTCGGCCTTCTTCGGAGTCGGACGACCCACCGGACGGACTCCCGGCAGGGTGCCGGTGCCACAATACGGTTTACGCATGGCGAAAGACAATCTCATGGACCAAACCGTCGAGAAGGCGGTGCTGGTCTACATCAATGAAGATGAAGCCGAGGATCGGATCGTCGAAGAAGAGCTCGAAGGGCTCTGCGAGGCGGCGCTCGTCGAGCCCGTCGCCGGCATCCGGCAGCGTCTCGAGCGGCCGCACAAGGGCACCTACGTCGGCAAAGGCAAGGTCGAGGAGATCGCTTCCCTCATCCACGAGTCCGACGCCGACGTCGCGATCTTCGACTGCGAACTCTCCGGGATGCAGACGCGCAACCTTCAAGAGGCCGTCCGCGCGAAGGTTATCGACCGCACCCAACTCATTCTCGACATCTTTGCCCGCCGGGCCCACACCAAAGAGGGCATGCTTCAGGTCGAACTGGCCCAGCTCACCTACATGATGCCCAAGCTCATGTCGGTGTACACCAAGTTCGAGCGCCAAAAGGGCGGCATCGGCATGAGGGGTCCGGGTGAAACCAAGCTCGAAACCGACCGCCGGATGGTCCGCGATCGGATCGGCCGCCTAGAGGAGGACATCGAGGACGTCAAGCGCGTTCGCGACCAACAGCGCGCCTCCCGGCGGAAGCACCCCTTCCCTTTCGCGACCATCGCCGGCTACACCTCCGCGGGCAAGAGCACGCTCATGAACCGCATGAGCGGCACGGACCTCTTGGCCGACGCGATGCCCTTCGCCACACTCGACCCCACCACCCGCAAGGTCGATCTGGAGGACGGCTACGCGCTCTTCCTCACCGACACCGTCGGCTTCATCCGGAACCTTCCGACCCAGCTCGTCGCGGCCTTTCAAAGCACCTTGGAGGAGGCCGTGTTCAGCGACTTCATCCTCCATGTGGTCGACGTGAGCATTCCCGCCTGGGAGACGCAATACGAGTCGGTCATGCAGACGCTTGAAAAGCTCGGTGCGAAAGACAAGCCGATGATCATCGTCTTCAACAAGATCGATCTG
>CAXUKB010000210.1:1740-6960 GCA_964251345.1 uncultured Fimbriimonas sp. | reverse complement strand
TCGCCGAGGCCATCAAGGCGGCACCGGCCGCAATCGTCATCGACGAGATGGACGCCTTTCTAGCTGATCGCGACGTCGGAGCAGGTCACCATCGCGTCGAGGAAGTCGCCGAGTTCCTCCGCCGCATCCCCGAGGCCAGTGCTGCAAAGGTCCTGGTGATCGGAATGACCAACAAGATCGACCTGATCGAAGACCCGTTCATCGAACGCCGTTTGGTAGCCGAGTTCCCCAACTCCGTTGCGATTTCCGCCCAGACGGGTCGAGGCATGGAGTCGCTCCAGCGCGCTATCGTCCGTCAGGTTAAGGATCTCCTAGGCGCCGTCCACGCTCTCGTGCCTTACGACGAGCCGAACGTCCTTCAGGACTGCTACGACTACGGCAAGGTCCGCAAGGTCGAGTACCGGGAGGACGGCATCTACATCGAGGCCGAGCTCGTCGTCGAGATGCGCGAGCGACTGCGTAAGTACGAGATCGCCGCCTAGCGCCGGTCCGTGGCTCGACCGTCTCGGTCGAGCGTATCCGGCGCCGTCCCGGTGCCGCCCCCCCCATCGAGGAGCAAAGGGCGGATTCACCCCGTTGCAGCTACCATGCTTTTATGGCGAGTCTCCACTGTCTCGCGGGGCGCGGCGACCCGTTCGAACTGCTCGCCGCCCTTGAAGCGGGAGCCGATCCGAACGAGCGGGGCCAAGATGGGAAGACGCCGCTCATGATGGCGGTCAAGTACGACAACGTGGTCGCCGCCCGCCTGCTTCTAAGGCGCGGCGCGGACATCGACGCCTTAACCGATGACGGGTGTACTGCCCTGCTCGAAGCCTCCTCGCTGGCCATGAGGCGCCTGCTCCTTGACGCAGGCGCCGACCCCGACGGAGGACGGACCGCGGGCATGACCCTCATGGCCTTCTTCGGCTCCTTTCGCGACCGACGCTGGGTGGACTTCTTCCTCTCGTACGGGGCCAACCCCGAAGAAAGGGTCCGGGAAGGACAGACCGTGCGCGAGCTGCTTGACGACCCTGCCACGGTCTGGATGAAGCCCTTCCCAGAAAGGATGGACACGCGCGAGCATCGTCGGCGCACCCGCGAGGCGATCCTTCGCCTGAGCGGCGGCCTACGTCTCACGCCCGAAGCGTTCGTCGCCGCGCACCGGAATATCCTTATCTGGAGCTTCGGGGCTTATCCCTACGACGACCCCATGCTCGCGAAGTGGGCGCAACGAGTCGCGGAGATTCTCGGTTCGCCAGACGCTCAGGAGGCCGCCTACCGCCTCCATCTGTCGGGCGACACGCTTCAAGAAGCCTTAAGGTCTTTGACATCTTCTCGGCGACGCGCGGAGAGAAGGCTCGTTCGGCAGAGGCGCGAAGCCGAATTCGCGGCGATGTACTTTCCTGAATGGGCCGAAGATGGCCAAAGTTGAAGAGATTGCGACCGTTCGTGGCGCATTCCCGTACACTGAGGGGATGGATGTTCGGCGCGGAATGCGCTTTGCGAGCGAGACGGATGCGGGCGAGACGAAGGTCTTTACCGTGCATGAAGTGGTGACGAAGGATGAGGTGACCACGGTCTACCTCCGAGACGATCGGGGCAACGTCGTGCCCGCGACGCCCGACGAGTTTGAGGATGGGCCGAACGGCGAGGTGCCGAAGTACCTCGAAGACGAGTAGCGCTCACCGGCCGTAAGGGACGTGCCAGTCGCGGTCGCCGTAGGCGGTTTGAATGTATTCGATCTGCGCTACGTGCCAGATCGTGTGCTTTGCGGGGAATGTGATCGCGAGCCACACTGGCGCCTTTCCCATTCCGAAAGGCAAAACGACCTCGTCGACTAACCGCTCCACAATCAAGGCGTCGAGCCAGGCGACAAAGGCGCTGGCCTTCTCATCGAAAAGTTGCGCGGCCTTCTCCCGGCTGGAGACGTTGCGCTCCATCTCTAAGAAGCCCGCGTCGGCCGCGGCGGTCGTCGGCACCGTAAACGGGTCTCCCCACAGCATCTTCGAAATATTGTCGATCGAGTGGGCGGCATGAACGACCTGCGCAATCGGCGTTCGGGCGGAGGGCGAGGGCGACCAGTTCAGCCGATCGTCGGGCGTCGTCGCAAGAGCGTGGTCAAGGGCGATCTTCGCTTGTAGAAAATCGGCGCGGGCGGAAGCGATAAGATCTTGCATAACCCTGAACCTCCCCATCGTACAATAAGACCATGCCGATGGGCCTGACCGAAGAGGAGTTCATGGCCGCGACGGCCGCCGCCGACGAGACAGGAATCAAGTTGGAGATCGTGCAAGGGTTGCCCGTTTGGGAGTTCCTGCCTTCACCCATGCACACGATCCGATCCAAGCGGATCGATCGTTCGATTCGCCCCGATCCTGCATCCGACAAAGGATGTGGGTGTGACTCATTGGAAGACGTGTCGATCCTCTTTCCCGATGGTTCGATCCGTCGCCCCGATATCACCGTCTTTTGCCGCCTTCCCGACGAAACGCCAACTTCGACGCCCCTCGTCCCGGAGGCCGTCATCGAACTGGTCTCGCCGGGTTCGGAGATCAAGGATCTCCATATCTCGCCAACGTTCTACCTCTCGCAGGGCGTGAAGGACGTGATCGTGGTCGTGCCCGAGACCGGGGTCGTCGAGCACTTTCGACGCGACGGACGCGCGATGCACCGTTCCCCCCTCGATCTCCGCTTGGAGTACGGCTGTCTGGTGACGGTCTGACTCCAATCCGGACCCCACGCCTGAGCCTTCGCGCTTTTGCCCCGGGCGACGCGCCCGCCATCGTCGCCCTCGACGCCGATCCTGCGGTTCGCGAGTTTCTCGACATGCCCGAGCCAAACTCCCTTGGGCAGGCTCTAGCGTGGATCGAACGCCTGAATTCGATCTACCGCGGCGAACGAGGCTTTTGGGCGGCCGAAGAGGCGGGACGTTTCGTGGGGTGGTTCCATCTTCGGCCGGCGCGCGACACCGGCGAGACGGAGTTGGGCTACCGCCTTCGGCAGGACGTCTGGGGCCGCGGCCTCGCCACCGAGGGTTCGCGTGCGCTGATCGACCTTGCGGGAGAGCGCGTCGTCGCCCGGACGATGATCGCCAACCTCCGCTCGCGTCGAGTCATGGAGAAGCTCGGCATGGCGGTGGTTCGCACCTTTCCCTACTCAGGCGAAGGCCCCGAAGACGAGATGGAATACGCGACGGTGTCATAGCGCGGGCGGAAGATCGCGGCAAACGGTTTAGGTTCGTGAGCGGCCCGGCGAACCCAAGGACCGCGGCCCAACCTCGTCCCACAACGCCCGAACTATCGCCGTCTCCGGGCCTCCTGGACCCGCTCTTCGTCGCGCGACTGCGCCGCGACGACGATCAGCAAGGCGAGCGCGAAGGCCACCACCGGTAGGGCAAAGATCGGGAAGAACCAGAAGGGTGCCCCCACGCTCCTCAGGATCACGCCGACCACCACCATCGCCGCCGCGAAGAGGTCTGCGACAAGCACGCCCCGTCGGAGATGCGGGTCGATGCCCCAGCGGTGCGGGTTGAGCCCGACCGCGCGGGCGAGCGACCGCAAACGGCGGAATTCGTCGGCGTAGGGGCGCACACTACAAAAGACGGCGCACGGTAGCTTACGTTGCGATCGATCGCTCACAATGGCTTGGGCAATCGTCTGCCATCGTTGGCGATGTTCGCCGGGCAAGCCTTTCCATGCGCCTCGACGAGTGGCTCCGTAACGCGACGACGCGCCTCGACCTAGCGGGCGTCGATTCGCCGCGCCTAGAAGCCCAGGTGCTCGCCGCCCATGTGCTTCGGGTCGACCGTTCTTGGCTCCTCGCCCATCCCGAACATGACTTCAACGAACTCGCGGGCGAGACGCTTCTCCAACGTCGCGAGGCGCGCGAGCCGCTTGCCTACCTGACGGGTTACCGCGAGTTTCGCGGCCTCCAATTTGGGGTCGATCCCTCGGTCCTTATTCCTCGTCAAGAGACGGAGGAGCTTATCGAGGCCGCGCTTGAGAGCGAAATCACCAACGACTCGCCCCGCGTCCTGGATCTCGGTACCGGCTCCGGCATTCTCGCCATCACCCTTAAACTCGAGCGTCCCGCCTGGGACCTGACCGCCATCGACCTTTCGTCCGAGGCGCTCGCGACCGCCAGCGCCAACGCTCGGTTTCACGGCGCGGATGTGCGCTTCGTCCTCAGCGACGGCTTCGCGGCGCTTCTGGGAGAAAGCTTCGATCTCATCGTCAGCAACCCACCCTACATCGGGAACGAGGAGGAGCTTCCGCCCGAAGTGAAGGACCACGAGCCTCCGTTCGCCCTCTTCTCCGGGCCGACAGGATTGGAGTTCTACGCCCGGCTCGCCAACGAAGCTCCCGCCCACCTCGAAGACGGGGGCCTTCTCCTGTTGGAAGTCGGCCACCGTCAGGCGAGCGAGGTACGCGCCCTGTTCGAAGGCGCAGGTTGGCAGCACGAGACGACCCGCCGCGACCTTTCGGGGGTCGAGCGGGTCGTCGGTTTTCGCTGGTCCTACGAGTGTGCGGTTTAGGCGCGGCGGCGTCGACGCAGGAGCGCCAACGCACCGATGCCGAGGGCGGCGAGGGCACTCGGCTCCGGCGTGGGTTGCGCGAGGGTCGTCGCGGAGAACGAAAGGTCGTCGATGCCGAGGCCGTGGTCGTTGCCGGCGTCGTTGTTGTTCCACCATCGAAGCACGAGGTAAGCGCCGGGCGCGATCGAAACGGATTGGCCCGTTACGCCAAGCCCCGTCACGCGGTTCGCCGCGGCGTTGCCGTCCAGCAGACCGGCGGTCGCCGTGTGGACGGGGCTCGTAAAGGTGCCGCTCGCCGGAGCGACAAAGCCCGAGGTGTTCGAGACGTCGAAGAGCGAGGGGCTGAAGGTGGAAGCGACGCCGTAATCGAACACCAGCGACTGGGTGTCGGTGTTGCCGCCGTTTCGCCATTCCTCGCCCGTAAAGCTCAGGGAGAACGAGTTGATCGTGCGGCCGGTGTTGTTGAGGAACGCGATTCCGTAGCCCAGGTCGCCGTAGGTGTTCGATTCGAGCGATCCGAGGGCGCGGTCCGTCGGGGAGGCGGTGGACCCGAACGAGTAGAGGCCGCCCTGGTTGTTCGAACCGGTTCCGGCGAGATAGGCGGTCACGGCGGTCGTCGTCGCGTCGCGGGTGGTGTTCGCGCTGGTCGAGCCGGAATTGAACGCGTACCAGCCGGGGAGCGTCGAATTGTTGGTCCAGACGTTGGC
>CAXUKB010000210.1:1387-1730 GCA_964251345.1 uncultured Fimbriimonas sp. | reverse complement strand
AACGATAGGGATCGGCTTAATGCTCATGGGACACATCCGCCGGTGCCACATCGAACCGACGAAATCACTTTACCGGAAGCTTTGGTGAATTTCGATTAAGGTTCCGTCATGGCACCGCCTTCTCTCGCCTCCCCGTGCGCGGTACCCTTAAGGGCGAATTCATGGAGATCGTCGTCCCTGAGGCGTTCCAACACCTGTACGCGCGCGATGCGAAACGCCCGATCGTCAAGGTCCCCGATGTCGTCCTGCGCGGCAAGGCGACGGAGGTCGAACGTCTCTCTAAAAAGACGGGCTTCCTCATCGACGACATGATGCGTGCGATGCGCGAATCGAACGGCGTCGG
>CAXUKB010000210.1:0-1377 GCA_964251345.1 uncultured Fimbriimonas sp. | reverse complement strand
GGCATCCTTCAACGCGTCATCGTCATCGCTCCCGACGGCTTTCGACCGACCGCCCTCGTGAATCCGCGAATCGTCAAGAGCGAAGGCACTCACACCGGCGAGGAAGGCTGCCTTTCGATTCCGGGGCTCTACGGCGACGTCACCCGTCCCGCCTTGGTGCAGGTCGAGGCCTTGGACCGGAAGGGGCGCGAGCTCGTCTTCGAGTTAGAGGGAATGCCCGCCAAAGTCGTCCAACACGAGATCGACCACCTTGACGGCATCCTGTTCATCGACAAGGTCGACCAGTCCACCCTTCATTGGCACGATCCGAATCACGATGCCGAGTGAGGAGAGGCTTTTGAGCCGCTCCTCATGATCCACCCACGCCCATGAGGCTTATCTACTTCGGTACCGGCGCCTTTGCCCTTCCCGCTTTGCGCGCCCTTGCGCCAAGCGTCGTGCTCGTCGTGACTCAACCCGACCGCCCGACGGGACGCGGCATGAAGCTTCAAGCAGCGCCCGCGAAGATCGTCGCGCAGGAGCTTGGCCTGCCGGTCGAGAGCCCCGAGAAGAGTCGTGCCCCGGAGTTCGTCGCGCGGCTGCGCGAACTCGATGCCGACGCGCTCGTCGTCGCCAGCTACGGGCAGATCCTTTCGACCGCCGTGCTGGAGTCGGCGCGGCGCGGCGGCATCAACCTGCACGGTTCGATCCTGCCCCACTATCGCGGCGCGGCGCCCGTTCAGCGTTGCCTTCTCGAAGGCCAGAGGGAGACGGGGATTACCCTCATGCAGATGGACCGCGGCATGGACACCGGCGACATGATCGAGATCGTCCGCACATCGATCGGTCCCGACGAGACCTACGGCGAGCTCCAAGATCGACTTTCGCTTCTCGCCGCCGACCTCGCGACCGCGTGGATGCCGCGGATCGTCGCCGGCGACTACCCCCGGACACCTCAAGATTCGTCGAGGGCGACGACCGCGCCGAAGGTCGAGAAGGCCGAGGCCGAGCTCGTCGTCTCGCGCGACGCAAAGGCCGAGTACGACCGCTTCCGCGCCTTTACTCCGGCTCCGGGCGCTTTCTTGCGCACCTCGTCCGGGGTTCTTCGCATTCAAGGAGCGCGGCTCTCCCAGATTACGGGCGAAGTCGGATCCGTCCTCGCGACCGCTCCCGAGCCCATCGTCGCCTTCGCGGGCGGCGCCCTGCGTCTGCTAGAAGTTCAGCCGGAGGGTAAGCGTCGGATGTCCGGCCGCGACTGGGCCAACGGTGCGCGCATCAAGGTCGGCGACCGACTTTAGTTTGGGAGTGCGCGAACCCGTTCACGCTTTTCACCGAGGCGACGCCGCCTGTGCCGCTCACCGCGCTTCGAGCGCCACTCGGAACTGCTCGCGGTAGAGC
>CAXUKB010000209.1:6107-8358 GCA_964251345.1 uncultured Fimbriimonas sp. | reverse complement strand
CCATCGAGTAGATGGCGGCGTAATCGACGCTGCCGTCGGCGCGCTCGACGGGCTGCGTCGGCGTCTCGGGAACCTTGATCTCGTCGAGGCTCGGTCCTGGCTGCTCCCGGGCGATCTGCTCCAAGGACTTCGTGACCTTCGGAGCAGGTGCGGGGGCGCGCGTGGGCTCCGCCGAAGGCGCGGTGGGGAAGGGGGTAGAGGCGACCGGCGCGTCGTCGTGGTCGACCTCGACGAACAGGCCGACCGCTTTCTTCAGGGCGTCGTTGAGGGGCATCTTGGTGCTTAATGGGTCATGGGTGATGAATGGACATCGATCGCTTACCCCGACTTACCATCCACCACTCACGATCTATTACGCATTGTACAGCCGTTCCGCGCCCGACTCCAGCGCGGCGGTGTCGAAGGGGGCGACCTCTTCGAGGCGTTCGGTGAGGGTGTCGGTCTGTGAAACCACCCCGTCGATGTCCGCAAGCACCTGCTCCGGCGAGCGGGCGCGAATCTCATCGTTGATGAGTCCGAAGGTGTCCTCCATGAGTCCGAGCTGATGGCCCAGGTTCGTCAGGGTCTCCGCGATCCGTTCGACGTACTCGCGGCGTCGCTGGAGCACCTCGCCGCGCTTCTCGAGGATCGCGACCGTGTGGAGGTTCGACTCCTTGCCGAGGGTCTCGCCGATGTGCTCGATCTCGTGCTCGTAATGTTTCTGGATCCGCTCCGCGGTGCAGCGCGCCCAGCCTTCTCCCGGTTCGACGACCTGCCGTTCGTTCGGCGTACCCGCGGGCAGGTTCTCGACCTCGGCCAGGAGATTCGAGAGGTAGTTTCGAAACTGAGCCTGCTTTTGGCCGAAGAGGAGAAACTTCTCCAGCAGGTAGTCGAGCTTGCGTAGGACGAGGCGGTACGGCTTTCGGTCGCCGCCGGTCTGCGAGTCGATCTGCGTCCGCACCGCCTCGAGGCGAAGGAAACGGTCGGCGGTGGCGCCGGAGACGGTCGGCAGCACCTCGCGCTTGAGCTTTGCCCGCCGCTCGGCCACCGCCGCGTCGTACTTCGCCTCGACCCGCTCGGCGTACCACTTCGAGTCGGGCACGAACAGGAGGTAGGCGGCCTCGGCCACCGCGCCCATGATCAGGGGCAGCGGATTGAGGAGCGCCGCCGAGACCGCCACGAGCGATGCGAGGCCGACGGTGTTGTAGCCCTCCATGAAGGCGTCTCGGACTCGGTTGGGGCCGGGCATGGGCGCGTATAGGTGATACCCGGAAGCGCGAGGAAGGAAAGTTTGGGAAGGGGTAAGAACGGGAGGTTCTCCTTTTTTTCTGCCTCTTGCTACAGTCTCGGAAACGCCTCTCGGATCTCCGCGAGCAAGGCCATGAACTCCCGGGAAGACGTGATTCCCTTTTGCCACGCGAGGCCCCGCCCCACAAGGTCGTAAACGTGCTGAATTCGCGCGCCGGGAACTGGATCGCCCTTGACGTCGCGATCGCGGCCGAGCATGAGAATCGTGTCCGAAACTTCGATCGCCGCCGTGATGTCGTGGGTCACGATCACGATCGTCTTCGTTTCGTCCTGGGAGGCGACCTCCTGCACGAACTCGATCATCCGTGTGACCGCGAGCGGGTCGAGTCCGGAAAACGGCTCGTCCATCAACAGAAGGTCGTCGCTGCACATGAACTGCTGCGCGATCGCGACCCGCTGGCGCATTCCCCCCGAGAGTTGGGCGGGGTACTTGCCTTCGCTGCCCTCCAGGCCGAAGCGCCGGAGGAAGCCGCGCCCGGTTTCCTCCGCCTGCGCCTTCGACAGCCCGACCTGCCGCCCCGCGACCACGAGGTTCGAGAGCACCGTCCGGTGGTCGAAGAGCGGATAGTGCTGAAACACCACGCCGACCCGCCCCCGGGTCACCGGCGTCTGCTCCGAGCCCACCAACACGGTTCCCGAGTCGGGCTTGTCGAGGCCGGCCATGATGCGGAACAGGCGCGTCTTGCCCATGCCGCTGGGACCGAGAAGCGACACGACCTGGCCCTGCGCCATACCGGGACGGACCACGTCGCGAACCTCGATGGCTACGTCACGGAGAATCGGCTTGCCGCCCAGGGTGAGACTGACGCTCTCCACCTTGAGTAGCGTTCCGGCGTAGGAGTGCTCGAGAGAGGGCATTACGCGACCCTCCGCTCGAGCCGTAGGTCGGCGTAGGGAAGCACAAGCCGGCGGATCGCTCCGATCGCCCAGTCCTGGGTCATGCCGACGATGAGGATGAGGAGTT
>CAXUKB010000209.1:0-6097 GCA_964251345.1 uncultured Fimbriimonas sp. | reverse complement strand
GAGTTGGATTGCGAAGACCTCGGGAATGCGGAACTGCTTCTGCTGGTTCAGCATCGCCGTGCCGAGGCCGCCTTCCGAGCGGACGATGCCCTCGACGAGGGTGAGCATGAGCCAGCCCATCGCCGCGTTCTGCCGAAGCACCTCGAACGCCTTGTCCGCCGTGCCCAGCACCACGACCTCCCACACCGCCCGCCACTCGGACATGCGGCAGGAGCGGGCGTGATCGAAGGCGTCGCGGGGGATTGCCGCCACCACGTCCGACATCGACGTGACGAAGAAGGTCGTCATGCCGAACACGAGGATCCAGAGCTTGAGGGGATAGCCGCCGCCCACGATGACCGTGAACAGCAGCGAGAATCCCGCGAGGCTAAGGAATCGGCCCTTCCCGACGGCCGCCGCGATGGGGCGGAAGAACGGCACGACGGTGAGGTAACTCAGGCCGAGACCCAAGAGCAGCATCCAGGCCATCGCGTGAAGGTTGAGCCGGAAGCTCGTAAAGAGGTCGGGACCGAGCCCCTGCGTCAGCCACAGGTCCTTCAGCGCCGCAACGACTTCGTTCGGGCGCGGAAGCACCGCGAAGGGCGACCGGAACCAAACGATGAGGAAGACGACGAGCTGGCCGAGGACCAAAAGCCGGAACGCGCTCGGCGAGACGGTGCGGTTCGGCCGGAAGACCCCAAAGGGCGCGACCCCTGGGTGGTGCGGTTCTCGGCCCCCACCACTTCGACGACCGGTTCGTCAGCCATTGGTCTTGAGGATGATTTCGACGCGGCGATTCTGGGCGCGGCCCGCGTTGGTCGTGTTCGGCGCCACGGGTTGGGTCGAGCCGTGGGGGAACACTTGGATGCGGTCGGAGCCGAAGCTCGCCGCGCCGCGGTTCTTGAGCCAGTTCTCCACCGCGAAGGCACGGGATTCGCTGAGCTTCATGTTGGCGGAGGGGTCGCCTTGATTGTCCGTGTGGCCGTGGATCTCGACCGTCGCACCGCTCGCGATGAGCAGGTCGCGTCGCATCTGCTCCAGGCTGCTCTTCGCTTGGGACGAGAAGGTGGCCTTCCCGGTGTTGAAGGGGATGTTCCAAGTGCGGCGGCTGAGGACGGTCGATTTGCTCCCCGTCCGCCTGGGCGTGACCGTCGGCACCGCTTTCGTGATCGAGGCGACGGAGACTCCGCTCTTGGCGGCGAGCGCCTTGAGGTAGGTGAGATCCGCGATTTGGGAGTAGGGCGGATAGCTGGGGACGAGCTCCGGATACTGCTGCTTCACGACGTCACCGAACGCGGTGTAGGTCGCCTCGACGAGGTTTGCGGTGCCGTTGCCGAGACCAAAGTCGGCGAGGGCGTCGGCAAGGCCGTTCGTGTAGGAGCCGCCGAGTTCGACGGGTACGCCGGTCTTGTCTTTGTCGGTCGCGCCTTCGTAGTAGCGCTTCCAATAAGCGGGACCCGTGCTCTTTTCGCCGAAGACCTTGTCTTCGATCTCGAACGCCTTGTCGTAGGCCTTTGGATTCGCCTTCACCGCTTCGCCGCCCTCCAGGAACGCCCGCAGCATGTTCGTGACCTGCTGGGAGTTGTCCTTCATCCACTTGTCGATGCCGATCACGACGCACGGCATCTGCGTCGTGTACTCCTTGGTCGACACGATGTTCTGGAGGCCGCCCTTCTGGGTGGCGACGTTCACGTCGCCTGGGGTCCAGGTGACGCAGCTGTCGACGGTAATCCGCTTGGTCTCGCCCGTCGGCTTGCCGTTCCGAACCACGGGACGGACCTCGGAGTAGCCCGCGATGTAGTCTTCCGGCGCCTTGAGGTAGTCGTCCGCCCCAACCCAGTTGAGGGCGTCGGGATCGTAGGTCTTGGGATCCGGATTGTTCTTCAGGCCGTTGTCGCCGAGCCACTTCAGGGCGATGTTCCAGTCGCCGTCGCGCAGGACGCCCGCGCAGACGCCGCCCCGGCTGAGGGAGGGGTTGGTCTTCCAGGCGGCGGGTCCCATCAGCTTGTCCTCGCCGCGCGAGTAGCCGATGACGCCCACGATCTTGGCCGTGTACTCCGGTCCCAACCGGGCGAGCGTCTTGTTCAGCCCGGCGAGGAACTGCGCGCCGCCGTCGCCCATGATCGTGACGAAATGCGCGCCCGCAGTGGGATTCGCGTCCCCGTTCTTCAGGGCTTGGGCGAAGGCGACGAGCGCCTCTTGCATCTTGCCCGAATCGTCTTGGCGGGTCCACTTCACGTTGACGCCGTACTTGCAGGCGAGGCTTCCGCTCGTGGACTGAGGACCGCCGACGGCGAACATCGCGCCGAGGTGGGCGTTCCACGCCCAGTGAAGAACGCGGATCTCGGGCCGGTCGGTGCATCCCGCGCCGTCGCTCGGCATCGAGACGTTGGAGACGGTGGTCGTGCCGCCCTCCGGTCCGCCGCTCGGGAGGTTGACCTTGCCGGGAATGTTCGACTCGGAGCCCTGCGCGGGAGGCGCGAGGCTCGCAAAGGAGCCGCCCTTGGACTTCCAAACTTTGTATCCACCGAATGCGACGCCGGCGACGATGATGAGAGCGGCGATCTTGCCCGCCGTGGTGAGCTTGGCCATCTTAAGTTTTTCTAGCCGATTCCTTCCGGTGCGCCCACTCCCCACTCGTTCTCGGGGAGCTCGACACCAGGGCCATTATAGCGAGGTCGACGGTGCGCCGCCAGGGTCCGAGGACCTATTAGGGTCCTCCGTCACGCCATTTAGGTTGGAAACGGCGACTCGGGTAAACCATTCGCATGGCTATTCAGCAGCAGGTTCATAACAGTTTTAAGGTGTTCGTCGGCCGCTCCGTCGAAGAACTCGATGCTCAGGTGAGCGCATTTACGTCCGCCGCGACGATCTCCGCAAAGAGCATCGGAGTGGAGTACCTCGAATCGAAGGGGACTCTCGTGCTGTCGCTGGGATACTGCGACGACCCCGAAGGGTACGCGGTCCGGCTCCTCTCCCGATCCGCGGGGATTTTGGATCTCGACCAGAAGACTTCGATCGAGACGCTCGAAAAGGCTCTGTCCGAAGCCGCTTCCGCCGCGGGAGACGTGATTTGCCACGAGCTTTACGTTACGGACACGGGCGAGGTGCATACCGTCTTCCTCACCAAGGTTTAGCCGAAGCCTCGGTCTGCGCTTTATGTGCCTCGTTCGGCCGCGTGAGCCCCTTCCGCCGCTTCCCTGAGTCGGACCAAGCGCTTCTCGAGCGCCGGGTGCGAAGCGACGCGCTCGTCGCGCGGGTGGAGGCGGTGAGGCGCGAGATTGGCGTCGTGAATCTTCACCAGCGCCCGCGCCACGAGGTCCACGTCGCCCGTCTGCTCCAGCGCGAAGAGATCCGCGGCGTGCTCGGCCCGCCGCTTTCTCGGCGAGAAGGCGCGCGCGAAAAGCGCCGGTAGACCAAACCAGAAAAACATCTGGAGGAGGAAACGCGCGGCGGGGTTGTCGCCGAGGGGCGTTCGGGCCTCGATCCACCACCAGAGAGCGTAAAGCGCAAGCGTCGGTGGCAAGGTCAGCGCGAGAAAGCGCCAAGGATCCGACGCCTTGAGGTGCCCGATCTCGTGCGCCAACACCGCCCGCGTCTCGCCTTCGTCGAGCGTCTCCCGGAGCTTGGCCGTGACGCCGATCGTTCCGAAGAGCGTGGCGAACGCGTTGGCGCCGCCGTGCTTCCGCTCGACCACCCGCCGCACCCTAACCCCGGCCCGTTTGCCCATGTCCCGTGCCATGGCTACGAGCGGGTCGTCTGGGGGAAGGTTCCGGCTCCCGCCGCGCGAGTTTCGCCACATGAGAAACACGGCGAGGCCGCCCATCAGCGCGGGAACCGAGAAGATGAGGAGCGTCCGGTATTCGGACGGCACCGATCGGAAAAGGTCCGGCTTGACTCTCACGGCGACGAGCAGCCCCATCATGAAGAAGAGGCCCATAAACAGCGGCCACATCCCGCCTAGTGGGTTGGGAACGTCGGGGAGCGCCTTGCGGACCTTGCGGGCGCGCAGGCCGGTGAGCACGATCATCGGGATCGAAAGCCCGATAATGCCGACGAAGAGCCAAGGGGACCCGAAGCCGTCCTTAAACCAGCGCGGCATCGCCGCGAACGCCTGCGTCTCGATCGGTTTCGACGAGATCATGAGGATCATCGGCGTCAACAGCAGGATCGGCGAGGAGAGCAGACCTCTCTTCCACCGGGGAATCTTGGCCGCCGCGTCGTAAGCCTCCTGAACTTGCTCGGGCGTAGGCGGCGACGAAGGCGGTCCGACGACCGCCTTCTTCCGCAACGATTTGAGCATCACCGCCGGACCAAGGGCGAAGATCCCAACGAAGAACAGCATGAACGTCCCCGCGGCAAGGGGCGCCCACCATTCCAGATGGAAGCGAATGTCGAGGGTGTCGTAACCGGCCAACTCCTCGGGCGAGAACAGCGTACGGTCCTTCGAAAGTTCAAGCCGATCCTTGGGCCCGACGAGAGTGGCGGACTGTCCCTCCTTCTCGATCGCGATCCGCAAGGGGGAGGGCAGCTTCGCCGCCTTCAGGCTCGCGAGCAATCGAGCGAGGGGAAAGGAGAACCGAGTGTCGCGACCTTCGCGTCGAAGGTACTTGTTGAACTCCGCGTCCACCGCCGCCGAGGTCGCGGTCTGGCGCTCCAAGTAATCCGTCCGGGGCAAACCCGCGGCGAGCGCGGCTTGCCGAACGGCTTCGAGAAGCCGCGCTTCGTCGACCGTGCTGGCGACCGTCATGTCCGCGTTGCTCGCATCTCCGGTGATGTGGACCACCGTTCCGTCCTCGCCCGAAGAGAAGTCGGGCCAGTCCCGTCCCTCCTTCTGGGCTTGCCGGTAGGTCGCGCGTGTAAAGCTGTTGCCCGGAGACATGGGGCGTACCTCCTGCGCCGACCCAAGGGCAGCCAGAAGCGTCACCATCGCCGCGAAAAGAGGCCTCACGCCGCACACTATAACGCGATTCTGTCGAAACTGCAATGCGTACGGTTGCCGGTTATCTCCAGGCCGTCCGGCTACACGACCTGCGCCGGTTCGAACGGGACCCGGGTCGCGCCCTTAAGATGGCGTTCGGGAATCACGCCGATCAACTCCGCTCCCGCGGAGGCGACGCCCAACCCGCGCGCGCGGCTCTCGATCCACTCGACGATGGGATCGAGGGGCGTGAGGTCGGGCAGGGTGACGTTGAGCGACACCTGACTCATCTCGCGGGAGGGGAGAGTCAGGCCAAGCGCCCGCACGCCAAGGAACTTCGAGTCGCCCTCGGTCCGACCCGCACGAATCTCGGCCGCGATCTGTCGCGCGGCGTTGGCCATGGGGTGGCGCAGGTCGACATTGAGGGCGATAAGCGGATCGCGGACGCCGACGACGGTCGCCCCGAGCCGGGGGTGGGCGCGCGAAGGCCCGAAGTCGGGCCGGAGTTCACGTTCCAGGAGTCCGCCGAAGCCACCCTGCCGCAGAGAAGGCAAGTCGCCCTCGTGCCGGCCACGTTCCGACCGCTCGTAGAGAAAGACCGGGATCGCGTAGCGCTCGGCGAGCTGCTCGGCCACGTCTTCGGCGATCCGGAGGGCTTCGGGAAGATCTTCGGGGCTGTCGACGACGAAAGGTAGGACGTCGAGAGCCCCGATTCGAGGGTGGACGCCGACGTGGCGGGAAAGGTCGATCGACTCGAGCGCGCACGCCGCCAGATCGAGGATGGCCGCCCGAACGGCCTCCGGCGAGCCGGAAAAGGCGGAGACGGTCCGGTTGTGGTCAAGGTCGCCGCGAAGGTAATGCACCTTGACCTGCCGTGCCTCGAGAGCCTCGCCGAAGCAACGAAGCATCGCCTTCGACCGGCCGAACGACCAGTTGGGAACGGTAAGGAGAGCCATCGTATATGTAAGGGGGGAAATAGAGACCGGGCAAGGAAGGCTTTCCCTTGCCTAAGTGCTTGCTCCTTTCAAAACGCCATAACGTTGTAGCCGGAATCGACGAACAGGATTTGACCGGTGACGCCTTGGCTCAGGTCGCTCAGAAGGTACAGGGATGCGCCCGCCGCTTCCTGTTGGCCATAGGGACGCTTGAGAGGGGCGATCTCCTGGACGTTCTTGATCATGTCTCGCAGTCCAGGCA
>CAXUKB010000208.1:0-8392 GCA_964251345.1 uncultured Fimbriimonas sp. | reverse complement strand
GGTGTTTTGCGGCGAGATCGTGACGTCCTTGGTTCTCCCCGGATCGAAGAAGATGTCGACGTTCTTCGTGTACGGGTACGCCAGAATCGGCCACGGAGTGTAGTTCTGGTGGTAGTCCGTCTGAAAGATCATGTCCATGTCGTCGTAATCCCCCGCATACATAACGAAAGCGGTGCCCGACTGCTTAGCGTTCGAGAGGGCCGCAGTGTCCTTCGCGGCGCGCTTGGCCTGCGCGAAGACGGGGAAGAGGATGGCGGCGAGGATCGCGATGATCGCGATGACGACGAGGAGCTCGATAAGGGTGAATGCTTTTCGTTGCATGATAGTTTTCCTGCGTTGGAGCTAAGGCATTAGGTCGGGGGGACCAAGGGTGGTCCCAGGGTGGAACTGGACGGAAATAGACTCGGTAAGTGGTCCAGGCTCGCCTTGAATAAGGCGGTCGAGGGTCCTGACTGCAGCACGTCCGACGGCGTCGAGCGCGACGCTGGTCGAGGCGACGACGTGACGAGTGGCCGACGGCCAAACCAGGCCGTCGTAGCCAACCACCGAGAGATCCTGGGGTACGCGCACACCGGCAAACCCGCAGGCCTCGACGATGCGGTAAGCGGCCCGATCGTGCCAGACGAACACCGCGGTCGGCCGCTCCGGAAGGGCCAAGATGTTGGCGAGCGTCTCGGCTGCCGAACCGTTCCAGGTTACGGCCTGACTCTCGGGGAGATCGACTTCCAAGACCGCAAGCTCCCGCTGGAGACGTCGGAAGCGCCCCGTCGGGTCGAACACGCCGCCGATCTCCTCAACCACGACGGCGATGCGAACGTGGCCTCGCTCGGCGAGTGCCTCTGCGATCAGCCGCATCCCAGTCTCCTCGTCGTCCTGGACACTCGAGAGCACCGCCTCGTGACCTAGCTTTCCGATCAGGACCGAAGGCAAGCTCGACGCGCGTAACAGGGGAAGAAGCGGGTCGCTCTCCAGCGGGCCGAACAGGATCACACCGTCGGAAAAGCCGCCATTCAGAAACTCGAACGTCTCCTGGGCGCTTCGGTTGTAATTGCAGTGAGCGAGGACGTCGTAGCCATAGCTACCTCCTGCGTGCTCGACGCCCGCCGACATGCGGTCCATGTACAGGTCGCTCCATTCGCGGTTTCGAAACGCGTTGTAGAACGAGATGACGTGGGTGCGACCGCGCCGCATGGAGCGGTGAAGGAGGCTCGGCGTATAACCCAAAACAAGCGCGGCCTCGTGGACGCGCTTGTGGGTTTCTTCGGAGATCCGACGCTTTCCGGCCTTGCCCGCGAGCACGAGGGAGACCGTCGATGCGGAGACGCCCGCCACCTTTGCCACGTCGCTCAGCGTGGCGCGCGATCGGCTATTCGAAAGAAGTTCGCTCATGAGAACGGCCCCGTGCTCAAACCTTTGAGCGTCGTGCTCAAAGGTTTGATCAGTATAGACGCGCTTTGCTCGAAATGCCATACTAAACCCCGTAGTTCGGAGCAAATCGTCACAAAATCGACGCGATTGCTCTCGAAGAGCGTCCCCTGAATCGCAGAAGGGCGGGCACAAGCTCGCGCTACATCCCAGAAAAGGCTAAACCATGATCCTTCTCGCCGCCGCGTTGTTGTCCGCCTACCGCCTTGTCTGGTCGGACGAGTTTGATAAGCCGGGACCTCCGGACCCGACGAGCTGGCGTTTCGAGCAGGGCTTCGCGCGCAACCAGGAACTTCAGTGGTACCAAGAGGCGAACGCCCGCGTCGAAGATGGAAAGCTCGTCATCGAAGGACGCCGCGAGCGGGTTCCCAATCCCGCGTACGAGCCGGGCAGCAAGGACTGGCGACGCAACCGTGAGTTCGCGGAGTACACCTCGTCGTCCCTGCAAACGAGGGGAATGCACCAGTGGCAGTACGGCCGCTTCGAAGTGCGGGCAAGGATCTCCGCGAAGCCGGGTCTCTGGCCCGCCATATGGACCCTCGGCGTGGACAAGCCTTGGCCGGCCTGTGGCGAGGTCGACGTGATGGAGTTCTACCGGAGCACCGTTCTAGCCAACACGGTCTATGGCGCGAACGGGGGAACGTGGAACTCCGCGAAGGTCCCCTTCGCGGAGTTCGTCGCAGAGGACAAGAAATGGGACGAGAAATTCCACGTCTGGCGAATGGACTGGGACGAAGAGTCGATCAAGCTCTACCTCGACGGTCGGCTTCTAAACGACACGGACACGACGAAGACGGTGAACCCCGACGGATTCAATCCGTTCCGTCAGCCTCACTACATCCTCCTGAATCTTGCGATCGGCTCGAACGGCGGCGACCCCTCCGCGACCATCTTTCCTCGCAAGTACGAGATCGACTACGTTCGGGTGTACCAGCGAAATGGGTGAGCCCTCAGGGCGTTTCAAGGCCCAACGATCCTCATGACTGTCCTTCCTCTTAACGAACCGTCTGTACCAAACTCCGGTTCTTCCGCAGGACATACCTTCGCTATCGGAAGAGACGACTTCTTGCTCGACGGCGAGCCTTTCGTGATTCGTTGCGGCGAGATCCATTTCCCGCGCGTTCCCCGCGAGTACTGGCGGCATCGACTGCGAATGTGCCGCGCCCTCGGCCTGAACGCCGTCTGCGTCTACCTTTTCTGGAACTTCCACGAGTGGGAGGAAGGCACGTACGATTGGAAGGGCCAAGCGGACGCCGCCGAGTTCTGCCGAATCGCCCAAGAAGAGGGGCTCTGGGTGCTGCTCCGCCCCGGCCCTTATTCCTGCGCCGAGTGGGAGATGGGCGGTCTGCCATGGTGGCTGACCCAACGCGACGGCATCGAACTGCGTTCGACCGACCCACAATTCCTTGGCCCGGCCACGCGCTTTTTGCGCGAGGTGACGCGCGTCCTGGGCTCGCAACAGATCACGCGAGGCGGACCGATCCTCATGGCGCAGGTCGAGAACGAATACGGCTCGTTCGGCCAGGATCCCGAGTACATGGGCGCGCTCCGCCAGGCGCTTCTCGACGGCGGCTTCGACGTGCCGCTCTTCGCCTGCAATCCCGTCGGCGATCTTGCCCATGGCCACCGGAGCGATCTTTTTCAGGTGGTCAATTTCGGCGCGGGAGCCTCTGAGGGGGCTTTCGAACGACTCCGCGAGTTCCAGTCCACCGGGCCGCTCATGAACGGTGAGTACTATCCCGCTTGGTTCGATATGTGGGGCCGCCGTCACCGCACTGGCGAACCCGGTCCGATCGTCGCCGACCTACAGGCCATGCTGGCGAAGCGGCGCTCGTTCAGTCTCTACATGGCGCACGGCGGCACATCTTTCGGTCTTTGGGCGGGAGCCGACCGTCCCTTCAGTCCGGACACGACGAGTTACGACTACGATGCCCCGATCAGCGAGGCGGGCTGGACCACGCCCAAGTTCGAGGCGATTCGCACGACGATGGCGGGCCACCTTCGGCCGGGCGAAATCCTGCCCGATCCGCCCGCGCCCATGTCGGTGATCGAGATTCCGTCCTTCGTCCTAAGGGACGTGGCACCGCTCTTCGAGAACCTTCCCGAGTCCCGGCGAGACGAGACGCCGCGCACGATGGAGGCCTACGATCAGAGCCGGGGGGCGATCCTCTACCGGACCGTCGTGCCCGCCGGGGCGGCGGGCACGCTGACCTCGAAGGCGGTTCACGATTTCGCCTGGGCGTTCCTCGACGGCGAACCCATGGGAATTATGGATCGCCGGAGTGGCCGCTACCGGCTCGATTTACCCGCGCGAGCGGTCCCCGCTCGCCTCGATCTGCTGGTCTACGCGATGGGCCGCGTCAACTTCGGAGAGCAGGTGCTCGACCGAAAGGGGCTGCACGGGCCGGTCGAGTTCGAGGGACACGAACTCACCGCTTGGGAAGTCTTCCCGCTCCCCCTCGACGCTCCGATGCTCGCGGGCCTCCGTTACGGCTCGTCTGGCCCGAAAGCCCCCGCCTTTTGGCGCGCCGCCTTCGATCTGGAAAGGATCGGCGACACGTTTCTCGACGTGCGTTCGTGGGGCAAGGGCGTCGTCTGGATCAACGGGCGCTGCCTCGGCCGCTTCTGGAACATCGGCCCGCAGCAAACGCTTTACGTGCCCGGTCCTTGGCTGAAAGTGGGCCGCAACGAGGTCACGGTGTTCGATCTAATCGGTCCGAGGAGGCCGCGCCTCGCGGGACTCGCAGAGCCGATCCTCGATGAGCTCCGACCCGAGCTCGACTTCGCCCGGTCCAGACGGGCCAAGGGAACGTTCGAGCCTCAGGAGCCGGTGGTGGTCGGCGCGTTCACCGAGGAGGCCCGATGGCAGAAGGTGGCCTTCGACCGTCCGGTGCGGGGGCGCTACCTGGCCTTCGAGGCGCTCAGCGCCTTCGGCGAGGGTCCCTCGGCGGCCGCCGCGGGCCTCGACGCCTTCGGTCCGCGAGGCGACGCTCTCCCGCGTGCGGGCTGGAAGCTGCTTTGGGCGAGCAGCGAGGAGACGAACTACCTGCCGGGCGAGGCGGAGAACGCGCTGGACGGCCAGACCTCCACGTACTGGCACACCGAGGCCGGGGCCAGTGCCCTGCCGCCTCCCCACCGGATCGTCGTCGACCTCGGTGAGACGCGCGAGGTCGGTGGCGTCCGTTACCTGCCCCGCGCCGGGGGGACGGACGCAAGCGGACGCATCCGAGACTATCGCGTCTACGTCTCCGACGCGCCCTTCGGCCTGGAGCCCAACCCATGATCCCTCTCGCCGCCTCCGACGAGACCGCCTTCGGTCAGGTCCTCGCCACCTGGAACGCGTTCGACGAGCGGTCCAAGTCGCTCGTCGCGCGGGCGAACGTCCACGGCTACCAGCCGTCCGCGCCCGCCCGCGAGGCCTACGCCACCGCGCTCGGCGAAAGGCTTCGTTGGAACTCCGAGCACGGCGACGGCGACGCGACCGGCCTCTCCACCGCACGGGAGCTGAGCCTCGACCTGAACGTGCTGAGGGTCGCCGCCTGGTGCTACTGGCAGCCCCTCGACGGCGGCGGCTGGGGCTTCCTCGATTGCGACATGCCTTCCGCGACGATCAAGAAGGTCAATCCCAAGCTGTTCGTCCTCGCACCGTACACGCGCCACGTTCGCCCCGGCATGGCGATCCTCACGTGGTCGCGGCCCACGGCCCGAAGCGGCGACGAGGACGTTCGACCTCTCGGCCTTTCGGTTGAGGCATCGTCTTGCTTCCCACTGGGCCACGGAAACGAAGGGCGAGGCCCGCTACCGCAGCCAGCCTGGGGTGCCGTTCGCGGGCGACAAACTCACGGTCGAGCTGCCCCCTTCTTTGGTGTCGACTTTCGAGATCGGCGAAATCGTGCCACGTCAGGGGAGGCCGCTTGGCATCCTTAGAGCGACGAGTCGAACTCCTTGCCTTCTTTGAAACTCGTCAGAGCCGTTCGGACGAACCTGTCCGAAGCGGGTTCTGCCTGAACGTGAGCGAGGCTCTCGATTGAGCCCTCGTTAGCAGCTCTCGAACTACTCACCCCTGCCCCTCTCTCACAAACGAGAGGAAACGGGATCTTTGTCTGACGCTTTTAGGAACGAAAACTAAAGACACGAGCGGCAAGATTTCAGTCTAGTGATGTCCAGGGACGTTTAAGAAACAGAGCAACGCGCAACCGCTCCACAGAAAACTTCCGTCACGAGCGCGAACTCCCTTTCACCCTTTGACAACCGCCCGATGACGGCTGCCTTAGGGTGGGTCGCGCCCGTTGGTAAGGAAAACTCCTACGATCAAGACCGGCTCGGGCGCTTGGACGAGGAGATGGCCCAAAGGACGGGAGTTTGCCGAGAGCTTCAACGCAAAATCGATGGTCTGAGGGCTGGTCCTAACCTTCTACGGGGCTATTGTTTTGCGATCCGCCAGACGGTGTTCGATCCGTCGTCCGTCACGATCAGGGCGCCGTCTTGGGCCACCGCCACGCCAACCGGTCTCCCCCAGGGGTTGCCCTCGGGCGTGACGAAGCCGGTCATGAAGTCCTCGTATCCTCCGGCCGGCGCCCCGCCTTTCAGCGGAACCCGGATTAGCTCGTAGCCCACGCGCCGAGATCGGTTCCAAGAGCCGTGCTCCGCGGCGAAGATATCGTCCTTGTACTCCTTCGGAAATTGATTGCCCGTGTAGAAGGTCATGCCCAGCGACGCCATGTGCGACGTGAGAAGGACGTCCGGCACGAGCACCTTGTCCTTGAGTTCCGGGTGCTCTCCGGCGTGACGCGGGTCTTGGTGACCGCCGAGGTAGTACCACGGCCAGCCGTAGAACCCTCCCTCTTTCACCCGGGTGATGTAGTCCGGGACGAGGTCGTCGCCGAGGCCGTCTCGCTCGTTCACCGAGGTCCAGAGATCGCCGGTGCGCGGGTGGAAGGCGATCGAGACCGGGTTACGGATTCCACTCGCGTAGATGCGCTCATCTTTGCCCTCCGGGGTGAAGGCGAGGATGTCGGCGCGGCGCTCGTCGGCCATGTCGGGTCGCTCGTGCACGTTGGAGACCGAGCCGACCGAGACCAGCAACGTCTTGTTGTCGGGAGAGAACTTCACGTCCCTCGTCCAGTGCCCGCCGCCCGTGAGGCGTCCGCCGCTCGGAACGTCGCAGATGTGTTCGGACGCCGCGGAGGCCTTCAGATCGCCGTTCTTGTAGGGGAATCGCACGACGCCGTCGGTGTTGCCCACGTACAGATACTTCGGATTCGCGCCGTTCGGGTAGAACGCGAGACCGAACGGCTGCTTGAGGCCGGTCGCGTAGACTTCGTCGGTCTCGGGGTGTCCGTCTTTCATGCCGCGCAGGACGTGAACCTGATTCGCCCCGCTTTCCGTGATGAAGAGATCGCCGTTGGGCGCGGTGACGATCTGCCTTGGGTTGCGCAGGCCGGTCGCGAACTCCGTGACGACGAAGCCTGCCGGAACCTTGGGCCATGCGCCCTCGGGTCTCGGCACGAGGTGCGGCTGGTTGTTGGCCGACTGGGTCGCGTAGGGCTCCGGCAGGTCCGCCGTGGTGATGTGCCGCTTTACCCCCGGCTGCTCGTTTGCGAAGTCCGCGAACGCCGCCTTGCCCGACAAAATACCGTTCTGATGCGCGGAGGGTTTCGAAGGGGTACCCGCGGCGAACTCCCGCTGGGCGCACCCAAGGACGATCAATATCCCGAATGCAATGTAGCCGATGGGCTTTCGATAGCTGAGTGTGTTCATGTCGATAAAGGGTCCGTGAGAGTAGGCGGAGGCAAGGGAAGCGCCTTAAAAGAGTCCACGCGAATCACCTCCGATCGGTTCCCTCAGCGGTCGACGCCGAATGTCGCCCTTGACTTCGGTTTTCTCCGGCACTGGGTGCGACGTCCGGAACGGATCGATGGAAAGGCACACGATAAGGAACCCCTCCGCGAGTCGCCCATTGAAGGCGAGGAAGATAGGAAATCGATGCGGAGAGTCTAGGAAGGTTTGGATTTTTCGTTCGCCGCCTTAGCCTCTGCACGGTCGAGGTTGTGCATCGAGCGCTGGACGATCTCACGCATCGCCTTGCCGCTCCGTTTGGCCGCGGGCCGCAGGCGGGACCGGGCCGAGGCGTAGCGCCCACTTCCGGCCTCGATCCCGGCAAGATCGTAGTTGGCTAATGGGTTGCCGGGGTCGAGCCGCACGCAATGCCATAGTACAACTCACCCCGGGCCTCCTCGGAGAACGACAGCACCCCGAGGGCGAGAGCGGCGACGAGCGACGCGCCCTGAGGACCACCCTCCGATGGCAGCGAGCCCTGGAGCATGGACTTAGGGACGGGACCAGAGAGTTGAGCGAGGCTGTAGGCCTGATTACCGGGCCGTACCTGACGTTGGAGTGCGACCGCGAGCGCGGCACGAAGAAGCACTTCAGGATCGGCGTCCTTGTGCGTGAGTCGAGCCATAGTCTCGCCCGCCTCGTGCGGGCGGCCTTCTCGGAAAGCGACGTCCGCCAGCAGGCAGGCTGCACCCTCGTCGTCGGGCTCAATGAATAGGACCGACTGGCAGGCACGTCGTGCCTTCCTCAAGTCGCCCGCGCGAACGCGTCGCGGGCGGCCACCTGATGGTTGGTGCGCTCCCGCAAACGTGCGGCGTTCCCCGCCGGATCGCGCCAATAGTCGTGGGGTCGCTGCCGAACTCGATGTGGTGTCTTTGACGCGGAGGATCGGTGTTGGGAGGCGTGCCTTGGGCTGCGAGAGCGGGAACGGCGACCAGGGCAGAAAGGAGAAGCGCGGGTCGCGGTCGATGGTTCATGGGCGGATCGGCGTCGTTCGAAGATGGACGCACGGGGTCGGAAGGCCGTTTCGGCCATTTCCAGCCTGTTCTCCGCGTCTACTGCGTTGAGATCGGCACCCGAGGTGCGGAGGTGGTAGATGCTCGACTGCATGGTAGAAAGCGAGGGTGAAAGG
>CAXUKB010000207.1:2803-8404 GCA_964251345.1 uncultured Fimbriimonas sp. | reverse complement strand
TCCTCGTCGTGATCGCCATCATCGCGATCCTCGCCGCCATCCTCTTCCCCGTCTTCGCCCAGGCCAAGGCTGCCGCGAAGAAGACGTCCAACCTTAGCAACATCAAGCAAGACAATCTCGCTTCGCTCATGTACGGTTCGGACAGCGACGACATGATCGTTCCGTTGCAAGCGGGCAGCTACAACACCGAAGACAGTGCCCACGTTCAGTCGCGTGAGCAGCTGATCTACCCCTACTCGAAGAACCTGCAGATCAGCCGCAACCCCCTTGATCCCCAGCAGACCGACGCCATCCTCTACGACGGCGCCACCGCCGATCTCGACAAAAAATTCAACGCCGGGCTGCGCGACGGACACGGCTACAACTACTTTTACCTCTCGCCCTTCCTGCAGGACGGGACATTCCACTCGAATTCGGCCACGTCCCTTGGCAAGCCCGCAGAGACGATCTTCACCGTCGACTCCGTCTGGGATATGTCCAGCCCCCGCGCCCCCAAGGGCGGCGGCAACTGGTTCGTTCAGGCGCCAAGCTACGCGAACAGCAACACTTACTATTGGTTCGGTCCCTGGGACTTCTCAAACACGAGTAGCTGGTTCCAGTTCGGTGGCGCGTTCGACTACATCAAGGGAAGCGTCGCGATTTCGTTCACCGATGGTCACGCCAAGGTGATGCCCACCCCCACGCTGTGGGCCGGAGCCGATCCGAAGAACTCCGCCGTCGTGGACACGAGCAAGTACCTCTGGGGAGGCACGAGCTAGTTGTCGGGCCTTCGAGTCGGGATTCTTCTCGGGATCGTCGTTCTTGGGCTGGCAACGGGATGTTCCGGAAGCAGCGACAACGATCCGAACTATAAAACCGAGGTCACGCTTTCGCCCGAGCAGCAAGCAGCGGAGAAGGCGAACATGGCCGGTCAGAAAGCTCCAGGCTCGCCTACCGGCGGCCCCGGTGCTACTCCGGCCAGCATTATGCCCATGCCTCACGGCAAAGGCAAGTAAAACAGAGAAAGGGCGCGGCGACAAAGTCGCCGCGCCCTTTCTCTGTTTTCGGGTCCTTTGATCGATCAGGCGTTTACGACCTGTTCGAGGAACGCCTCGACCGTCATCGCTCCGAGGTCGCCCTCTTCGCGCGAGCGGACGCCGATGGTCTCGTTCTCGAGATCCTTGTCCCCAAGGATCAGCATGTAGGGCACCTTCTGAAGCTGCGCTTCGCGGATCTTCTTGCCCAGCGTCTCCCGTCGGTCGTCGACCTTCACGCGGAGGGCACGGGTGTCGTACACGACGTCTTGCAGCCGAGCCGCGAGTTCCGACGCCTTGTCGTTGTGACGGTCGGCGATGGGCAGGATCGAAACCTGAACCGGGGCCATCCACAGGGGGAACGCGCCCGCGTACTGCTCGGTCAACAAGCCGATCATCCGCTCCAGCGAGCCGAACGGCGCGCGGTGGATCATGATCGGCCGGTGCGGCTTGCCGTCCTCTGCGATGTACTCCAGTTCGAACCGCTCGGGCAGGCTGTAGTCGACCTGAACCGTACCCATCTGCCAGTCGCGCCCCAGAGCGTCCTTGATAATGAGGTCCAGCTTCGGACCGTAGAACGCCGCGTCGCCGGGCGACAGCTCGTAGTCGAGGCCCAGCGTCTCGCACGCCTTGGTGATGGCCAACGTCGCCGCCGTCCAGTTGTCGTCGTGACCGACGTACTTATCGCTCGCCGGGTCCTTCGTGCCCACGCGGACGCGATACTCCTTCAGACCGAGCTTCGCGAGCACCGCCTGCATGAGCTTCACCACCCCGATAAACTCTTCCTGAAGCTGATCGGGCGTCACGAAGAGGTGGGCGTCGTCCTGCGTGAATCCGCGCGCCCGGAGGATGCCCGTGACCTCGCCGGACTGCTCGTACCGGTGAACCGTCCCGAACTCCGCGTAGCGTACCGGCAGGTCGCGGTAGCTCCGCATCTGCGATCGGTAGATCTCGATGTGGAAGGGGCAGTTCATGGGCTTGAGGGCGTAGGTCTCCTTCTCCTCATCCTCCATGAACGGGAACATCTTGTCCTTGTAGTTCACAAGGTGGCCCGAAGCCTCCCAAAGCTTGATGTTCGAGATGACGGGCGTCACGACAGGATCGTAGCCGCGCCGCACCTGCTCCTTCTGAAGGTAGTCCACCATCGTCTGACGGAGTGTCGCGCCCTTGGGAAGCCACAGGGGCAGGCCGGTGCCGACGCGCGGCGAGAACATGAACAGGCCCAGTTCCTTGCCCAAGATTCGGTGATCGCGCTTCTTCGCCTCTTCGAGGTTGTGGAGGTAAGCCTCAAGCTCTTCTTTCGACTCGAACGCGGTGCCATAGATGCGCGTGAGCTGCTTGTTCTTCGCGTCGCCGCGCCAGTAGGCGCCCGCGAGGGTCATCAGCTTGAAGTTCTTGATCTCTTTGGTCGTGTCGACGTGGGGTCCGCGGCACAGGTCGATAAACCGGTGCTTCACGCCCTCGCGGTCAGTCCGCTGCTGGTCGTAAAACGTGATCTTCTCGCCCGCGGGGACGGCATCGAGCAGGAGCAGCTTGTACTCGGCGACCTCCGGACCCTGGTCGAGGACGGTCTCCTCCAGAATGATCTTTCGGGCGTCCTCCCGGTCGGCGGCCTCTCGGCAGACGATGCGCTGGTCGAGTTTCGCCAGCTCTTTCATCTTCGCCTCGATCTTGGGGAGATCCTCCTCCCGGATCGGGGTGGGCGGTTCGACGTCGTAGTAGAAGCCGTTCTCGATCGGGGGTCCGATCGCAAGCTTGACGCCGGGGTAGATCTCCGTGAGGGCCTGCGCCAAGAGATGGGCGGCGGAATGACGGAGACGGTACAGGTAGCTCTCTTCGTAGGGCTGTGCCATGGGGATGTCCTTCCCTTACCGAGGGATTGGGTTGTAGTCCTAAAGATTACCCCTGGGAAATCGTGGAGTCGTCGCCGGGGTCCGGCTCCGATTTTGCATTGCTCTCGCGTTCGGCCCTCATGCGCCTTCCGGCGTCGCGTAACAGAATCACGCTCTCGGCGGCCCGCCGATTACGCTCTAACCGCTCCTCGGGGGTCAACGAGCGGGCGTAGCGGAGGCGGTCGAGGTCGATCCCGCGAGGACTCTTGTTTCCGAAGTCGAGAGGCTCGCTCATAGGTTCTCTAACTCCTCGATGTGATCGAGATCCTTCGCACGGTTCGCAATCCTCTTCATCGCGATTAGGTCAGGAATCGAGGCTACTCGGAAACGCCTCCCCCAAAGGCCGATGAGTACCGATCGGCCGAACAGGGCCTCGAACGATTCGACGCCTGGCAGAACCAACATGAGGTCGACGTCCCCCGCCATCGTCCTCAGCCCCACCACCGCACCGCGAATGCGACGCTCATCCCATACGACCTTATGTCCACGCGGCAAGTGGTTTGGCTCAGGCTCGAGCGACGATAAGGCTCTTGAAACGGCCCTTCGATTCTCATCATCGGTGGCGATGGCTAAATCGCTGTCCACTGTGACGTGAGTGGTTCCATGCAGCACCATCGCCATCCCTCCAACGATGACGTACCGCGCTTTTTCCGAGTCGAACGCGTCGATGAGGCGCAGGAGGTCCGGAGGTAGCCCCGAATCCTCAAAGTGGAAGCGCGCCACGCCACCATTACACACGGAAGGCTGTTAGGCGAACCAAACCGCTCATCTAGGCGTCAAATCGCTGGGACCAGCGGCCCAAGCCATGCGCGTCACCCTTTTCCTTTCCACCCTTGCCTTCGCTCCCCTCGTCTCCGCCCAGACGGTTCTTCGCAACGGACCCGAGATCTTGGTTCGGGAAGCTTACGAGAATCAACGCCAAAACGACAGCCTCGTTTTCGACATGCGGGGCATCGATGCGAACGGCACGATTTCGACACCGATTCACGCCGTCCTCTATTGGCGCCTTTCCGCCGACTCCCGAACCGGACTGAACTCGCGCGCGCAAGCGGAGCTCGACATCTACGAAGGCACGGCGACGGGAGAAGCGCTCTGGATGCGGATCGTCGGCGATGGCACGTCGCTTCACCGTTACGACGTTTCCCGCCGAGAGGTCTCGACCACCACGTACGGTTTCTTCGGCCCGACGCCGCCCGGAGGCTACTCGGGCTCCGATGCCCCCAAGCTACTCGCCCAACTTCGCACGGTGACACCCGGACTTACCGCCTACCTCGTCCGTCTCCTCGATGAGATGAATCCGTCGGGCGCAAACTACGCCGACCGCTACGCCGATTGGTTACCCGGACACCGAACCCAGATCTTCGACACCGTTCCCTTGCCGATTCGGCAGATGGCGACGGTCCGGGAGGCGGACACCGTGCGGGACCCGATCACCGGACGCATCTTCCTGCGCGGCGACGACGAGTGGGTGTTCGCCGGCATGGAAAACCGAGCCACCGATCGAACGGTCACCTTTCACATGGTCGATGAGAACAACCACGAAGAGGGAACGACTCCGAAGTGGATCGTGCAGACGGTCAACGTCGCACAGCGCACGTCGACCCGATTCGTCGATCTCACCTTGACGCCGAACACGGGAATCGCTCCGAGTTGGGCGTTCGTTCCCTACACCGGCGATCAGGCCGCCGCGTTCCGGCCGATCGCCGCCGGGCAGTAGGCCCAAACCATGGAAGAGGCGACCAAAAGGCTTGGCGTCGCATAAAGTGCCGCTCGTCGGCAAGGTAGGGGTTGGGGATGCGGGGTAAGGGCGTTCATAATAGGCTCTTGCGTTACGCTGAGCTCCACCCTGAAATCCTCACGCGCCGCTTTGCGGACGGAGCGCCGGCGGTGTTGCCACTCGGAGCGCTGGAGTGGCACGGGCCACACCTACCGCTCGGGCTCGATCTCTTGGTGGCCGAAGCCTTCGCCGAGAGACTCGCCGAACGGCTGGACGGCGTTCTCCTTCCCGCACTGGTGACCCCGGTCACCACCCTTCCGCACCCCCTCTCGCTCCAAGTGCCGACCGAAGCGTTTCGGGGCGTCATGGACGCGACGCTCAACGGTCTCGTAACCGCCGGCGTCCAGACCCTCATCGTCGTCTCCGGCCACTACGCGCAGGGCCACGAGATCGAGATGTACGAGGCGGCGATGAGAGCGATGGAGGACTTTCCCGACGTCCGGGTCTTCGCCGCCGCTCCTCTGGAGCCGGTCGCCGACGAAGCGTTGCTCGACCACGCGGGCCGGGTCGAGGCTTCCCTCCTCCTGGCGATCCGCCCCGACCTCGTTCGGCTCGACGCCGCCGATGGGACCGGCGTTCTGGGCGAGGATCCCCGCGCGGCGACCGCCGCGGATGGCGAGGCGTTGATCGAGCGCGGGCTCGACGCTTGGATCGAGTGGATGCATTCCGACCGAACGAGCCTCGGCCGTTGGTACGGTGGCCGGTTCGATGCCTACGAACCGTACGTGGATGCCTACTATCGCGGCTCCTGGGAAGACGCGATCAAGGCGTGGTGGGCCGAGCGCCAGTCCGTCGGCACCTCCCATCCCGCCGAGAACGAACCCGAGTAAGGGGCATCCGTTTCACTCCCTTTGCGCCTCTGCACCTTGGCGAGAGACTTTCAACCCGCCTCGGATGACGCGGTGAAAGTGATGCGACT
>CAXUKB010000207.1:0-2793 GCA_964251345.1 uncultured Fimbriimonas sp. | reverse complement strand
CCATCGTTGCGATCCGCGCGACCGCCTCGACCAGGTCCGCGTAGCGCGTGTAGAGCGGCGCGATCCCGAGACGCAACACGTCCGGCGTCCGAAAGTCGGGGATCAATTCGTTCTCCGCGACCAGCGCTTGGGTGATTTGCCACGCCGCCGGGTGTCTTAGGGCCACGTGCGAGCCCCGCCGGAAAGGATCGCGGGGCGTGGCGACCTCGAATCCAAGGGAGGCGAGCCGGACGTCGGCCATCTCGATCAGGAAACCCGTTTGTGCCGCTGCCTTCGCCCCAATCCTGTCTATTCCCGCTTCGAGAAGAAGATCGACGCCGGGCTCGACCGCCGCCAACGACAGAATGGGGGGCGTGCCCGCGAGAAAACGGTCGATGCCCGGTGCGGGCGAGTAGTCGAGACCGAACTCGAAGGCGCTCCGCTCCCCGAACCAGCCCTGAATGGGACTGCGGAGCGCCTCTTGAAGCTCGCGCCGAACGACGAGAAACGCGGGGGCGCCCGGGCCGCCGTTAAGATACTTGTAGGCGCAACCGACCGCGAAGTCCAACTCGCCCAGATCGATGGATACCGCGCCCACGGAGTGCGAGAGGTCCCACAGGACTTGGGCGCCGACCGCGTGGGCCCTTTCCGTAAGAAGGCCCAGGTCATGCCGAAGCCCCGATTTGAACTCCACGTGCGAAAGGGTCAGGAGCGCGACGGAGTCGTCGAGGGCGGCGGCGATCACCGCGTCGTCCTCCGTATCGAGAAGCCGGATCTCCGCGCCGAGCCCCTGCAGGAGATAGAGGTCTGAGGGGAAGTTGGCGGCGTTCGTGACCACCACGCGCCGCTCCGTGGCTTGCAGGGCCGCGTGCGCGAGTTTAAAGAAGTTTACGCTCGTCGAATCGCACGCCAGAACCTCATCTTCCGCCGCCCCGACGAGGCGGGCGATTTTCGCGCCCACCCTTTGCGGTAACCCGATCCAACCCTCGCCCCAAGAACGGATCAGCCGTGCGCCCCACTCACCATCGACCACCTCCCGCATTCGCTCAGCGGTCGCTTTCGGCAGTCGCCCGAGCGAGTTGCCGTCCAGGTACAGCAGATCGTCGAGGACGAACCGCTCCCGGAAAGCCGCCAAGGGATCGGCGGCGTCGAGCGCGGCGGCGCGCTGGCGGAAGGCGTCCATCGGACGATTATGGTGGCGCGCCGCGCATACCTGCCACCGTACCGAAAGCCTCCCTCAGGGGTGCGGCAGGCGAAGCGTCTCTAAAACCCGAAACAAGCGAGGGTCTTCCGCGGATAGGTCCCAGTGCCGTTCCTCGCCGCCGGTAAGACCAAGCCGAATCGTCTCGTCCGGCAGGCGAACGAGATAGGCGATGTGTTCGACGGGGATCCGAGTCTCGATTCCTCCATAACATCCCGACCGATAGCCGGGACGCACACGGAAGACGATCTCCCGGTCCGTGATCCGAAGCCGAAAGGGCGGAGAGCCGATCATGAGACCGCTTTGGGCACGCACGGAATCGGAATGGAAAAGGAGATGTCCCTGGAGCTCAGGCTGGCCATACGTCAGGCGGATGTTGTGGACGATCGCGACGACCACGGCGATCGCCGCGAGAGGAATACCGATCCAGTAGAAGGCGAGCCAGAAGGAGGTCATGTCGTCCTAGATGCCACTTCTAAGCTTTCGCCTGCACTTCCGTAAATCCCCACCCCGGCTTCGTTTAATCTCACTTCACGATTCGCTTTCGCCCACCCTGTGCGTCTTTTTCGAGATTCTAGGGGCGTCTCTCGAAAGGTCGCTCAGAGGACAGAGAGGTTTTCTGAGATCGGTTCAAGGTATGCCCTGGGAGCTCAGCGGGCGGATCTTGTGCGCCTCGCCCAAGGCGGCTCCCAGGGCATAGAGGAAGACGATTTAAAACGGTATGCCGTCAGCCCACTCCTGCAAGGTCTTCCACACCGGAGGGCGAGGCCATCTTTTTATTCCTCTTCGATATAGTTCTCGCGGAGCTTGTTGGTCTCGGACTGCATCTCCACGAGCTTGCGGAAGATGCCGCCTTCTTTGGCCATCAGCTCCTCGTGAGTGCCGATCTCCGCCACCTTGCCCGCGTCGATGACCACGAGACGGTCGGCGTTGCGCAGGGTCGAGAGGCGGTGGGCGATCGCGAAGACGGTGCGCCCTTCGACGAGCGTCTCGATCGCCTCCTGAATCATCCGCTCGGTCTCGGTGTCCACGGAAGCGGTCGCCTCGTCGAGCACAAGTACCTTGGGGTTGTGCAGGATGGCCCGGGCGATAGCGATCCGCTGACGCTCACCGCCGGAAAGGCGCTGGCCTCGCTCGCCGACGTAGGTGTCGTAGCCATCGGGAAGATTGACGACGAAGGCGTGCGCATTGGCCGCCTGCGCAGCCTGGATCACCTCTTCCATCGTCGCATCCGGTCGACCGTAGACGATGTTGTCGCGAATCGAACCGGGAAAGAGATAGCTCTCCTGGAGCACCACGCCGACTTGGCGGCGGTAGTCCTCCAGCTTGATCTTCCGAAGGTCGACGCCATCCATCTCCAGGTGGCCTTGGGTCGGATCGTAGAAGCGCATCAAGAGATTGATGAGGGTCGACTTGCCCGCCCCGGAATGGCCGACGAGGCCGATCATCTCGCCCGGCCTCACCTCGAGGTCGATGCCGTGAAGCACCTCGCGCGCCTTGTCGTAGCCAAAGTGAACGTTTTTGAAGGAGACGGCGCCCTCGACGTTCGGCATCGCCACCGGCTCCGTCGCGTCCTGAATGTCGATTGGCGTGTCCATCACCTCGAACACGCG
>CAXUKB010000206.1:7242-8404 GCA_964251345.1 uncultured Fimbriimonas sp. | reverse complement strand
GATCGTCGCGATGCGCACGACCCGCCACAGGTCGTGCGCATCGCGACGATCTTTGTGCCGCGCTCACGCACGAGATCCCACAATTTGTTCGTCGCAAACCGCTGAAGCGGGTTTAGGTACAGGATCAGCGCGTCGGCGAAGCCGTCTAGCGTTCCCTTCTCGATCGCCCCGAGGGGCACCGCCGAGGTCCAAGGCCACGTCTCGACCACAAAGCGGTCGACGATCCCTTCCTCCCGTAGCGCGAAGATCTCCTCTCCCCCGCCGTTCTGGATCGATTCGGCGAAGCCGCCACCCGGGCAGAGTTGCCCGACCGCCATCCTCTCAATGCCTAGCCGCTCGTTCTGAGAGAGGACTTGGCCCCGGATCTGATCGACCGACTCCCAGCCGATCTTCACGATCACGGGCGGCATCGCACCGTCCGCCGCCTCACGCAGAACATCGAGCGCAGAGCCGTATTGGTCGGAGGTATGTAGGAACCCCACCTCCCGCATCGCCTTCTGGGCGACGGCGATGCGGTCGACGAGGGGAATCGACTCGTCGCCAAGCCGTGTGGTGCCGTAAACGAAGGGCGGAAAGGTCACCCTTGTTCTACGCGCCGCGGCACGCCCAATCCCCCTCATCTTCGCCTCAGCGTGCGTTCTCGCTCAGCATGGGCCAGTCGTCCGTGCGAAACGGCACGGCCGGGAGGCCCGCGCCGTTGTATAGGGTGGCCGCCGGATTGTGGCCCCAGGCGTAGCGCACCGCGACCGGCTTCGGTACCTCCGTCGAGCGCACGACGATGGCCTTGCCCTCGACCTTCGCGTCGGCCCAGTGCCACTGATGGTCTTCGCCCGCGACGGCGAAGCCCGCGGGTTCGCCTTTGAAGACGAGACCATCCGCCCGATCGAACGCTAGCCGCACGGCGTCGCCCACGACCCGCATCGAGCGGTACGTCGGACCGGAGTAGGCCACACGCTGCTTGTAGGTTTTCGCGAGCGCGATCGCCGCGAGCCGCTCGCCCACGGTGCGCTTGTCCTTAGGGTGAACGTCGTTCGCGTCGCCCACGTCGATGGTGACGGCAAGGCCGCTGTTCGGCACCGTCTCCGTCGCATAGGCCTGGGCATCCCGGAGTTCCGCCCAGTAGTCGTCGCCGGGTTTGGGGTCGCGCGCCAGAAAGTTCGCG
>CAXUKB010000206.1:0-7232 GCA_964251345.1 uncultured Fimbriimonas sp. | reverse complement strand
AGCGACACGACGTAGAACGGCACGTCGCCCTGCCCGAAGGCCTGCCGCCAGTCTTCGATCATCATGGGCAACAGGCGTCGGTACTGCGCGCCGCGCCCCGAGTTGGTCTCGCCTTGGTACCAGAGGATGCCCTTGATCGCGAGCGGCGCGAGGGGAGCGATCATGCCGTTGTACAGCACCGTCGGCACCGTCGGGTTGGGTTCCGCATCGCGCGGCCGCTCCGCGAGCGTCGCCCGATCGAGACCGACCTTCGTGCGCCACTCGCGCCCAAGAGGAACGTGGGATCCGTCCGCCATTTCGAGGTAGAGATCCTCGGGCTTGCCCAGGAAGACGTCGGGCTTGCCCGACGTGAAGACGCGCACCGCGAGGACGTTGCGTCCGGGTTTCAGCGTCACCGAGTAGCGCCGCCACGCCCAGTCGAAGCTCGTCGTCCCCAGCAGTTCGCCGTTAAACCAGGTCGTGTCCGTGTCGTCGATTCGGTTCAGGACGAGCGTCGCCGCGCCACCCTTCGGTACGTCGATCGTCTGTCGGAACCAGACCGCACCTCGTGGGGGATGGGGCGTAATCGGCCCGGGCAAGGAAACCTTCGACCAAGCCGAATCGTCGAACTCCGCCGTCTGCCAACCCCCCAAGCGCCCTTGGTCGTGCGCGTCGAGCTGAATGTTCGTGTAGGTACCGAAGGTCGGTCCGCCTTCCTCCCGACGTCGGTCGACCATGGTGAGCTGCGGGTCGAAATCGCCGACCCCTCGCGCGCCCGACGCGCTTGTCCACGCCTCGGCGCTCGTGCCGCCCCAGCAGTCCTCGACGAGTCCGATCGGCACCTTCGTCGCCTCTTGGATCCGTTTCCCAAAAAAGTAGCCAACGGCCGAGAAGCCGCCCCAACCGCCTTCAACGACCGTCTTGGGGGTGCAGACCTTCCACTCGCCGCCATTCACCGCCTGCGGCGCGTACGCCACCGCCCGCGGCGCCATGAAGAGCCGCATCTTAGGACGGTCGGCCGCCGCGACTTCCTCCGCGCCGCCCTTCGCCATCGTGAGGCCGAATTCCATGTTCGATTGGCCGCCGAGCACCCAGACGTCGCCCACGAGCACGTCCTCGAGTTCCACGTGTTGGGGACCGTCGACGAGAAGCCGATAAGGACCGCCGGCCTTCGGTGGATCGAGGCGCACGAGCCACTTGCCGTCTGATCCCGCCGTCGTGGAGGTTCGGCTGGGCACCTTCCCCTTCACGATGGTGACCGTCACCCGCGCTCCGGGCGTGGTCCAGCCCCAGATGGGGTTGGGCTTTTCGCGCTGAAGCACCATGTGCGAGCCGAAGTTGGGACTGAGAAAAGGGAGGGCGGAGGCGGGAGGCAGGATCATCGTTGGGCTTACCCAGAATGTACTACGCCATCTCCCCACCCTGTCGTCTAAGGGTCACCCCTTACCAAGGATTCCCGTTTCGGCGCTTTCGTGCTTTCCTCCGCGTGCCGGCGGCGCGTCGACCGCTCCGACCCGCCGCGTTAGCCCATCACCGCCCGGATCTCCGGGGCCTTCTTGTTCACCCGCCAAATGTAGGCGTCCAGCACGTAATGAGTGATCTGCGGCATGGTCAACAGAGGCACCAGAAGCGCCAGCGCTACGCTTGAGAGGGGCACGTAGACGGGGCCGAAGAGGTTCGCGTGCTCCTGCCAAACGAACCAGTCCCAGATGCCTTCCTCGAAGTAGGCGAACGCCATCAGCACGAGGATGTAGAGCGGCACGTACTTGAGTTGAAAGAACCGCAGCAGCCGGTTGCCCGCGTGCGCCTTGTGGCCGCGCTTTCGGTACTGGTAGATCCAGATCAGGGCCATGTACGGGATGCCGTGCGAGATGATGTTGATCAGGGTGAACGTGAGATCGCCGTTGAACACGATGATGCCCGTTCCCCAAGCGGCGGCGGTCGCCACCAATAGCAGGCTTTTTCCGGCGTTGAGATTGCCCGTCTCGCGCCAAAGGATCGTCTCTTTGACGACGAACGCCGTGAGGAACGAAACGTAAAGGGCGCAGCAGAGGTATTCCGGCCACACCCACGGAATGCGGACGACCTCGAACTCGCTGAACCACTGAAAGTTCCGGCCGTAGGTGTGCCAATACACGAGCGGGTAGACCGTCGCAAGGTAGATCGCCGCCTGGTCGATGCGATACCCCCAGCCATCCCTCGGCTCGCCTCGTCGATACAGCATCAGGAATCCGTACTGCTGCCGGACGAAGTGATAGATCGCGAAGTACGCGACGCAAGACCAGAAGAAATACGGGCCGCCGACCGCGTAAACGGCCACGCCGACCGTCCAGCTTAGGACGGGCACGACGAGGTACAGCGTCCGCCGGCGCTGAAATTCGTCCCGATCGAAGTAGGTGCGAAACAGCGAGCTGTAGACGTGGGCGACATCGATGCCGAGGACCAGCAAAACCCAAAGCCAGGGCGGCGTGTCGCCGATCGCGGCGAGCCGGTTCCCGAACGCGAGTACGACCGCGGTGATCGCCACCGGCGGCCCGATGATGGCCGCGAGGTCGAACTTCGGCGAGTAGATCCAGGACGTGGCGATACGCATGAGAAGGAATGGGAATTAGGGTGCCACGGGTGCAGGGATGAACGTGCCTGTGCACCCCGTCGATCAGACCACCGGCATGTAGAGATCGGTGATGAGCTGCGCGGGCGGGGTGGTGCTCGCGTCGTTGACGTAAATCTCGAACGCCGGATCGTCACTGATCCGGCGCCGCAAGTCGTGCTCGATGTAATAGGTCAGCGCCGTCCAGACCGGCGCCAACTCTTCGTAGGGACCGACGAACCGGACCGTCGCGTAGGCGCCAGGGCCGAGGGTGCCCATCTCCAGCGGCAGCCCGCCCCGATCCATCAGCCCGAACGTCGGTGGCACCTCGACGCACGCCGCCGACCGGAGCTGCGAGGCGGCGGTGTAGTCGGGATTGTCCCAGTAGATTCCAATCGTCCGCCCGACGGGCACGCCGTTCGCCTCGACCCAGGCCCAGAGCCGGTCGAACTCGGGGCTCAGCGTTTCGTACGGGCCACGATGCCGCAGCATGACGAGCGGAATCGCGGCGAGGGAAACCACCTGCACGTCCATGCTCCCATCATAGCGATTTTCCGGGGCGATCGGGGCCGCGCCCCTTTCGTGCCTAGGTGGCGACAATGTAGTGAGGCACGAAGCGGGCGGTGTCCTCGGTAACGAGGCCGTCCGACTCGCGCACCCCGATGCCCCGCGCCTCGCCATCGATCGCCCACGACCCAATCACCGCGTGGTTGCCTTCGAACACGGGAAGCCGCGCGTAGGCCTGAAAGACGCAGGGACCGTCGTAGGGGCCGGGGTTCTCGAGGATTCCTTCCCGCCGGTGGATCGCGACGTTCGCTCCCTCGCGCCCGAGGAGTGGCTTCCGCACGAATTCCACGAGGTCCCGCGGACCCTCGAAGTAGGCCGGGAGTAGATTCGGGTGATCGGGGAACGTCTCCCAGAGGATGGCGAGAATGCCTTTGTTGGACAGGACCATCTTCCAGATCGGCTCGATCCATTGCACGTCGGGGTACGACGCGAGCGCCAAGGGGCCGAACGCGTCGTTCAGCATCCACTCCCAAGGGTAGAGCTTGAAAAGTGTGTGAATGGACCTTTGCCGCCCGTCGACGAACTTGCGTGCGTCATGGTCCCAGCCGATCTCGCGCATGGGCATCAGGCGGACCTTCAAGCCGGCCTCTTGAGCCGTGTCCATGAGAACGGCGGTGGTCATGAGATCCTCCATCGCGTCCATGCAGCCGAAATGTACTAGACCCGAGTCGAGAAGCCCTTCTTCCTTTAAGGCCTTCCACTTGGCGACCAGACCCTCCCAGATCGAGTTGAACTGGTCTGCGTCCGGTTCCGCCTGCTGCAGCCAGTGCCACTGAACGACCGCCGCCTCAAGCAGCGAAGTCGGAGTGTCGGCATTGTATTCGAGAAGCTTCGGCGGCCCTTGCCCGTCGAAGGCGAGATCGAAGCGCCCGTAAAGCGACGGGGGATCGGCCTCCCAGGCTTCGGCGATCACCGCGTGCGCCAATTCCGGGATGCCCAACCGCCCGAGTTCCCGCCGTTCGATCGTGCGCTCGACCGCCGCGAGGCACATCTCGTGTAGCTCGTTCGTCGCGGTCTCGAGGCACTCGATTTCGGACGCCTCGAAGCGGTAGGCCGCGGCTTCGTTCCAGTACGGTTCGCCGTCCACGGTGTGGAACGTCAAGCCTAGACGTTCTACCTTTGGCCGCCAGTCCGGGCGAGGAGTGCGGATCTCGCGACGCATCAGCCGCCGAAGAAGCCGCCCGAGTAACCCGAGTTGCCGAACCCACCCCGCCGAATGTAATGCGCGCCGGCGTATCCGGATCGGCACGCGGAGTCGGCGACGATGCGTCCGGACGCGTCGACGCAGTCGTCGTAGCCGCCGGAACTGCAGCCGGCCATTGAAATCAGTCCCGTCCCGGATAGCCCGGCGAGGGCGACGACTAGCGAGGCGGGCACCTGACTCGACTTCTTCATCTTTCCTCAGTCCCTACGCGGCAACGATACCGTAACCCAGGCCGCCGTTGTCGATCCTTTCCATGCCCCTTCTGCGGCGACGGTAGTCTCATCCAGTGAAAGAGGCGACGGTGCTCGTGGTCGGAAGCGCGAACATGGATTTGGTGTTCGAGACGCCGAAGATGCCGGTGCCGGGGGAGACGCTGCTCGGGGGCCGTTTCGCCACGCATCCAGGGGGCAAGGGTGCAAACCAAGCGGTCGCGATCGCTCGCCTCGGCGGATCGGTGGCATTCTGCGGGCGCATCGGAGACGACGGCTTTGGGGAAGAGTTGTGGATGGGGCTTCGGAGCGCCTCGGTCGGCGTCGATTGGCTCACGACGAGTCGGGGTTCCTCGGGAACGGCGGGTATCTTCGTGGACGCGGAGGGCCGAAACACGATCGTCGTCGCGCCGGGCGCAAACGGCGATTTAACGCCGGACGACGTGCGGCGGGCCCTCTCGAAGGCGGTTCCGTCCGTGGTGCTGGCCCAGTTGGAAGTCCCGATCGCGGCGGTGACGGCCGCTTCGGAGGCACCGCGGTTCGTGCTGAACCCCGCGCCCGCCTGTGATTTGCCCGACGCGATCTTGGCGCGCTGCTACGCCCTGACGCCGAACGAATCGGAGCTGCAAAGCCTCACCGGAATCGTGCCGACCGACGATGAGGCGATCCGCCGCGCGGCGGGCGTGCTGCTCGATCGCGGCGTCGAGAACGTCGTCGTGACGCTAGGCGAACGAGGAAGCCTCTGGCGATCCGTAAAGGGCGAAGGGCGGTTCGCCGCGCCGCGGGTCCGGGTGGTCGACACGACGGCGGCGGGCGACGCCTTCAACGGCGCGCTCGCGCTGTTTCTAGCCGAGGGACGGGAGATGGCGAATGCCGTTCCGCTGGCGAACTGCGTCGGCGCCCTGGCGACGACCCGCCCGGGCGCGCAGGGCTCGATGCCGACCCGCGAGGATCTCCGCACGTTGGCGGGGGAGCTGTTTTAGGCTGTGTCTGGTGAATCGTTTCCCCTCTCCCCTCCGGGGGAGAGGGGGCAGGGGGTGAGGGGTCGGGGAGTCTCGCGAAGGTCGAAATGACGTGGCGACGCGCGTCGACACGAGAGCATCCGGTGGCTACAGGGATTCACCAGACACGGCCTAGAATCGATTCTTGCGCAAGGATGTTCTACGGTACGACGCTCGCCGACCCCGGGAAGTTAGCCGCCCCCTCCGGGGCGCCGAAGAGGTCGGGGGACATGATGTGCCGGCGACTCGAGCGGAAACGCGATCGGGCAGAGTGCGAACGAAGCGGCGACCTCGTTCGGCATCTCGCTTTGGAACCAGATTGAACGGTAGCCGCGCAATCAAGATGAGAAATTTTTCGCACTCTCTCCCGAGAAGTATGTTAATATTTTCTCATGCGGAACGAGCGCGGCTACCTTAGCAAACGCGAGCAGCAGATCATGGAGGTTGCCTACGCCCGTGAGCGGGTCACGGCCACCGAACTGTGCGAGGCTCTGCCCGACTCGCCCTCAAACGCCTCGGTGCGGACTTTGCTTCGGATCCTCGAAGAGAAAGGCCAGCTCACCCACGTCGAAGAGGGTGGGAAGTTCGTCTACTCGCCCGTGCAGTCCAAGCAGACGGCGGGGCGGCAGGCCCTCGATCGTCTCGTCGAGACCTTCTTCCGGGGCTCCGTCGGCGAGGTCGTCGCGACGCTCTTGCGCGACGAGCGGCAGAAACTGACGCCGGAGGAGATCGCGCGGTTGGAGCGGTTGATCGAGGAGGCGAAGGCGGGCGAGTGATCGATCTCTACCTCCGCGCGCTCGCCGTAAGCGCGGTCGCCCTCCTCGTCTTGGCGCTTGCCTGGCGCACGTCCGCGTCCGTCCGGCACGTCTTGGCCGTGGCGGGGCTCGCCTCGACGTTCGCCGTGCCCGTGTTCCTCGCCACCCTGCCGTCCGTGCGTCTCACGGTCCTGCCCCGGTCCGAGACTCCCGCTCCCATCGTCGTCCATCCGTCCGAGGTCGACGCGGGCGTGTTTCCCTCCGCTCCGATCCTCGTCCCCATTCCGGACACCATGGCGAGGCCGTTCCCTTGGGGCGCGGTCTGGGTCGTGGGCAGCCTCATGCTACTTTTTCGCTGGACCGCCGGCTGGCTCTGGCTTGCGTTTCGTTTGCGTCGCGCCCGGCCCCTCGAAGGCTTGGGCATCGCGATGCGGGTCCTCGAATCCGACGTATTTTGCATCCCCGTCACGGCGTGGGCGGGTCGCACCGCGATCGTCCTGCCGCCGGGATGGCGCGAGTGGCCCGCTGAACGGCGGGACGTCGCACTTCGCCACGAACTCGCCCACGTCCGAAGAGGAGACGGCCTGAGCCTGCTCCTTGCCCGCCTCGCCTGCGCCTTGCTCTGGCCCAACCCGTTCGTCTGGACCCTCGCCCGCATGGAGTCTCGACTCGCGGAGCGTGCCACCGACGACCTCGTCCTTGCCGAAGGATTCCCTGCCCCGCATTACGCGGAGGCGCTTCTCCATCTCGCCCAAGAGCCCTTCGCGAAGGGCTCCCTTCCGGCCCTCGGTATGGCCGGGAAGACCCAAGTCGCCTATCGAGTCGAAATGATCCTCAACCCCGAGACCCCCCGAACTCTCGTCTCCCGAAGGGTTCGCCGCGCCGCCCTGACCGTCGCCCTCCTCACCACCGTCCCCGCCGCGATCC
>CAXUKB010000205.1:0-8510 GCA_964251345.1 uncultured Fimbriimonas sp. | reverse complement strand
CCGACGAAGGACCCCGTCTTCAATCTCGACGCGCTGTGGATCGACGCGGCGCAACGTCTTTCGGCGGAGAGTGCGGGCTACACCGTTATCGAGCCCAGCGCCGTCATCTCGACCCACCTTGCGGAACTCGTCAAGAACAACGCGGCCGAGCTTCTCACCCGCCAAGACGTGCAGAAGCTCGTTGACAAAGCCAAGGACGAAAACGAGGCGGTGGTTTCGGAGCTGGTGCCGGGGGTTCTTGCGATCGGCGATATCCAGAAGGTTCTCCAGCACCTTCTGCGCGAGCGGGTGCCGATCCGAGACATGCCCACGATCCTCGAGACGATGGCCGATTTCGGGAAGCGCGTGAAGGATCCTGAGCAGCTCGGCGAACTCGTTCGGTCGGCGATCTCCCGCACCATAACCCGCCAGCACGTGGATGGCGAGAATCGGCTCTTCTGCATCACCCTTGAGCCGGCGCTCGAGCGTGAGCTGAGCGAAGCGGTGAGCGTCTCGACCTTTGGCTCGTCGCTTGTGCTGGATCCGAATCGGCAGAACTCGCTTATCGAGCGGATGCAGACCTCGGTCGACGAGGCGCTATCGAAGGGATATCAAGCGGTCGTGATCTGCTCCTCGGGCTTGCGCCTACCGCTCAAGCGGCTATTGGACCGCAACCTTCCGAAGGTGAGCGTGCTTGCCTACAGCGAGATCGCCGCTCGCGCCGACGTGGAGTTCGTTGGCCAGGTACGGCAGGCGGCCTAGAGCCACGAACCGTCGAAAACCGGTCGGAAACATGCCGCATCCGCAATGTCGTCGCACCTTCGAGGTCGACTCGTGTTTTACTCGTTGAGAGAGAGACGATTCAACGAGTAACAACCAGAATTTGTGCAAATCCCTGTCGCTCTATCAAATTGCTATCATCTTGGTGGCACATGAAATCGCAAAACGGTCTAGAATAGGAGCGACCACGGAGGGTCGGGGCATTTATGGGCGCAGGAAACGCAGTCATTAAGGTTATCGGGGTCGGCGGAGGCGGCAGCAACGCCGTGCAGCGCATGATCGAGAGCGGGATCCAGGGCGTCGAGTTTATCGCGATGAACTCGGACATTCAAGTTCTCGAACAATCGCCCGCAACGCGGAAAGTTCAGCTTGGTGCGAATCTCACGCGCGGCCTGGGTGCCGGGGGCAACCCTGAGATCGGCAAGGGCGCGGCGGAAGAGTCGAAGAACGAGATCCGAAAGGTGCTGGAGGGCTCCGACATGGTTTTCATCACCGCGGGCATGGGCGGCGGCACCGGCACCGGCGCGGCGAGCGTCATCGCCGACTTGGCTCGAGAGATCGGCGCGCTCACCGTGGCCGTCGTAACCCGGCCGTTTACGTTCGAGGGTCCTCGCCGGTCGCGCCTCGCCGAGCAAGGCGTCACGAGCCTCATGGGGCGCGTCGACACGATCATCACCATTCCCAACGATCGCCTTCTTTCCGTGGTCGAGCGGAAGACCACCCTCGTCGAAGCGTTTCGCGTCGCGGACGACGTTTTGCGTCAGGGCGTGCAGGGCATTTCGGACATCATCACGATTCCGGGACAGATCAACGTCGACTTCGCGGACGTTCGCGCCGTCATGTCCGAGGCTGGCCCCGCCCTCATGGGCATTGGCTATGGAGTGGGCGAGCAACGGGCGCTCCAAGCCGCGCAGAGCGCGACGAACAGCCCGCTCCTCGAGCAGACGATCCACGGCGCCAAGGGACTGCTCGTGAATCTCACGAGCGGCGACGACCTCACCCTCGCGGAGGCGAACGAGGCGATGGCCTACATTCAGGATCTCTGCGACGACGAGGACGCCAACATCTTCTTCGGCACGGTCATCGATCCCGAAATGGAGGGCCACGTCCGCGTCACGGTCCTCGCGACCGGCTTTAACCCTTACACCAAGGAAGGCCGCAAGGCTGCCGAGGCCGCCTTCGGCAAGGCCACTCCCACCGTCGCCCCGCAGGCGACGAGCGCCGACGTGGTTCAGGTAGCGCGGGAGCGGCTTCAGCAGTCGAGTACTCCGCCCATCCCCGAGGCCAAGGCACCCGAGGCGAAGCCCGTCGAACCGAAGCCCGAACCGATCAAGCCGATCCAGATTAGCCCTCCCGCGCCCCGAACCCAGCCGGTCGTGCCGAGCGAAGTCATCGACGAAAGCGATCTGGACGTTCCAGCTTTCATCCGCAAGTACAAGCAGGAAAACTAGGGGCTTCCGAGGCGAGGCTTGCTCCCTTGGAAGCAAGCCCCCGAATCCTCAAACGGGGTATAGACCTATTCCCCGATGTCGCCGCTGCTCTTGCTTGCCCTTCAGACTCCCGCGCCCTCCACGATCGACCTGCGCCAGCCTCCCATCATCGCCGAGACGACGCGGTTAGAGCTGACGCCACGTCTGGACGGTCGAATCGAGGAGGAAGAGTGGGATCCGCTCGGCACGTCCGGCGACGTCAAGACCTACTTCCAGTGGGAGCCGGGCGCGCTTCACGTCGCCGCGGCCGCCGCGATGGGCAAGGATCTCCTCGTGAGCATCGATCCGGGCGCGGATGGCTGGCTGGTGGGCGCCACGAACCTTGAGGCGCGAATCGGCCAACGCGACGGCAAGCCGTTCATCAAGCTTCGGATTCTCGATGCGACGAACGTCGCAGGGCCGGTCTACCGCGAGATCCCGAACTTAGAGGCCGCCAGTTCGGCGGCGATCGGTGCGGACGGCACGATCGAGGCGACCATCGCCGATCCGGGGCTCGGACTCTTGCCGACGAAAGGAGGCAAGCTGGCCGTTCGCGTCGATGTCGTGGCGGCGACGGACGCTTCTCCCGCCGCGAACGAACCACGCGCGCTGGCGTCGCTTTTGCTCTCCGACTCCCGGACTACCGCCTTGCCGGGCGCGCTCAAGTCGAAGGTCGATTTCAACGACATCGCCACGATCCCGGGCGAAAACGCGACGGTCCGCTTCGGCTTTACCGGCACGCCGATGCCCAAGCGAATCGCGATCCGATCGGAAGGGCTTGCCCGCGAGGCGACGAGCGCGACCGAGCTTCCTTTTCCGGGTGGCGGCAAGAAGGGGACGAGCGTCGAGTACCGAACGGGCGTACAGGCCGATGCGAGCGTCGGATACCGCATCGCGCGCGCGACCGTCACCGGTGCCGACGGGGTGCCCGGCGTCGTTCAGGCGAGTTACCGCATCGCTCCGCTCGTGGACGTCGATCTGAACGACGCCCATCTGAGGCCCAGCGATTCCGATCGCTCGATCCGCGTCGGCTATCTCGTCACCGGCAACTCGCGCGGTCGTCTCCAGGGTCGAACTACGATCTCGGTTCCGGGCGGCTACCGCGTTTTGAACGGAGACGATGCGCAGAAAATCACGCTTTTCGAGCCGCGACGCGGCCTCCCCAAGAGCTTCGGCCTCTTTATTCCAGCAAAGTCTCAGGGCACGGTGCCCGTCCATTTCGCGATGGAGATCAACGGCAAGAAGTTCGACGTCGTGCGTTATTTGACGATCGACTGAACGCCTGGAGCAGAAATTTCCCAACCTTATTCGGCTCTCGCCGAAGCTCGGAGCGAAGGCCAAAGCCTTCGACTACGGGCAAACGGATGTTTTCGTCCACGACCTACACTAAGCGCATCGGCAGGCCGGCCGCAGCCATTTCGGACTTTAGGTCGCGGACCCGGTAAACCCCGTCGTGAACGATGGATGCCAGAAGAACGGCATCGGCCTTCCCCTCCTTGACCGCGTCGACGAGATGGGAAGGCTTGCCCGCGCCGCCGCTGGCGATGACCGGCACGCCGACCGCCTCGCTCACCGCCCGGGTCAGGGCAAGGTCATAGCCCGATTGGGTGCCGTCTCCGTCCATCGAGGTCAACAAGATCTCGCCGGAGCCGAGCGAAACCACCCGTTTGGCCCATTCGACGGCGTCGAGGCCGGTCGGGCGTCGTCCGCCGTGCGTGTAGACCTCCCAGCCACCGTCGGCACGTCGTCGAGCGTCGATGGCGGTCACGATGCACTGCGCTCCGAAACGCTCCGCGCACTCGCCGATCAGCTCCGGCCGCTCGATGGCGGCGGTGTTGAGCGAAACCTTGTCCGCCCCCGCGAGAAGCGCCTCGCGGACGTCCACGACCCGCCGCAAGCCGCCGCCGACGGTAAAGGGGATGAACAGCGTCTCCGCGACCCGCTCCGCGAGGCGCACCACCGGCGCCCGATCCTCGTGGCTCGCCGTGATGTCGAGGAACACCAGTTCGTCCGCCCCTTCCGCGTCGTAAAACTTCGCGAGATCGACCGGATCGCCCGCGTCTCGTAAGCCGACGAAGTTCACGCCCTTCACGACCCGCCCGTCCTTGATATCGAGGCAGGGGATGAGACGGACGCTGGTCATGGCAGGGAGTAAACCCGGTGGCGCAGACGCAACGGTCCGGTCGTGGTGATCAGACCGCTTGGATTCGGTGAACCCGGGCCGCCGCGACGCCGTCGTTTCCGAGCTCCAGGTCGACGCGGAATTCGTCTTCGAAGGCACGGGCGCTCGCGACGGGCGGCAGGACGGCGGTCAGCCAGGCGTCGCGGGCGACTTGCTCCACGACCTCGGAGACGATCCACCGCTGATCGGCGGGGATGTGCGCGGTCCGAATCTCCGGGACGCCGACCTTCTTGAGGCCGTGCGTCCGCACGTACCCCCCGCTCGGCTCGGGAACCCAGCGCACGTTGGGCCCGGGATCGCCTTTTCGAAGCGATTCAGCGGGCAGCAATTGCTCTCCGATCGTGTCGTACACCAAGGTTCCGCCTCCCATCTCGGCGATGGTTCGAGCGAGCTGAGGCAGGAGATTGAGGTGGCGGCGGTCGGCCACGGGCTCCTCGCTCACATATCGCACTTTGGCAAACGATTTCGATGCGGCAAGGATCGTGAGCTCTTCGGGCGTCGCGTCGACGTGAGGCTCCAGTAGATCCGGCCGGAATACGTGAGCGTTTTTCGAGCGAAGGACGAGGGCAACGTGGAGCCGCACGTCGGAGAAGAGCAGGGCCTCCGAGGATTGGATCGACTTCGTGTCCATCAGCCGCACCATGATCTCGTCTTGGGGCGGGAGAGCGTCTCCCGGAAGGTAGACCCAATATTCGAGTTGGAGAAGGTACGGCGGCTTTCGGCGACGTCCCCGGACGACCCACCACCCGACGGCGATGCCGATCATCATGCCCAGCAGCGGAAGCAGAAGCACTAGGGTCCGCCGCCGACGGTCCAGCAGGAAGCCAAGCGCAACTCCTCGCCATCCAGCATCGAGGTGCAGACTTCGCACAGCCCGGCCTCGTTCACGCGTCCACGGCGACAGAGAAGACACGAATCGATCCGTCGCGCCTCTCGCACCCGCCTCGGCTGCGTAAGGACGAACGAAAGCTGGTGACGCGGGATTCCCTCGGGGTTCAGGCGATCCACCCCTTTATTGTGACGTGCCTCCTCGCGCCCGCGAAACAATCGTCCGAGTTCCCATTGTTCGCCGGCGTGGAACCTCAGCCCGATCAACCTACGTAGTCGCAAAGCGAGCCATGCTCGCGCCCTCTTTCCTCTTTACCACCCAACTTCCCACCCCGACCGCGCCGCCCCTCATCGGGGCTCGTTCGCTCGCCCTCTCTCCGGACGGCACTCGACTCGCCTTCAGCTATCAGGGCGACGTGTGGACCGCTTCCGCGAAAGGCGGCCGCGCGGTTCCGGTCACCAACAACGTCGAGATGGACGACAATCCCGTGTGGTCGCCCAAAGGCGACTACATCGCTTTTGCGAGCAACCGCTCCGGAAACAACGATCTCTACGTGGTGCCCAGCGAAGGGGGAGCCACGAAACGGCTCACCTGGTACACCGGCTCCGACGTGCCGAGCGACTGGTCGAGCGACGGCAAGACGATCTTGCTCGTCGGCAAGCGCGACTCCAGCCTCAACGGCATCATGACGATCGACGTTGCGACGGGCAAGACCAAGCAGATCTTTCTCGACATGATGGGGGTCGGCAGTCCCCGCTTCACGCCCGACGGAAAGGGGGTCCTCTATCAGCGGTTCACCTCGTTCGCTTGGACCCGCCCCCGGTACCAGGGCTCCGGCGCGTCTCAGCTCTGGCGCTACGATCTCGCCTCGGGCAAGCGGACGAAGGTCGCCGACACCGGTTTTCAGCACCTTTGGCCCAATCTGACGGACCAGGGCCGCGTGCTCTGCGTCACCGTGGGCGAGAAGACCCCGAGTTCTTCCCCGCTGAACCACTCGATCGGCAAGTGGGTCGACAACGTGAAGCGCACGCCCAACGTCTACGCGGTCGACGGCAAGGGCGGGGAGAATCGTCTCACGGAGTTCGTCGGCGAAGGGCCTCGCTTCCTTACCGTCGCTGAGAAGGCGCCCTTGGCGGCCTTCGAGCACGACGGCGACGTCTACACGATGGGCCTAGGCGGCGGCAAGCCGGAGAAGATCGCCCTCCGGGCGACTCTCGACGACAAGACCACCCAGGAGGAGCGGCTCACCCTCACAAACGGCGTCACCGACATGGCGCTGAGTCCTAAAGGCGACACCCTCGCCTTCGTGGTCCGCAACGAAGTCTGGACCGTGCCGGTGAAGAAGGGCAAGGGTCCGAACGACGAGGACGCCACGCAGATCACCGATTGGGCAGGGACCGACGGCCAGCCCCTGTGGGCGCCCGACGGCAAGTCGATCTACTTCGTCAGCGACCGCAACGGTCCCTCACGGCTCTTCCGGATGGATCTCGCGTCGAAGGCGATCACGCCCGTCTCGGCGGACGGCGACATCGCGGACGCTCGACTCACGCCCGATCGGACGAAGGTCTCGTTTTGGCAGACCGGCGCGAGCGGCGGCCTCTACACGGTTCCGGTCACCGGCGGAACTCCGACACGGGTTCTAAGTCTGCCCGGCGAGAGCGTCGGCACCTACGACTGGTCGCCCGACGGTCGGTACGTGGCCTACCTCGACGTGCTACGCCGAAGCGGCTACTACTACTGGGAATCGACCTCCGACGTGTTCATCCTCGACACCACCAGCGGCAAGTCGACGAACGTCACAAAACTTTCGGCAAGTCACGCCGCGCCGAAGTTCACCCCCGACGGCCGCTTCCTCTTGATGCGAAGCGACCGCGAGGGAGAGAACGGTGGCCTCTACGCCATCGCTCTTCAGCCACAAGACGCCCCGACCGCGGAGGTCGAAATGAAGTACACCGCGCCGGAGGGGACGCCCAAGGTCGAGATCGACTTCGACGGGATCGATCGCCGTATTCGCAAGCTGAACGACCAGGCTCCGGACGCGATCGAAGTCGACAAGCAGACGGGCGATATCTGGTTTCTGAGCGGCGGCGATCTATGGAAAGCGCCCTTCTCCGGGGAAAATCCGCAGAAGGTGACGCAGGCCGCGGGTGAAGCGCCCGCCACGCCCGCGCCTCAGGGGCCTCCTCGCCGCCGTGGGTTCCCGGGCGTCACCGCCGCTGCCGCGGGAAGCGGTCCGGTGCAGGCGTTCACGTTCAGCGACGACGGTTCGCAGATCGTCTACCTGCGTGGCGGACTAATGAACGTGATGCAGCTTCGTCGTCCCGGCAATCCGAGCGAGACGGTCACCTTCCGCGCGGACTGGACGCACGATCTTCGGGCAGAGCGCCAAGCGGCGTTCGAACAGATTTGGCGCGCGTACAACCGCGGCTTCTACGACCCGAACTTCCATGGCCGCGACTGGCCCGCGATCAAGGCTCGATACGAGAAGTACCTGCCAAGCGTCGGTCACCGGAACGAGATGGCGACGGTGCTCAACGAAATGATCGGCCAACTGGAATCGAGCCACAGCGAAGTCTCGGCCGGTCCCGGCAATCCGCCGAGTCAGTCGAGCGCGCACCTCGGTTTTCTGTGGGACGCAAACTACGACGGCCCGGGCATTAAGGTGAAGGACGTTCCCGCGAACACGCCGCCGTCGTACGCGAAGTCGAAGCTGAACCCTGGCGATATCGTCGAGAAGATCAACGGCAAAGCCGTTCAGGTCGACGAGGCGCTCTACCGGGATGTGCTGAACGAGCAGTCGGGACGCGAAGTCACCCTGACCGTGAAGAGCCCCGCGGGTGCCGAACGGACGGTGAAGTACCGCGCAATCACCCCCGCCGCGTTTGGTGCGATCGTGTTCGAGAACATGCTCGAGGCGCGACGCAAGCGTGTCGATGAGCGCTCGGGCGGCAAACTGGCGTACGTCCACATCGCGGGCATGAGCGAGCCGGAGTTGCGGCGCTTCAACCAGCAGGTCTGGGAGATGACCCCGGGCAAAACGGGGCTCATTATCGACGTTCGGAACAACGGCGGCGGCAACACCTCGGACCGAATCATCGACGTGCTCGAGCGCATGCCAAACGCTTACTACCAGGCGCGGGACGAGTCTCCGATCCTCGGACCCGGCCAAGCCCTGGCTCTCCCCATGTCGCTGCTGATGGCGGACCCGACCTCCCCGAACGCGGAGATGTCCCCCCCCCCGACGAAGCCACCCCACCCCCCGCCCCTCCCC
>CAXUKB010000204.1:0-8541 GCA_964251345.1 uncultured Fimbriimonas sp. | reverse complement strand
GCCTTCGAGGGAGTCACGCCATGACCGGTGGCGACGGCGAGGAAGGCGAATCGTCGGTACTCGTCGATGACCCGCCGGGCATAGGCCGGGGTCCAGCCGTTTTCGCGGGCGAGTCGAGCGGGCTAGGGGAAAGACGCATCACGAGCGTCAATCCGAAAGTCACGAATCCGTTGCCACAAGGCTTGCTGTTCGTGCGTCATAAGCATCGCCTAAGGCGACAACCTTATTGTAAGAAGAGATGTTCTCGGGGTTAGGTCTTTCGGGGTCAGAGCGGGATCGTGACCGCGCAGCCGCATCTTAAGGAGAGATCGACGGGAGCGGTATAAACCATCTGCTCGTTGAGCGTGGCGTGAACGACCTCGCGGGTTCTAGGATCGTAAAGCACGACGTCGCCGATGCCTTGATCGAGATAAAACGGTAAGCCGATCGTGTCCTTGAGTTCGTAATGCTGGCTTACGATCTCGATGACGGCGACGGGGATCACGTCGGTCGCGCCATCGACGTCGGGAGGTTCCTGGCAGTATACGGCAATGTCAGGGCTTCGAAACGATCCGTCGGGAAAGCGAACGTAGACGTCCAAGTAGGAGTGGCAGCCGCAATCGCTGCCCGATCCAGAAGCTCGACGGACCGAGTCGGCCACGGCTCGCGTGATGCGCTGATGTTTGAACCCAGGCATCGCCTCCCAGGTGGGTGTTCCCGCGGTCATCTGGAGCTTGACATGTGCCTCGTCGGCGGATTGCACCAGTCGATCCAGGAACTCTTCGCCTATTGCCTCCATCGCTTCCTCCATTGTAGCGGCACGATCGTTCACCGTCCGGAAGCGCATTGACGAGCCCCGTTCCGGAGACTCAAAACGGCCGTTTGTTGGGACCGAACGCGGATTGATAGTAGACGACGTCGAAATCGCCGGGAGCGAACAGTTCGTCGAGCGTCTTCGAGAGCTCTTCGGAGACGGGCTTCTCAAGCGCGGCGGCAGATTCTTGCAGTTGGCCGACCGATCGAGCGCCGATGATCGGCGAGGTGACCCCGGGTTGGGCGGCGACCCAAGCGAGGCTGAGCGTCGCCATCGACATCCCATTCTCTTCTGCGAGCGCTTGAAAACGCTGAAGCTTCTCGATCGGGAGTTGCGCCTTGCGGCCCATCGTGTCCGACTCGCTGTAGCGCGCTCCTTTGGCGTCGCCCAGGTATTTGCCGCTCAGCATTCCGCCCGCGAGCGGAGACCAGGGAATGACCGCATAGTCATAGGTGCGGCAGAAGGGAAGGAGCTCGCGTTCGATGCGGCGGTCGAGAAGGTTGTACGGCGGCTGCTCGCAGACGAATCCCGCCGCGCCTAGGGCTTTGGCGACGTAGTGCGCTTCGCAAACCTGCCAGGCGGCGAAGCTGGAGCAGCCCGCGTAACGAATCTTGCCTTGGCGCTGGAGAAGATCGAGCGCCCGCAGCGTCTCGTCGATGGGGATGTCCGGCTGGGGACGATGAATCTGGTAGAGATCGATCCAGTCGGTTTGGAGACGTTTGAGGGAGGCTTCGCAGGCCGCGACGACATGGCGGAAGGAGTTGCCGCCGGCGTTCGGATCGTCGTCGTTCATCTTGCCGTGGCACTTGGTCGCGACGACGAGACGCTCTCGGCGAGTGCCCATTAGACGACCCAGGATCGACTCGCTGGCGCCGCGGCTGTAGACGTCGGCGGTGTCGAGGAAGTTGATGCCCATGTCCAAAGCCGCGTCGAGCACTTCGCGGGACTGATCCTCGTCCGAGCCCCAATCGGAGGGTGCGCCGAAGGTCATGGTGCCGAGGCAGGCGATGGAAACTTGGACGCCGGTGCGTCCGAGCGGACGGTACTGCATGGCTAACGCCTACGGCGCGAAGGGCGTCATAGTGCCTTAACATGGTCGCTTCGCTCGTCCTTCTCGTCGTGATCCAGAAGATCGATCTTCATGCGGTGGCAGAGCGTAACGCCGCCGCGTTTCGATTCGCGATCGTTCACCGAGACGCCGGGTGGTTCGAGCGGACGTTCACGAAGGACTTCGTTCAGAGAACCGAGGAAGCCAAGCTCGATCGCCGCGTCGCATTGGCGCAGATCCAGAGTGGACTCTTGCGGATGAAGGCGACCAAGCTCGTCGAAAAGGTGGTGGCGGTCAAACCGGTTGGCAGGGAATACGTTGCAACCGTCGATTGGAAGGGTTCGATGCCTGCCACCCTCCGCGATCGGCCCGCCGCGCTCGATGTGAGTTGGCGAGACGAACAGCGATGGACGTTCGTCGACGGCCGATGGCTTTTGCGGTCCCTGACCACCTCGCGTTTCGTGCGGACGATCGAGTAGTTCTCTTCAAACCTTCTGGAATCGTCGAAACTCACGGGCTTTCTGGCCGTTTGACTGCCATCGTAGTCGAACCTTTTGTACAGTGACTACGGCGGTAGTCGGACGATGAGGAAGGAAAAACTTGGGGAGGCAGAACTCGCGGTGCTGAGATTCGTCTCGGAACGCGACGGCACAACGGTGAGGGAGGCGGCGGACCACTTCGGGGAGGCTCGGGGACTCGCCCGAACGACCGTCCTTACGACGATGGAGCGCCTGCGCAAGAAAGGCTTCCTAACGCGCGACGCGAACGAAGGGAGCTATCGCTATCGTGCGGCCCAGAAGGATTCGACCTTAATGCGTGGCCTCGTAGGCGACTTCGTCGAGCGTACGCTCGGCGGCTCGCTTCAGCCTTTCGTCGCCTACCTTGCGGAGCGACGAGGCGTTACGAAGCAGGAGCTCGACGAGCTTAAAGCCCTCGTCGATGAGCTGGAGCGGAAGGACGATGGATCGGCTTGACGCGCTGATCTCCTCAAGCTGGCAGGGCGCTTTGCTCGGAGCCGTCGTGATCGTCGTTAACCGCCTCTTTCCGCGCCTCGCTTAGGATCCGGTCTCGGTGCGGACGCAGCCGTCCTGCCCTCTCCCGCGATCGTCTCCTCGGGAACGGGGCACTCCGCTCGGGGTGTAAGCCCGACGGCGCCGAGCTTCGATCCCGCGATCCAACTCGTCGTCGTTTGGCTTGCCGGGGTCGTCGTGCTCGTTCTCGCGCTGATCGTTCAGGCCGCCTCGCTCTCGAAGACTTGCGCCGCGCGCGGCCCTTACCGCAAGGCCTGATCGCCGAGGAAACACGCCGACTTGGCGTCGAGCCGGGCCTGAGCCGACGACCGAAGGTCCGGCTTTCTTCGGAAGTCAGTGCCCCGATGATCGTTCTGCCTTGGCGGCCGACGATCGTGCTTTCAGAAGGCTTCGCCGCGGAGGCCCGTCCAGAGGAACTTCGCATGGCGGTCGCCCACGAACTGGCTCACGTTCGACGAGGCGATCTTTGGATCGCCATCGTGCCCGCCCTCGTCCAGGCATTGCTCTGGTTCAACCCCGTCGCATGGCTCGCCGCCCGGGAGTGGGCGACCGAGCGCGAAACCGCCTGCGACGATGCGGCCCTTCTCGCGACGGGCGGCTCGCCCGCCGAGTACGGCCGCCTGCTCGTAAAAATCGTGGGCGACGACCACCGTGGCGGCCTCTCCCACGCTCTCGGCGCGACCGCCGCCTATCACACGCTCAAACGGAGACTGCAAGAAATGAAAACGTTCGTTCCTCAACCGACCCGCGCCGTTCGCCTCGGCGGCGCTTCTTTCGCCGCGGCCGCTCTCCTCGCCGCTTTGCTTTGGCAAGTCGTGGCCCAGACCCCCGAAGCACCGAAGGAGCGCAATCTCGTGCAGAACGGCGGCTTCGAGGATGGCCTAAACGGCTGGAATCGCGACGAATTTCGGGTAACGGATCACCCGATGATGGCCCAGGCCGAGGTCGACCACGAGGTATTCCACTCGGGCAAGGCGAGCCTTCGCTTTTCAAAGACGGACACTTGGTTCAATCCCGTTCTCATCTATAACCAGAACGTTCCGGTGACGAATCGGACTGGGCGTCTGAAGATCGGGCTGTGGGTGAAGGCTCAGAACGTCGCGAAGGCCACGATGGCCGCCGGTTTCGACGGCAATCGCGAGTTGGGCGCTTACATCGCGGGCAGCACTCCCACCGACAGCGTCAGCCACGATTGGAAGCGGTACGAAGCGGTGGTCGCGGTTCCCGCGAACGTCCTGGAGGCCGAGGTGTTCCTCGAGATGTACGGCCCCGGAACCATCTGGATGGACGATGTCACGGCGTCTTTCGTGCCCGACGGTACGCCTCTGCGCGCGGCGGGACCCCCGGTCGAGAGCACCGATCCCCTCGCCGACGTCAAGGACGTGCCCTCGCAGGATTTGAAGGCAGGCAACGATCCCTACAAGCGTTACTTCCTCGTTGTTAAACCGGCCGGCGGCCCGAGCAAGCTATTGGTGGTCATGCCCGGCGGCGACGGCAGCGCCGACTTCGATCCTTTCGTCCGCCGAATTTGGAAGAATGCCCTTCCGCCCGGCTGGCTTATTGCCCAGCCGGTCGCACCGCAATGGTCGCCCGAGCAAAAGAACAGCATTGTTTGGCCCACGAAGAAGGTGCGGTGGACGGGCATGAAGTTCTCGACCGAGGAGTTGGTCGAATCGGTCGTGAAGGACGTCGCCGCCCACAACGCGGTCGATCCCTCCAAGGTGTTCGTTCTCGCGTGGTCATCCGGCGGTCCCGCCGCTTACGCCACAGCCCTGGCGAGCCCTAGCGTAAAGGGGGCGTTCGTGGCGATGAGCGTTTACAACCCGCAGCAGCTCCCCGCCCCGAGTGGAGGCCGTGATCGCGCTTTCTATCTCTTCCAATCGCCCGACGACCCGGTCACGACCTACAGCAATGCGCTCACGGCAGAGAAAGAGTTAGCCAGCGGCGGAGCCAAGGTCACCCTTACGAATTATAAGGGCGGCCACGGCTGGGTCGACGATCCTTACGGCAACATTCGAAAAGGCGTCGAGTGGCTGGAGGCGAACTCGAAGTAAGGGCCGGAAGGGAGCGGCGTACACTAGAGGGGTACGCCGCTATGACAGCCGATCTCAAGGTCACCTTCGTCGACAAGCCTGCTGCTGGAACGAACGCCTTCTACGGTGGAAGCCGCGCGCCGCTTCAACCGACGCCCCTTGTCAAGCTTCCCATCACCGCCTTCGCCCCGGCAGGATGGGTGAAGAAGTCGTTGGAGCTTCAGCGAGACGGACTGACCGGCCATCTCGGCGAATTGTCGATCTGGCTCACGAAGGAGGACAATGCGTGGCTCAGTCGTACGGGGAAGGGCAAGTATGGGTGGGAAGAGGTGCCGTACTGGCTTCGGGGTTATGCCCGCGTGGCCTACGTCATCCGCGATCCGAAGATGCTGAAAGAGGCCAAGTTCTGGATCGAAGGCACGCTCGCGAGTGGACGACCGAACGGCGACTTCGGTCCCATTCACGATCACAAGCCGGGCGTTCGCGACCTTTGGGCCCAGATGCTCATGCTGCAGGTACTCCAGTCGTGGCACGAGTACAGCGGCGATCCGAGAGTCATCCCGTTCATGGCCGCTTACTTTAAGTGGCAGGCGACGATCCCGGACGGAGATTTCCTCAAAGACTATTGGGAGAACAGCCGGGGCGGCGACAATCTCGCGAGCGTTTACTGGCTCTACGACAAGACTGAGGACAGGAGCCTGCTCGAACTCGCGACGAAGATCCACCGCAACACCGCGAACTGGCGGCAGACCGGCGACCTTCCGAACTACCATAACGTGAACATCGCCGAGTGTTTCCGCGAGCCCGCGACGTACTGGCTCCAGAGCGGCGATCCTCATGACCTGCGGGCCACCTACGCGAACCAGGACTTTATTCGCGAAAAGTACGGCCAAGTCCCCGGCGGTATGTTCGGCTCGGACGAGAACTGTCGCCCTGGGCACGACGATCCTCACCAGGCGACCGAGACATGCGGCTTCGTGGAGCAACTCCTCTCGAACGGATACCTCAGCGCGCTAACGGCGGATCCGAAGTGGCCCGCGAACACGGAGGACGTGGCGTTCAATTCGATGCCCGCCGCGCTCATGCCCGACTACCGCGCGCTACGCTATCTGACCGCGCCGAACATGATCGTCAGCGACGCCGCCAACCATGCGCCCGGCATCGCGAATGGTGGCCCCTTCCTCCTGATGAATCCCTTTAGCTCTCGCTGTTGCCAGCACAACCACAGCAGCATGTGGCTGAACTACCTCGAAGGCTCCTGGATGGCGACGTCCGACAACGGCCTGGCTGCCCTTTTGTACCACGAGGGCGCGATCCATGCGAAGGTCGCCGACGGTACTGAGATTTCTGTGGTCACCCGCAGTCACTATCCCTTCGAGGGCCACGTCGCCCTTACGATCGAGGCTCCCCATGCGATCGCCTTTCCGCTCTACCTTCTCGTCCCCGCTTGGGCGCACGGCGCGTCGGTCACCGTCGGGAAGCAGACGGTCAAGCTCGAAGCCGGGCGGTACGCCTGCCTAGAGAAAACCTGGACTCCCGGCGAGACGATTTCGCTCGATCTGCCGATGAAGCCGACGCTCAAGGTTTGGGACCAAATGAAGAACGCGGCAAGCGTGGAGTACGGCCCGCTCACGTTCTCGCTCAAGATCGAAGAGACGTACCACACCATGGACGGACGCACGGCGGTGCAGGGCGATTCCGGCTGGCAAGCGTCCGCCGATCCGGCGAAGTGGCCCACGACCGAGATTCACGCCGCGTCGGCTTGGAACTACGGCCTTGTCGCCAAGCCCACGTTCAAGGTCACAAAGAAAGCGTGGCCAAAGGACGACTATCCGTTCACCCACGAGTCGACGCCGATCGAGATCACCACCGAAGCCAAGCGACTCCCCGACTGGACGGTGGACGAGAACGGTCTACCCGCGATTCTCCCTATGAGCCCCGTTGCGGCTTTGACAGCAACGGAATCGGTTACGTTAGTCCCTATGGGTGCCGCCCGGTTGCGTATCGCGTCGTTCCCCGTCACAGAGTGAGAACGCCGGGCATCCAACGTAGCGCGCTCGATCGACTTCGTGCTTCGTGGCGATCTCATTCATTCAAGGGTTGAAACAAGATGTTTCAACCCTTGAATGAAGTCCATCCCGATTATTGAGGGGATACGGTTGTCTGAGAGGTCACGGATTCGCCGCTATCCCCTTTCAGAACGCGGGCGCGGACCCAGACGTACGAGCCGACGACGAGCACCAAGGCTCCCATCTGTGCGGCGAGACCTTCGACGTTCGGAAAGGCGGCGAACCAAACGCCCATCCAGTCCGGAATCACGAGGTGGACGGCATGGCTTCCGATCCAACTGGCTTGCTGCATCTCTTGTACGCTCTCGCCGACCATCACCACGAGAACGCCCGCAAGGAGCCCGCCGGTCGCAACCAGCATCTTCTTGTAGGGCAACTTGCGATGAGCCGCAAACGTGAGTGCCGCAACGATGCTGGTGAGGATCAGACCGATGGTGACACCGCCGAGCACCACCGGAGTTCCTGCCTTGAGACGCAGGTCCTGAAGGAAGAGAACGATCTCGAATCCCTCGCGGTAAATCGCGGTGAAACCTAACAGGGCGAGTCCCACGTAGACCCGCGACGGCGAGGCGTCCGCTTGAGCGAAGATCTCCTTACGACGCTTGGTGTGATGGCCGATCCAGCCGGTCCAATACATCTTGTGGAAAAACCAGTTCATCACCACAAGCAGAACTACGATAGCGAGAAGGCCCGTCCCGGCTTGGATCGCGTACTCGGACGCGTTCACCGAGGCGATCAACGCCACCGCGACGAACCAGGTCACGACCGTGGCGACGAGCGCCGCGCCCACCCCAGCGAGGACGGGCGGCCAATAATCCTTTTTGTACCGAGCGAGCCCCGACGTCACCGCCGCGAGCACGAGCACCGCCTCGAGTCCCTCTCGGAACACCAGCACTCCGCTGCTGAGCGCGACCGCACTCTTACTCAGGCCGTGTGCGTCGGGGTCGGGAGCGCCACCCGCCACGAGTGCTTGCCAGATCATCACCGCGAGCACGATCAGCGCTCCGATAACGGCGAAGCCAATCCTGAGATTCGCGGAGCGCGGGGCGGGAAGAGACAGGGCCATGGCTTTTCTCTAGACTAACCAAGTTACGTCTCTAAACTCTACGTTTACGTCCAGTTAGGAAAACTCTGGCGATATTTTCATTCCGCCGGGCGGCTAAAGGCCCCTTTGCGCCTGTTCGATCGCCCGAAGGGCGGCCTTGGCTTTGTTGCGCGACTCCTCGTACTCCTTGGTCGGATCGGAATCGTAGACGACGCCGCCGCCGGCTTGAACATAGGCCTTGCCATCCTTAAGCAGGACCGTGCGGAGGGCAATGCAGGTGTCGAGGTCGCCAGTATGAGAAAACATGCCCACCGCGCCCGCGTAGGAGCCGCGTCGCGTGGGCTCCAACTCGTCGATGATCTGCATTGCACGAACCTTGGGCGCGCCGGAGACCGTGCCAGCGGGGTGAGTCGCGCGAAAGAGCGAGAAGGCGTCGAGCTCAGGCCGAAGCGTTCCGGTCACGTCGCTCACGATGTGCATGACGTGGCTGTAGCGCTCGATCACCATCAGGTCGTTCACGGG
>CAXUKB010000203.1:0-8542 GCA_964251345.1 uncultured Fimbriimonas sp. | reverse complement strand
CTCAAGACCCCGACCAAGTACGACGCGAAGGCGATCGTCGTAAAGGGGAAAGTCAAGGATTTTAAGGCTAAGGAGAGCAAAGCGGGCCGCGCCTACTACCTCTTCTCCCTGGTCGATGGCGCCGCGACCCTGAAGGTCTACGGCGCGGATCGGCTCGCGAAGCCTCCGAAAGACGGCGACACGGTGACCGTCACCGGCAAGTACGCGCACGAGCGAAAGGTGGGCGACCGGACCTTCAAAGACGAGATCGACGCCTCGACGCGGCTCGATAAAACGTTCGGCGTCAAGAAGTAGTGCCGGACGACGATGGGGTAAGTCGATCCGAGCCCTCCTTCCCTCCGCTTCTCATCGCTGTGATGGGACCGACGGCCTCCGGCAAGACGGCGCTGGCGGAGGCGCTCGCCGACCGCCTCGACGCGGTGCTCGTCAACGCCGATGCCTTTCAGTCGTACCGGGGCATGGACGTCGGCACCGCCAAACCGGAAGGTAGGCGCCGCTACCGTCTTCTCGATGTCAAGGCGCCCGACGAGGCCTACGGGGTGGGCGAGTTCTGCCTTCGCGCCGAGGACGTGTTGAAGGCCGCGTACCAGGCGAGCCGTTCGGCCGTCGTGGTGGGCGGTACTGGACAGTACGTAAGGGCTCTGTTCGAAGAGTTCCACGACCTTATGCCGGAACCGGACGCGTCCCTGCGCGCGAAGTACGCGGCAAGGCTTGAGGCGGAGGGACTCGACGCCCTCGCTCGAGATCTGATGGATCGCGATCCCTTACTCGCCGCGCGCACCGACCTTCGTAATCCGGTGCGCGTGACGCGCGCTCTGGAACGGCTCGAAGATGGACGCGGAGCCCTAACGTTTGACGTACCGTACGCTAAGCGGGTCAAGATCGCCGCGAACCCTGCAAAAGAGGCGCTCGACTCCGCGATCGCTCTTCGCGTCGAGCGGATGATGCACAATGGATGGGTCGAAGAGGTTCGACGACTGCGCGAGGCAGGCTATGGGCCGGGTGATCCCGGTTTCCGTGCCATCGGTTACCGCACCGTCGCCGCCCTCCTCGATGGAGACCTCGCGACGGAGGAAGCGGAGCGGGCGATCGTTCGAGAGACGATCGCTTACGCGAAGCGGCAGCGCACGTGGCTGCGCTCTGAGCCGGGGCTCTACACACTCGTGCCGAATCGCTTTCCCGACCTCGACGAGGCCTGGAGAGCGATTCGGTCGCGATTATTGGAAAGTTAGCAGATGGGCAAGGCAATCAATCTTCAGGACATGTTCCTCAACCAGGTGAGGAAGGAGGGGATCGCGGTGACGATCTACCTCACGAACAGCGTGCAACTTCGAGGCCAGGTACGTGGCTTCGATGCCTTTACCGTGCTGTTGGACACTCCGGGCAAGCCGACGCAGCTCGTCTACAAGCACGCCGTGGCGAGCATCGTGCCCGCCAAGCCGGTCGGCTCCTATCGGCCCGCCGCCGAGCACGAAGCCGACCAGCGCCGTCGCACCGACGAGTCCGACGCGGAGTGATCCCGTTCGTCAAAGCGCAGGGTCTGGGGAATGATTTCGTCGTTCTCGATGCCCTGCGCGACGCCCTTCCGGAAGACTTTCCCGCCCTCGCACGTCTTGCGTGCGACCGGCGTCTCGGGATCGGCGGCGACGGCCTTCTCCTGCTCGAGCGGGGCGACGTCGCGCCATTCCGCATGCGAATGTGGAATCCCGACGGCTCAGAGAGCGAGATGTGCGGCAATGGCTTGCGCTGCGCCGCCGCGGTCCTTCGGGAGCGTGGATACGCGAGCGACGACATGACGATCGAAACCGGCGCGGGCCCTCTTCGGGCCCGTGTCGTCGGAGACGAGTTCGCCGTCGACATGGGCGTCGCGCGGCTCACGCGTGGCGAGATCGGGATGGTCGGGGACTCCGGGAAGATCTTCGTCGAGGCCGATCTCGACGGAGAGACGGCGACGGCGGTCTCCATGGGCAATCCACACCTCGTGCTCTTCGTCGCCGACGTGGCGGCGGTCGACCTCGACCGTCGCGGCCCCGGACTCGAGCGGCACGCGCTCTTTCCCCAGCGGACGAACGTTCACTTCGTCCAGATAATGGGTCCGGACGAGGCACGCGTGCGCGTTTGGGAAAGGGGGGCGGGCGCCACGATGGCCTGCGGGACCGGAGCGTGTGCGGTGGCAGTGGCGGGCGTGGAAACGGGGCGCCTCGCCCGTCGATCGACGGTGCGGCTGCCCGGCGGTCCCCTCACGATCGAAGTGGGCGAAGATCGGCGGGTGACGATGACCGGCCCGGCGCGAATCGTGTTCGAGGGCGCCTTTGGAGGATAGAGAAGGTAGAGGAGCGGCCTCTTCGTGCCCGTTCCTTCCATTGCCTCCCATTTTTCCCTTTCCCTCTGCTATGCTAGGCGGCATTCCTTCAAAGGTTTGAGGAGCAACATGAGGATGAAGCTTTCCACTCTCGGCGCGGTCACCACCGCGCTCGCCATCAGCGCCGTCGCCGGCGCGCAGGCCCGGACGGATTCGCAGGTCGGCGTCGGCGTCCGCATCGGCGTTCTGTTTCCGACCGACACCACGACCAACGATCAGGTCGGCACCGGGCTGATCACGTTCGGCGCCGACTACCGGCTCGACCTGAAGACTCCCCGCCTTCTTGGCCTGGAGAGCAATCTGGCTCTCTCGCTGGATTACTTTCGCCGGGACGACTACGGCAATATCCCGGTCACGCTGAACTACGTCGCCCGCACGGGACGCTACTTCTTCACCCTGGGCGCGGGCGTCGGATTCGAGTCGCTTCCGGACAAGGATGTCGCGGGCTTCGCCTATTCGGCGAGCATTGGGTACGACATCCCGAGCTCGAGCACCCTGCCGATCTTCGTGCAAGCGAAGTTCCTCGGCGCGGACCGAAGCAAGGTCGACGGCGTCGGGCTCTACGTCGGAGTGCGGTTCTAAGCTGAGGAAAGGTCGGGAAAGGTGACCCGGGAGAAAGGGGCCTCGTTCGAGGTCCCTTTCTCGTCTCCTCTCTGAACCATTTCCGTTTCCGTGCGTCCTGGCTTTCAGAGCGCTATGGAACTCGCCCTCGGAGCCCGCAGATTGTTCGGAACGAAAGCCGCCCCCGAAGCCGCCGAATCGACCCTGATCGATCGGTGCCGACGGGGCGACGCAGAGGCATTCGGTCGTTTCGTGGACCTTTACCAGGCCCGCGTCACCGGCTTCGTTCGCCGAATGGTGGCGAACTCGGACGACGCCGAGGATCTCGCGCAGGAGACTTTCCTGCGTGCCTTCCAGAGCTTCAACCGCTTCGATGGCCGTTCTTCCGTCCGGACCTGGCTTTTTCGAATCGCCCACAACCTCTGTATCGACCGCGCTCGCCGGCTCGATCGTCGAGTCGAGGAAGCGCCGCTCGTCGATGGCGAGGACGACAGTGCGATCGACGTGTCGGACGCCCGCTGGCAACCCGATCGCGTTCTTCTCGACGACGAGCTGAGAGAGGCGGTCGAGCGGGGGATCTCGTCGATGAGCGAAAAGCTTCGTGCGGTCTTGTTGCTGCACGATCGAGAAGAGATGCCGTATGACGAGATCGGCACGACGCTGGGTATTCCGGTGGGAACGGTCAAGAGCCGACTATTTTTGGCGCGCGGGCACTTGCAAGCCGCCGTAAAGACGTATTTGGAGGAGAAATGAACGACGAAAGGCTGCGGAGCGATGCGCAGCGGCAAGCTGCGGAATGGGTGAAGGGACTCCCTGAGGAGACCCCCGGTATGGCGTGGCGGGCCGCACTCAACGAAAAGGTGCGAGCGGAATCGGATCGTCGTGCCCGGCGTCGTTGGAGCTGGGCGCTGGCCCGGCCGGCGCTCGGTTTGACCGCTGCCGCGGCGCTTGCCCTCGTCGTCTATTTGCCTCGTCCCGCCGCCCCAATGCCGAACGCCAAGCCGGGTCGCCTCGAGGCGGGACTCGTCGCCCTCCATGACGAATCGGTCCGTACCGACGACATCGTCGGTACGGGGTTGCGGCCGGCGGAAGAGGTGCCTACCGGACTCACGGTCACGCACGATCCTCTGGATGATTTGGATGCGGGAATTTTATGATAATAGAGGAAAGGGGAAGAAAGGAAAAGGGGTGGGGCACGAAGGTGGGCCTCTCTCTTCTCCTTATTTCCTTTTCCCTCCTTCCCCTTTCGTCGCCGGCTCAGCTTAGGCCAGGACGGGTGCTCCGGCCCGTGCGTGCGGCGGCCACGATGCCGCCGGTTCTTCAGCGCGCTCTCCAGGCGGCGGACGGCCTCCGCTTCACGGGGCGACGGACCGTCACGGTGCTGAAGGACGGCCAGCCGAACCGCCACGACGAAATCGTCATGCGGGACGGGCCGCAGATCCGCATCGAGTTTCCGAACGATGGTGCCTACGCGGGGCAAGTGATCGTGGAGAACGAAACCGAGCGTCGCCACTTTAACCCGGCGACGAACCAAGTCAGGGTTTTGCTGCCCCGTCGTGACGAAGGGCTCCAACGTCTACGCGGACTCGCTCGGTCGGGCCGGGTCACCGTCGCTCCCGGCGAACGGATCGCGGGCTACGCAACGACCGAGTTGCTCGTGCGTGACAAGGCGGGCAATCCGCTTCAGCGGCTTGCGATCGAGCCGGATTCCGGCATGGTGCTGCGTCGCGTCGTGTATGACGCGACGGGGGTTCAAGTGGGAGGCTTCGCTTACTCGCGCGTCGACCTAAATCCTGGGGCATTCGACCCGGCCCTCTTTCATATCGAGAGGAAAGGGGTTCAGACCACGACGCCCTGGGACACGTTACGTCGCCTGGCAAAGAAAGGTGGATATGCCGCCGTTGGTCTGCCTGAGGTGACGGGATTTCGACTCGATTCGGCACGCCTTGCCCGCTCGGCGGACACGCCAGCTTTGCAACAGATTTACGTTGGTCCTGGTGGCGCTCGCCTGTCGCTGTTTCAACTCCGCGGATCGATCGATCCAGACAGTTTGCGGCGAGTAGGAGCGAAACGCCTCCATACGCTGAGCTGGACCGACGGCGGCCTAACGTACGTTCTTCTTGGTCCCCAAGACGACGCCACGCTCGCGCGTCTCAAAGGATCGATTGGGCGCTAGCCACGCCGCTTAGGCGAAGCTTGATGCTTATGCCTTTCCTGCCCAATGCGCGCCACATCGGAACGGCACGCCCCTGTCGGACGTTATAATCCGTCGTGGCCGCTACGCGCTCGATCCGACGCCGCCGCGCCCGCAATCCGTGGGTGAGGCGCTTTAAGCGAACCGCCGTGTTCGTCGGCACCGCTTTTGGCTTGGCCGTGATCGGGGCGATGGCGGTGTACATCCCCATTTATCAGGAAGCGTCCGATGATGCCGTCAATATCGAAAAGCGGCTGATCGTCGAGAACGTCAACCCAAGCAAGATCCTGTCCGCGGACAACAAGGTTCTCTACAGCGTGGCCGCGGTTCGGCGGACGGTCATCGATCTCGCCGACCCGAAGTATCCGTCCTACGTTCGGTACGCGCTCGTGGCCGCCGAGGACCGGCGCTTCTTCGACCACAAAGGCGTCGATCCCATCGGTCTCGCCCGTGCCGCCTACCGTCATGGTTCGGGGGGCGGCGGCTCGACGATCTCGATGCAACTCGCCAAGAATCTGGTGAACGGAGACGATCGCAGCCTCAAGCGCAAGCTTAAAGACATCGCGACCGCGCAGCAGATCGAGTCGCTCAAGAGCAAGGACGAGATCCTCAATCTTTACGCCAACTCTTCCTACTTTGGCGAGCACGCCTTTGGAATCGAGCGGGCTTCCGAGATCTATTTTGGAAAGCCGGCCGAAAAATTGACGGTGGGCGAGGCCGCGATGTTAGCGCGATGCGTTCGCCTTCCCGGGCGAGTCAATCCGGTCAAGACCCCCAAGAAGATGCTGCCGCTTCGCGATTATGTGCTGAACGTGATGCGCGAAGAGGGCTGGATCACGGAAGGACAGTACCAAGAGGGCATCCAAGAGGTCCCTAAGATCGTCCACAACCGGGCCCAAGGCCAGGTTTTCCTGTACAAACGCGCGGGCTATTTCGTGCGCCACGTCCTCTCTCAATTTGAGCGAGACTTTCCCGACGTCGATCTCGCGAACGGCGGCTACACGATTCAGACCAATCTGAACCTGAAGCTTCAGGAGCGTACGATCGATGCCGTCGACACGACCCTCGCGGAGTTTCGAGGCGCCAATGTGAACGATGGCGCGATCATTCTCATGGACGCTCAGGGCCGTATTCTTGCCGAGGTGGGTGGACCGAATTACGACAAGCGGCAGTACAACGTGATCACCCAAGGGCAGGGCCGACAACCCGGCTCCTCCTTTAAGGCGATCGTCTATACGACCGCGATCAAGAACGGGCTTCTTCATCCGGGCGACATGATCTCGAACGCGCCGATTCACAAAAAGGTCGGACGCAACAAGTGGTGGAACCCGCAGAACGCAAGCCGTCGGGAGAACGCCTCGTCGTACAGTTTGGAAACGGCCTTTGCCCTTTCGGTTAACCGTCCCGCGATCCACACGATCGAGAACGTCGGGCCGAAGAACGTCGTCGCCGCCGCGCACGACGTGTTCGGCATTAAGAGCAAATTGGACGCGGTGGATGCGCTCGCACTCGGGTCCTCGAGCGTGAAGCCGATCGAAATGCTGGAGGCCTACTCGGTCTTCATGCTCGGCGGCGACCGGGTCGAGCCTCAGCCCATCGCGTACGTGCTGGGGCCGGGAGCGGACAAGAATCATCCGACGCGGCTTTACGATCCCGTCGTTCATCATGCCGTTCTCGACCCTAAAGTCGCGAAGGAAATGGACGAGGTCATGAAAGGACCGGTCCAATTCGGTACCGCGACGTACGCGCAAGCCGTTCCGAACGCGCGCGGTAAGACGGGCACGACGAACGATCACAAGGACGCTTGGTTCTGCGGCTATTCCGATGGGCTCGTCGCCGTCGCCTGGACGGGCAATACGTCGAAGACGGGCAAACAACTGGAGATGGGCAGTAGCGTGTTCGGCGGCACCGTCCCGGTGAAGATCTGGACGGCGGTGATGCAGGCCGCCCACAACCTTAACCTTGCGAAGGGTCTGCGCCAGATGCCGGGAACCACGGTCTCCGCCTCCGCCGCGCCCGACGAGGATCCCGACGCCAAACCCACGCGTCCCGACGACGCGGCCGACACCCGCCCCGATCCCGACGCTCCGAAGCCCGACGGCCCGGTGACCGTCGATCCCGCTCCGAACACCGACCCGAACTCGATTCCGCCCGACAGCGACGGGAACGTTCCGGCGAAGACCGATCCTCTGCCGAAGGACCCTTCGAAAACCGATCCGCCCGCGACCCCGCCCGACGATCCGCCCGCCGATGACCTACCGAAGCGAACCAAGCGCGCGGATTCCCCGAAGGAAGCCGCCACGGAAGAGGTGGTGGTCTGCGTCGATACCGGCCTGAAGGCGAACGACTACTGCCCGGAAACGGTGACTCGTCGTTTTCCGAAGGGTCGGGGACCCCAAAAGTATTGTACGCTACACCACGGATAGGTTGAGCGAGCCCTAAGGCTTTTGGCAACGGCTTGCCTTGCGAGTCTAAAGACGTTCTGGCCGAATCGTTAACGAGTTTTCAACTTCTCCATGTCCGTCATCCACGCCCCACGCCGCCCCGAGTTGGACCTGAGGTTGGTCGCGTTTCCTGCGGTCACTTTCGGACTGCTAGGGGTTCTAGCGATGCGGCTTTGGTATTTTCAGGTGGTGAAGGCCCCCGAACTCGTCGAACGGGCCGAAGCGACGCGCGTGTCGCCCACCGCCCGCCCCGCGCCCCGTGGCCTGATCGTGGATCGCAACGGCGCGACGATTGCCGGAGTTCGACCCCAACTCGTCGTGACGGCGGTCTACGACGTCGTCTCAAAAAGAGAGAACGCCTGGGTGGTGGGAAGAGTCGCCACGATGCTGGGGGTCGATAAGCGGAAATTGGAGGCGAAGCTCGCGGACGCGAAGCACAACCGGAGCCAACCGATGCCGATCTACTTCGGCGCCCCGAGCGATATCGGGGCGCGAATCGCCGAGTCGGGCGCGGATCTGCCGGGAATCGCGATCGACACCGCGCCGATGCGATCGTACGCGGATGCCTTTTCGTACACTCATCTCCTGGGCTACGTCGGCCTCCCGAACGACCACGATCTTGAGCGCCTCCGCGACAAGGGCATCGACGTCCCGGCGGAGTTCGTCGGCAAAGGGGGCGTCGAGCAGGCCTACGAAGCCGAACTGATGGGCAAGGCGGGCGAGGACCGCACGGAGACGGATGCGAAAGGTCGGGCGATTCGCCAAGTCGGCCGGGACGCCCCGATTCCGGGAGAACGGCTCACGCTCACGCTCGACGGCCCGCTTCAGCGCTACATCACCGAGATGATGAAGGAACGCGGCTACTCGGGCGGCGTCGTCGCGCTGGACCCTAACAACGGGGAAGTGCTGGCGATGGTCAGCGCGCCGACCTACGATCTTACGATGTTTGGCGGCGGCATCACCCAGGAGCAGTACAGCCAC
>CAXUKB010000202.1:0-8561 GCA_964251345.1 uncultured Fimbriimonas sp. | reverse complement strand
GCCACATATCGTGCGTCTCGACGCCGAGCTTGTTGCGGAAGTAGCGCCGACCGTAGAGGAACTGCCGAACGAGCGATTCCGCTCCGGTCAGGTTGCAGTCCGCCTCGACCCACATGGATCCGACGACTTCCCAACGTCCTCCCTTGATCGCCGCTTTCACCCTCTCGAACAGAGCCGGATAGTCCTTTTCGAGCCATTCGTATTGGCTCGCCTGAGAATGGGCGAAAACGTACTCGGGGTAGCGCTCTAAGAGACCCAGCTGGGTGGCCGTCGTGTGGGCCATCTTCTTGCGCGTGATGTCTAGAGGCCACAGCCACGCGGTGTCGAGGTGAGCGTGACCCACGGGCACGACAGTGTGAGCCATCTCGCCGGAAAGGCTCCCGAGTGCGTCCCGAACGATCTTCCGGCATCGTGCGATCGACTCGTTGGGAAAGGCGTTGCAGACGTCGTTGAGCCCCCGCAAAATCGCTTGGTACGCGGGATCGGTCGGCTCGATGGTCTCCAGGAGACTCAGCGCAAAGTCGATGTCGAAAGCGAGTGCCTTGACTTCCGGTTCGACGATCGCCAGCTCGGCGCTTTCGACCACCTCGGTCGTAGCGGAGCGAGGCGGCTCCTTGCCCGCGACTCGCGTTTCGCTGTTGCGGGTGTAGCTCTGAACGTAGTAGACCACCTCCTCGCCACCCTTCGCCACGTTGTGCTCGACGAACGAGCTGCCCGTCGTCCACCCCATGTCGGAATGTTGGTGATCGATGCCGCACCAGGGACTGCCGTCCCGCCAAGCCGTGCGCTCCCCGCCCACTTCGGCAAACACGACGACGGTCTTCCCGGCAAACGACTCTGGAATCCGACCGCTTAGGCGAAACCAGAACGTCGTGTACGCCGGACCGTAGCGGTGGCCCTTTTCCACTTCACGCCACGGCCCCGCCTCGGCTTCTCCTTGCGTGGCCGCCGGGCTTTCGTTGATCTCGATCTTCAGCGGCACGCGCTCGCCGAAGATCCGGGGCTGGAGCTCGACCTTAAGAAACGCAACGATCCGGCTGCGGGTGAGTTCGGTGTGCTTAAGCATAGGCGGGGCGAAGGGGATTCTACTTTAAGCTCCCCGTTCCCCTCCAAAGCGGTGGAGGTCGAAAGGCGATGGAACGGACTTAAGATGCCAAACTTCGCAACATGTCTCCGGAGGTCGTGCTCACCGCGCTGTATCTTCGGGGCGCCCCGCGTCCCGCCGATCCACCTCGACGCGGCTGGCCGCAGGCGCTCGCCGCGCTCCGGCGCGAAGGTGGCGGAGACCCAGTTCGCGTTCTCCGCTCGGCGGGGCTGACGCTGCCGGCTTCGATCCTCGAAGCGCCGGGACTGCTCGTTTGGGCCGAGGACGCCGTCGAAGCCGGAGCGGTGTTAACCGCCGGCTCGGAGGGCTATCCCCTGCGTTGGCTTGAGGCGTTCGGGGACCTGGCTCCGCCTGCGCTGTGGCGAACAGGCACGCTGCCGTCGGTCGGCTGGGTGGGCGCCGTCGGCTCTCGACAGGTCGAGAGTGAGGTGCTCGATTACATGAACGACGTTGGCCATCGGGCGGCGGGGCTTGGCCGAGGGCTCGTGTCGGGGGGAGCCGTTGGTTGCGACACCGCGGCCGAACGGTCTGCCCTCGCAGCGGGCGGTCCGGTTTTGCGGCTCTTGCCCCACGGGATCGGCTTGCGTCGCGAAGACGACGCCGCCGTCCAGGTCGCGTTGGCCGCACCCCAGGAGCCGTTCTCGCGTCCGCTCGCCATGGAACGCAACGCGCTCATCTACGGGGCGGCGGACGTGACGGTCGTGGGTCACCTGCGGCTTCGGCAAGGGGGGACTTGGAACGGTGCGGCGGACGCCCTCCGCCGCCGCCTCGGCCGACTCCTCGTGCGGCCCGACGATTCGGCCGCCGCGAAGGCGTTAAGGGCTCTCGGCGCCGAGGAGATGGCCGAGCCCTCGGAGTTGGAGGCGCGTCTCGCGCAGGCTCCCCCGCAGCGAAACCTCTTCGCTTACGAGAGAAGGCGAAGGGTCTTCGGTGCGACGGGACTTTAGCCGAAAGGAACTCGGCAGCCTTGGTTTTCCTTCGGTACGGACCTCGTGGCCGACCTCATGCGAGTCGCCTCGTCCAACCGGATTCACCCGCGAGGATAACGCTGCAGAGGTCGACTCCGAGTTACCAATCTTTTGAGACGACGCGGCTTCGCAGGTCGGGCAAACCCCTCGACTCTGGAGGATCCAAGCCGTGACCACCCCTTCCGGTACCCTTTAGAAATGGAAAGCAGCGAAGTGGTGCGTCTTCATACGAACCTTGGCGACATCGTGGTGGAGTTCTTCGAAGATAAGGCACCCAAGCACGTCGAGAGTTTCAAGAAGCTCGCGCAGCAGGGCTTCTATGACGGAACACGGTTTCACCGCGTGATTCCGGGCTTCATGATCCAGGGCGGAGACCCGAATTCACGCTCGGGACCCCGGCACACCCACGGCACCGGTAACCCCGGCTACACCGTCCCGGCGGAGTTTAACGACGTCAAGCACGTGCGAGGCATCCTTTCGGCCGCGCGTAGCAGCGATCCGAACTCGGCAGGGAGCCAGTTCTTCCTGATGGTCGCCCCGTATCCGAGTCTCGACGGCCAGTATTCGGCCTTCGGGCGCGTCGCCGAGGGCATGGATGTCGTCGACAAGATCGTGGCGCTCCGACGAGACCCGCGCGACAATCCTCTCGAGGAGAATCCGGCGATCATCGAAACGGCGACGGTGGAAACTCGCTAGGCAACGGAGCGGTTAGTCTAGTTAGAAGCCGGGCCACGGGGTCCGGATCCCGGGCTCCCAATGACGCAAAGCCTCCCGATGATCTCCGCCCCCGACACCTTGGCCTCTCCGGACGTCACCGCCATCGTGCCCGCTCTCAACGAAGAAGGCACGATCGCGGAGGTCGTGGATCGACTCCTCGCCTTGCCCCTCTCGACCCAAGTCATCGTGGTCGACGACGGTTCGACCGACCGCACGCCCGCCATTCTCGCCGCTTACGGAGATCGGATCGAGGTCATTCGGAACGAGTCGCGGTCGGGCAAAGGGAACGCCATACGGAAGGCCCTGCCCCATGCCCGGGGGCGGGTGACCATCATTCAGGACGCAGACCTCGAATACGCTCCGGAGGAGATTCCCGGGCTCGTCGCTCCCGTTCTGGATGGTGTGACCAAGGTCGCCTTTGGAACGCGATTCGCCCAGGGGATGCCCAAGGGAATGGCCCTTCCTAATAAGGTGGTGAACGTTCTTCTCGCTTGGACGGTGCGTCTCCTCTTCGGTCGGCGGGTAACCGACGAAGCGACCTGCTACAAAGCGGTCGACACGGAGCTCCTGAAGTCGATGGACCTTCGATGCGAGCGATTCGAGTTCTGCCCCGAGGTGGTCGCAAAGGCGCTTCGGCGGGGAGAACGGATCGTCGAGGTGTCGATAAGCTACGTTCCGCGCAGCAAAGAGGCGGGCAAGAAGATCCGCTGGACGGACGCTCCCGAAGCGTTCTGGACTCTCCTTAAGTATCGGTTCAAGCGATAGCCTAGCGTCCGATCCGCTGCTCGATGCGCTCCGGCTCCGCCCGCAGGCTTCCGCTGAGGTTGTCGAGGGCGATCGTCTGCTCATGAACGAGGGTGGCCAGTTCTGCGACCTTCCACTCCAGCGCGCCTATTCGCTCGGACCCGTTTGCCTGAAGCCGAAGCTTCGTCATCTTCCGCTGGTGTTCCGTGAGGATGGCCATCTAGCCGAGCACGAGCGGGAGGACGACGAGGAGGCAGAAGGCCAGGAGAAAGAACGGCATCTAGCCCCCGACCCGCTCACGAATCTCCGCGCTCGGTGCCGACGTGGCGAGTCGATCGAGGGCGATCGTCTGCCGATAGACGAGATCCTTGATCTCGGCGAGCTCCCGCTGAAGGGCGTCGACGCGAGGGTCTGCGACTTGTGCGTTACGAGCGTAGAGTTCCGCCATCTGCCGCTGATGTTTGGTCATCGTGCCGACGATGATCATCAGGAATGGGCCGCCAACCGCGATGATGGGGATCAGGACCCCAAGGTTTTCGGGATTCACCTAGATTCCCACCCGGTCCTGAATTCGTCCGTCCGTTGGAATGGGCCGGGAGAGATTATCGAGCGCAATCGTCTGTTCGTGGACGAGGGTCCGAAGCTCCCAGACTTCTTCCCGAAGCGCTTGCACCTCGGGATTGGGCGCGAGTTGAGCTTGGGTCTGGAACATCTCCGCCATCTTTCGCTGGTGCTTCAGCAGCATCCCGACCATGGGTAGGCCGAAGATCATGACGATGGCAACGAGACCGACGATATCGTCCGAGTGCATGGCTTTCCCGCATCATACAACAGGTCGCGTGCGAGGCGGGACTTTTGGAACGTCGGTAGTATGGATGCCGATGCGCCGTGCCGCTCTCGTTCTCGCCATCGCCGCTTCGGCGGTCGCTTTCTCGCAGGAGAATCTCTCCGAAATGCCCCGCTACGACCGCTACCAGCGGATCGGGCAACAAGCGCGGGGCGCGGTGACCGGGGGCGCGGCGATGGCCGTCTGGGCCGACGACGGCCGATCGTTCAAGTACCAGAAGGACGGGAAGTGGTACGTTTTCGACGTCGAGAAGCGCACGTCGACCGAAACCGACGCGCCGACGGGAACGGGGCGGACCGGGCGTGGTCGCGGCGGTCCGGCACGGGGGCGACAGAACGCGAGCGTCCCAAGCCCTGACGGGAAACGCACGGCGATGAGCAAGGACCGGAACGTCGTGGTGACCGAAGGCACTCAAACCATCAACGTCACCACCGACGGCAGCGAAGCGAGCCGTGTCAAGTACGGGGTCGCGAGCTGGGTCTATGGCGAAGAGTTGGAGGTCCACGACGCGATGTGGTGGTCTCCCGACTCGTCGAAGCTCGCTTACTACCGATTCGACGAGTCGGGCGTGAAGGACTACTATCTCGCGACGAACCAATCCGATTTCCAAGACGTGCTCTATCCAGAGGCCTACCCGAAGGCGGGCGCAAAGAACCCGAAGGTCGCGCTTATGTTGTGGGACGGCTCGAAGTCCGTGCCGGTCGACGTCGCCTTCGGAGACCCGGCGCTCGCGGAGTACGTGTACGACGTCCGCTGGTCGCCGGACGGCAAGCTTCTGCTCTTCAATCGAACGAATCGAAAGCAGAACGTGATGCAGTTCGTGGCCGCCGATCCGACGACCGGCACATGCCGCGTCTTGGCCGAAGAGCGCCAGCCCCAAAGCTGGGCGGAGAACCATCCGACGGAGAGCTTTCTCTCCGACGGACACCGCTTCGTTTGGTCGACGGAGAAAAACGGATACGTCAACTTCGAACTACGCGACCTCGACGGGCGGCTGATCAATTCAATCACGAACAACGACTTCGACGCCCTCCGTTCGACCTTCTACGAGCGCGGCCAGCAGGGGGTGGTCCGGGTGGACGAGCGGGCAAAGGAGGTGTTCTACATGGCCGCCGGCCCGAAGAATCCCTACCATCAGCAGCTTCACGTCGTCGGCCTCGACGGCAAGAACGACCGGCTTCTGACCGACCCCTCGATGGGCCACGCGGTCAGTCTCTCGCCGGACGGCAAGACCTTTACCGATGTCGTCCAGTCGCCGACGCTGCCGCAGGAGACCCGCGTCGTCGACCGATCTGGAAAGATTCTCGCGACGATCGCCCAAGCGGACCGCACGAAGTTCGATGAGCTGAAACTGAAGCCGACCGAGGTCTTTACGTACCTCGCCGCCGACGGGAAGACGACGCTGTACGGAACGATCTCGTACCCGAGCGACTTCCACCCGGCGAAAAAGTATCCGGTCCTTCTAGACGTCTACGGCGGTCCCGAGTCGGGCGGCATCAACGCGGGCTTCGCGGCGCCGTCGCGGCTTACCGAGTTGGGCTTCCTTTGCGTGAATCTCGCGGGACGTGGCACTATGGGCCGCGGCAAGGCCTTCCGCGACCCGGTTTACGGCAAACTCGGCACGGTCGAAATGGACGATCAGGCCGCCGGCATCCAGTCGCTTGGTAAAAGGCCCTACGTAGATCTCGCGAGGGTCGGCGTTTACGGCACGTCGTACGGCGGCTATAGCACGCTCATGCTTCTTCTCCGCCACCCGGAAACCTTCGCCTGCGGCGCGGCGAGCAGCGCGGTGACCGACTGGCGCAATTACGACTCCACCTACACCGAGCGGTACATGGGGCTGCCTTGGACGGCGGAGAACGCGGCGGGCTACGATGCCGGCTCGGCGGTCAAGCACGCGGACGAACTCAAGGGCCACCTCCGCATCTACTTCGGTTCCTCGGACGACAACGTTCACCCGGCGAACGCCTATCAGTTCGTCGATGCGCTCGAGCGGGCGAACAAACACTACGAGATGCAGGTCGGTACGGACCGCGGCCACAGCGGCATGAATAACTCGTGGATGCTCGAGTTCTTCGAGCGCAACCTGGTCTTGGGCCGCTAGCGCCAGCGGGGCGGCGCCGGTTTCGAGACCCACGGCAAGCGCGAGGCATCGGCGAAGCGCCAGGGACGATCCTGGCCCACGGCGATGCCGATGCGCGGCCCGGAGACGATCGAATCGACCGTCTCGCCCGCCTCGATTCGGAGATCGGATCCGACATCGAGGAGGTCGACGCCGTCGTCCTCGCGGGTGATCCCAAAGGCGCGGCAGAGCTTGCCCGGGCCGTTCAGCAGATCGCGATCGGCTACGCCGGGGCGTGCGGCGCGGAAGCCCTCAAGGCCCTCGATCGGTTCGGCCGCCCGAACGAGCACCGCGGCCGCCCGGCCGGGTTCGTGGGCGGCGACGTTGAGCATCCAGTGCAGGCCGTAGTTTAGATAGATGTAGGCCCGTCCCGGACTGCCCCACATCGTCTCATTGCGCGCGGTACGCCTCCGGTAGGCGTGGCAGGCGGGATCGTCCTCGGCGCGATACGCCTCCGTTTCGACGATACGCGCCCGCCGTTCGCCTCGGACGAGAATGCTGCCGAGTAGCGCCCTTGCGGCTCCGACGACATCATGCTGGAGCGCGAAAGCTAACTCGTCTTGTGACATCCGTACCCCATTATGGTGGGGCGCAATCCCGCTCTGGGCGTTCCGCCGCCCGTCGGAATCGACGGTCAGGGCGACGCCCAAGATCCGGATCGCCTAGTCGACGCCGCCCATAGTCCTCTCGATCGCCGACTGAAATCGAACGGAACCGAAACGTGTAATCGACGTCCAATCGGGGTGCCTTCGCAGACCGTCACTCTACTGATTCCTGACGGTGCGACGTTAAGGCGAGGCGCCTTCGCCACCGTTGGGATCGTTCTGATCGCCTATCTGGTGTGGGTCGTGCGCGAAATTTGGCTGCCCCTCGGGCTTGCGCTTGTTCTCGCAACGGTGCTCGACCCCGTGGTCGACCGCATGGAGGCGCGAGGATGGAAACGGATCACCGCTTCCGCATTTATCTTTGGGAGCTCCATCTTCTTTGCGGGAGCGTTGCTCTACCTCGCGACGCCTTATGTGGTCGCCCAAGGCGTCGAGGCCCAGCGCTCCTTTACAAAGTTTTTTCCCGACACGAGCCAGCAGGGCCTTGCGAAGTCGCTTGCAAGGCTGAACTTGCCCGAGAGCGTGACCGCGATTGGCGCGCAGGCGTTTGAAAGCGGCCGTAAGAATCTCGGGCAGTCGGCGTCCTACCTCACGCACTACGGGATGGATTTCCTGTCGAACCTTGTTTGGGTCGTGATCGTACCGATCGTCGCCTTTTACGCACTGGTCGACTTCCACGTCATTCTTGGGAAGTCCTTGCTCCTGGTGCCCCGGCGGAACCGCAACATGGCCCAGACCTACATGCAAGAGGTCAGTGGCGTCTTTTCGAAGTACCTCCGGGGACTCGCGATTCTCTCGCTGCTGAACGGAGCGGCCACGTGCCTGGTGCTCTCGCTTCTCCATGTCCCAAGCGCGCTCGTGGTGGGGATCGCCGCCGGGATTCTCTACTCGGTGCCCTACATCGGTGCGTTCATCACCGTCGCGATCACCGCCGCAGCGGCGTTCGTCGGCGGCGGCGTCCACATGATGGCGCTGGCGGTCGGCGTCAGTATCGTCCTCCATCAGATCATTTTCGACCAGATGATTTCGCCAAGGCTCCTTGGCGGAACGGTGGGACTGCATCCCATTCTCTCGATCATTGCCCTACTTTCCGGCAACCTGCTGCTCGGCATCATCGGCATGATCCTCGCGGTGCCGATCGCGGCCTGCATTCAGATCCTCATCCTGGCGCTGGTGCCCAAGCTCCGGGTCGAAGTCGAGTCGAGCGGCAACGTTCCGGCTCACAATGAGGCGGGTGAACGCGCTCAAGAAAGCCGCGACGTCTTGGCGTCGACCGGAAAGACGGGGGGGCACTCGAATACCGTGGAATCCGCGATCGCCGTGGCGCAGGCTCGCTCCGACGCGGTAGCGGACGCGGATCGCTAGACGTTCCGACGAACGCGAACGACGTCCGGGCCGATCCGCTCGATGGTGACCCCGGGAGCGCGGGCGAGATCGGCGAGCGCGCTGGATT
>CAXUKB010000201.1:2739-8580 GCA_964251345.1 uncultured Fimbriimonas sp. | reverse complement strand
AGCTATGAGATCCCGGGGCAAGACCGCCTTCGTCGTGTCGTTCCTCGCGCCGGCGGTCTTGATCTATGTGGTGTTCGTTCTGTTCCCCTTGCTTCAGGCGGCTTATATCTCCCTCGAGCGCTGGAAGGGGGTGTCTTCGCGCCGTAAGTTCGTGGGGCTGGAGAACTACGCGAAGCTTCTTCACGACGATGCGCTCCGTATCGCGCTGGGCAACGCGGTTTGGATGCTTGTCGCGGCGCTCGTCGCCGTGTTCGTCGGCGGCGTCGCGGCCGCTCATGCCCTGAACCATCCCGGACGGGCGGCACGCACCGTACGAGGGCTCATCCTGTTTCCGCAGGTCGTGTCGGTCGTCGCGGTCGCGGTGCTGTGGGGCTTCATGCTCGACCCACGCCCGGAGGTCGGGCTGGTCAACGGCGCGCTTCGGGCGGTGGGCGTCAAGGGTCCCGCCTGGCTCGGCGACCCCGCGACCGCCCTGCCCGCCGTGGCCGCGACGTTCGTTTGGCACGCGCTGGGGTTCTATGTGCTCCTTTTTCTCGCGGGGCTGAAAGGAATCGACGGCGAAACCATGGAGGCGGCTTCGCTCGACGGCTCGACGGGACTGCACCGACTACGCACGATCACTTGGCCCCTGCTTTGGTCGGTCAAGCGGGTCGCGACGGTCTATCTCGTGATCAACGTCCTCAACGTGTTCGCCTTGGTACTGCTCATGACGAACGGCGGCGAGCCCGACCGACACACCTCGATGCCGCTCACCTATCTTTACCAAACGGCATTCGAGAACAGCCAGTTCGGCTACGCCACGGCGATCGCCGTGGTCGACTTCGCCCTCGCCATGCTTCTTAGCGGTCTTGTGATGGCCGCCTATCGTCGCAATCCCGCGGAGGCACGGAAGTGATCCGCAACACCGGAATCTTCGTTCTGGCGGCGCTCGTCGTCCTTCCGCTTGGCTGGGTCGTCGTCGCAAGCCTGAAGACGAGTCACGAGATCACGACGTCGCCTTGGAGCTTGCCTGCCGCACCGCAGTGGGTCAACTATGCGAAAGCGTGGGGCGAGGCGGGCATCGGCAAGTATTTCTTCAACTCGCTCATCGTTTGCGCCCTCAGTCTCTCCGTGCTCCTGCCCGTCGGCGCGATGGCGGCTTACGTGCTGGCGAAGCATCCCTTCCGGGGGAGCAAAGCGATTTTTGGTGCGTTTTTAGGCGGGATGATGTTCCCCAACCTGCTCGTGATCGTGCCCCTGTTCCTGATGCTTCGCTCCTTGGGACTGTACGACACGAAGACGGGCCTCGTGGCGGTGTACGTCGCCTACTCCCTGTCGTTCACCGTGTTCGTCCTGACCGGGTTCTTCCAGACCCTGCCGGACGAGCTCGCGGAAGCGGCGGCGATCGACGGGGCGACCGACGCCGGAACGTTCTGGCGGATCATGCTTCCGCTTGCCCGTCCCGGGGTGCTGGTGGTCGCCATCTTTAACGCGATCGGCCTTTGGAACGAGTACGGACTCGCGAAAGTACTCGTGAACTCGGAAGCGAACACGACGCTTCCTCTCGGCCTCGACCGGCTCACGGTGACGCAGCACTACCAAAGCGACTGGGGCGCGCTGTTCGCGGCGCTGGTGCTCGTCATGGCTCCCGTGCTTGCACTCTATTGGCCTTTTCGCGACCGGATCGCAGAGACGATGGTCGCGGGAGCGGTGAAGTAAGGGACAAGGGGAAAGCTACTCCCTGTCCCGTCCTTTCCTCTTTCCCTGTATCCTAAATTCATGGAGCGCGGCTTCGATAAATTGATGACGCCCGGTGGGTTGGTGGTCGTCGTGGCGGCCCTCTTTATGTTCTTCGTGGTGATCGCCGCCGGAGGCGTCGTCTGGCGTCTCGCCGAGCGAGAAAGTCGTCGCAAACGAGGCGAATAGCGCTTTCGCGAACCGAACGTGCAACCTTTCGGCCCCGTCGGCGTCATGGTTCCCTGTCCCTCGGATGAGAACCGGGTTGACACAGGGGGTAGGGTAAGGTATCTTCCCCCTGCGTCACGGGTTACCGTGGGGCGGCTACTTCCCTTCGTTGGGGAGTAGGAGAAAACTTACTCTCGAGCGCGAAACGACCCGAAGACAACGTCGCTAGCCATTCTCGAGAGCTCGTCGGGTTTTCCGCGCAAGGGCAAGCCTCTTGTGTCTGCGCAACGGTTAGCATCGAGGTACACGTGATTGGCATACACCCCTATCCTGCTTAGCACTCTCGCCTTCGCGGCCATCGCCGCCCCCATCATTACCGACCGCTTCGCGTGGTTGCGTCGACGAACGAAGGTCGACGCTGCCCCAACGCTCGATCGGCCCCGGCTGCACACCGAGGATGGTTGGACCACGATCGCTTGCGATAATCCTACGGCTTTCGAGGCGTGGTTGGGCAAGGACGAAGAAGGGCTACCCACCCGTCCGGGCGAAGAGTCATCTCTCGGTTCGCACCTTCTGATCGAACTGTACGATTGCGACGGCGCGATGCTGGAGCGCGAAGACCACGTCGGGCAGGCGATGCGCGACGCCGCCGTGATGTCGAAGGCCACCGTCGTGGCGCAATCGTTCCACGAGTTCAAGCCTTACGGCGTGAGCGGTGCGGTGATCATTCAGGAATCGCACTACACGATTCACACTTGGCCCGAGCACGGCTACGCGGCGGTCGACCTTTTCTACTGCGGCGGCAACGTCCAGGTTCACCGGGCGGTCGAAGTCCTGCGCGAGCGGTTCAGCCCGGGCCGAATCAAGTTCCTCGTCGTTCGACGGGGCATCGAGAGCGAAGTTCAGGGTTAAGGCCCTCCTCGACGGAGAAAGGCTCCAAGTCATCGACTTGGAGCCTTTCTCCGTTTTTGCCCTTTCGTGGTCCGAAGCGATGTCCATGTCCCGTTCAGCCCCGCGTGTCAGAATAGTCCCCAAGAATGTCCAGCGATGCCACCGGGATCTTTATCAACGAGACCCATACCTCCGCCGCCATCTGGCAGTACCGAGTCGGCAAAATGCTCCTCGAGGGCAAGACTCAGTATCAAACGTATCAGATCTGCGAAGTGCCACGGTTCGGGAAATCGCTCTTCCTCGACTACAACATCCAGACGTCGATTCTCGACGAATACGTGTTCCACGAGTGCATGTCACAGCCCGCGATGATCCTCCATCCCGACCCGAAGCGAGTCGTGGTGTGCGGCGGCGGCGAAGGCGCGACCTTACGCGAAGCGCTCAAGCACAACACTACGACCGAGGCGACGATGGTCGACATCGACGAAGAGCTCGTCGACATGGTGAAGGTCCACATGCCGGAGTGGCACCAGGGCGCCTTCGAAGACCCGCGCACGACCCTTCTGCACACCGACGCCCGCGCTTGGCTCGCCGATCACAAGGGCGCGGGCTTCGACGTCGTGCTGAGCGACCTGCCAAATCCACACGAGGATGGGCCGGGCCAAATGCTCTTTACCGAGGAGTACTTCCGGATCGCCTCCGAAGCGATGAGCGACGATGGCGTCTTCGCGATGCAGGCGGGCTCCGCCAACGAGAACTATCCGGCGTGCATGGCAAGCTGCATTAAGACGCTGGAGTCGATGAAGGACGTATTCCCCCACGTCGCCGGCTACTATGGCCTCGTCTCGACCTTTTTCCAGCCGTGGGGCTTCGTTCTCGCCAGCAAGCGACACGACCCCCTCGCCCTTTCGGCGGAGGAGATCACCCGTCGTCTCTCGACGCGAGACGTCCAAAATCGCTACGTCACGCCGCGGTTCTGGTCCGCGCTGTTCACCTTGCCCGAGTATCTTCTTCGCGCCGTCGAAGAAGAGGGACGCATCCTTACCGATGCCGAGCCGTTCGTTTGGACGGCCTAAACGCGCATAGAGCCCCTCTCAAATGAGAGGGGCTCTCGGCCGGCTACCGCCGGGTGGGAGCCGGTCCTGCGGTGCCTGCGGCGGTCGGAGGAACGGCGCTAGCCCCTCCCGGCGCGTTCGTCGGAGACATGTCTTGCTGCTCAGTCAATTGCTTGTACGCGGTGTCCCAGAGATTCTTGAGCGAGGGCGGATTGACACTGATCTTCGAGGAGCGTAGCTTATCGACGAGTCGCTTCGGCAGGTCGGATGCCGCACTGCCACGATCGAGGGCGAGCTTACGACGGACGGCCTCTTTCTGGTTCGCGTCGAGTGTCATAGGCTTAGACTTGATCTTCTGATCCATGTACACCTTCGCAAACCCCTGTGCTTGGGGCTGCCAAGGCGTAGTTTTCCCTTCCGGGGTCGATTCGATCAACTGCTGGAGTCCGGCGGGTAGTTGCGCAACGTCGTTGATCGCGATAATGCCTCGGGTTTGCCGAACCTTCGGGTCGATGCTGTACTGCTCCGCGACGGTCTGGAAAGGCTTGCCTGCGGTGAGATCCGTATCGACTTGATTTTCGCCCGCCTTGTCCTTGACCATCACGACGATGAGCCTCGCCTGCTCGGGAACCATAAACTGTTCCGGGTGACCCTTGATGTAAGTATCCGCGTCGGCGGCGGTTACCGTGATGCCTTTCGTGACGATCTTTTCTTTGGCGAGATCGATCGTAAGATCACGCTTGATGTCCTCTAGACTAAGACCCTGCGAGGTAAGCCGAGTGAGAAGATCAGGCTGGCGCGAACGCTGGAAGGTGAGTTCCTTGTTCACGTCATCGTCGGAAGGCATTACCTTTTCGTCTCTCGCGACGTCGAGAAGGATGCGCCGATTGATCAGGTCGCGGAGGGCCTGAAAGCCAAGGAGGACCGGGACGTGGAGCTCGGCGACTTGGCCTGTCTGAACGCCCTGCGGCACCTCGACCTGCACGACGGGCTTTCGCTCTAGGTAACGGTAGTACTCGTCCATCGAGATCGCTTCGCCATTGACGATCGCGACGTCGCCGCCGGCACCGGAAGAGCTGCCGTGCCCGCATCCGGCGAGCGCGAGCGACGCGAGGGCCGCGACGAAGAGGGAGGAACGGTGGGCTTTCAAACTTCAGAGTCTCCAGGAAGGCGTGCTGGCGCATAAAGGGCGCCGGGGCACTATAACGTCCCGACGCCCCCGCCCGTTCCCATCAGGGTACTCAGCGAACCAGTAGTCCGCCTTCCTGTTGCATATAATTCCGCATTCTTCCCATCGCCTGGGTATGCAACTGATAGACGCGGCTTTCGCTTACCGTGAGAACGCGTCCGATTTCCTTGAAGGTGAGCCCTTCGTAGTAGTACAGCGCCACCACGAGCCGTTCGCGCTCGGGCAGGCGATCGATGCCCTGTCCGAGGAGCTTGCGAATTTCCCGGCCCTCAAGTTCACCACGGGGATCGGCGTTGTCGTCGACGATCATGTCCTTGAAATTGACCGTCTCGTCCCCGTCCGCTCCGGTGAGAATATCGTCGAGCGAGTAAACGGTAGTGCGTCCGACGCGCACGAGAAGCTCGCTTACCTCTTGCGTCGACACGCCCATCGTTTCCGCGATCTCGTGCTCGCTGGCGGGACGGCCCATTTTGGTTTCGAGACCCTTCTGAGCCCTCTCAAGAGCACGAAGTTTCTCCCGAATCGAGCGCGGAACCCAGTCCTCCTCACGAAGCATCTCGAGAATCGCGCCTCGCACAAGCGCGATCGCGTACGTCTCAAACTTAACGTCTCGTGTCGGGTCGAACTGGTCGACCGCCTTGATGAGGCCGACGACGCCGGCGCCGACGAGGTCGTCGCGGTCGAGTCCGCCGGGCAAGCTCGTGACGAGACGCCCCGCCGTGATCTTGACGAGGTAGGCGTAATGGTTGATGATCTCGACGCGTGCGTTCGGGTCTTGGCCGACCTTAAAGTCGCTCCATGCGCGGCGAAGCTGTTCCGGAG
>CAXUKB010000201.1:0-2729 GCA_964251345.1 uncultured Fimbriimonas sp. | reverse complement strand
CAGCTGAACTCTGGGTCGGTGGACCCTGCTATTTTGATCGGGCCACCCCCGTAAAAACCTCAGACCGGCACTAAGGTTTTGTGATTTTTATCCCTTTAAAAGGGGACTCGCATTCCGTCGTAGGCGAGCTCCACGTTTTCAGGCAGCTCCGCGCTCGTCCGAACATAGTCGTAGTCGCCGCTCAAGTGAGTCAGAATCGTGCGGCGAGCGCCAAGCTCGCCCGCCATTTCGATTGCCCGATCGTAGTGAAAGTGATTGGGGTGCGGCCGGTAGCGGGTGGCATCGATGACGAGCGTCTGGAGCCCTTGCAGTTCGGCACGGGCCCTCTCTGGAATGTGACTCACGTCGGTGACGTAGGCGAAGTCGTTCACCCGGAGACCGATCACCGGCACCTGTCCATGATCCACGGTAAAGGTCCGAACGTCCAGCCCGGCAATCTGGATCGTCGCCGGTTCCTCGGGGACGTCGATGAGGTCGAATCGAGGCACGAAAACGCCCTTCGGAAACTCCGCGAAGGCATAGGCAAAAATTCGTCGAATGTCTCCCCCGTAGCGCGGCAAGGTGTAGACCGGCACCGGGCGGCCCGTTTTCATGCAGATCGACCGCAGGTCGTCCATGCCCATCACGTGGTCGGCATGAGTGTGCGTAATGAGCACCGCCTCGATGTCATGAATACCGTTCGCGTGCGCCGAGAGGCGCAGTTCGGGAGGACAGTCGACGATGAGGTTACCAATCGGCCCTTTTAGGCAGAGGCAGGCGCGATTCCGCCGATTGCGCGGGTCGTCGAGATAGTCTGCCGGATACTCGGCGCCAAGCATCGGAACGCCGTTACTCGTGCCGGTCCCGAGGAGGATCGCCTCCGGCAACCTACAACTCGCCCGCGCGCTTCAGAACCTCTTCCGCAACGAGGGTGCTCGGTACGTCGGAGTATTGCGAGATCCGCTCGAGACAGCGGGCGAAATTACGCTCGCTCATGTCGTCCGACTCCTGATGCTCTTTGCGCGCTTCGGACACAAGGTCGAGGGCTTCCGCATAGAACCGCGCCTTGTTCTGCGGAAGGCTTCGGTTGGTCATCGCGCTGAAGCGACGGCTGAGCTGTTCGTAAACGCCTTCCCAGGTCGTCTTCGATTGAAGCTCGGCGCGGAGCTTGACCATCTCCGCCTCCTGCATGCGGCGGCGCTCGGCGTCACGCCGCTTGACGATTTCATAGTCTTCGGCGGTCGTCCCCCCGATCACACGGACCCGGATGTTCGAGCCGTAAACCTTGCTGAACGCGAGCTCGATGTTTCGACTGGTGTTCGGAAGGCGAAGATGGCCCGCGAGTTCGGTGTCGTTTTGCGGAATGCCGAGGATCAGCGTGCCATCGTCGATAACGATGGGCACGGCCGCGTTGATCGCGGTCCAAACGCCGCGCCCGGTAACGTTGTTCAACACCGTCGGAACCGACGACTTCCAGACTTCGGCAAGCTCAGGCATGACCGGCCCGAAGTATACGCCACCCCTCCGCAATTGTCACGCCGCCATGCCCCCGCGTTTCGCCCTTATCGGCATTTAGAGAAAGGATAAATAGGGTGACGAACACGAAACGTGACTGCGCCTGGCGCGTCTAAAAAGATAAGACTAATGAAAGGACGCTGGATTCCATTGCTTGCAACGATTTCCTGCCTCGCGCTTGCGGCGGTTTCGCCCGCGCAACGCGGCCATGGCGGCGGCTCCTCGGACGGTGGCGGACGATCTTCGGACGGGGGTGGTCGGTCGTCGGGTGGTTCGTCACGATCGGGAGGCGAGTCCCACTCGTCGTCTCGCTCCTCCGGCGGAGACTCCCGCCCCTCCCGGTCGACCGATTCTCGCTCTTCGCGAAGCGACGGCGGATCGAGCCGGAGCGACTCTCGTTTGTATCGGAGCGACGACCGTTCGTCTCGAAGCCGGGACGATCGTTCCTCAGGATCCGTGGACCGCAGTTCACGGGACGCTCGATCGAGCGAGCGAGATTATCACGGCGAACGACACAACTTATTCGAACGTGAGACGGGTGGCGATCGCGGTAGGCAGGTAGGCAACGATCGCGGTCGCTCTTACGGTGGCGTGAACGTCGGTGGCTCCGGACAACGGTCCAGCTTCGGCGGATCGGGCTACTCGCGTCCGGGTCGGAGCGGCACCGACTACTCCGGCGGATTCCACAACGGTTACGGCCACGTGGAACCGACCCACTATGGCGGTGGATTCAACCACTCCGTTCTCGGAGTGCAAATCAATCGAAATCGGCCGCATGCGGGATTTAACGCCGACTTCCACTTTGGTGGAGTGTACGGTGGTCTTCGCTACGGCTATGTCGGTTACGGTGGATACGGAGATTACTTCGGGTACCCGTTCTACGCCTACGATCCGTGGAGTGTGGGAGTCGTCGCCTCCCCCTGGTATGCGTATTCCTACCTTCCCCCGTATCTCGACACATCGCATGTGACGATCGTTAACAACTACAACTCGGCTTATGACGGGGGTAGCGACTGGCGTTCATACGACGACGATCGCTCCTCGCGTAACGGTGAGTTAAACGACGCTTTGGGCGACATTCGAGATGCCTTTGAGCGGAACAGCGACCGATATGCCGAGCGACTCCTTCCTGAGTCGGGCCAAGTCGCGATCTTCAACCAAGGCAAGTACGATTACTCGATCGGAAACGAGGACTTTAAAGACATGTTCCTCGACGGGATTGAGCAGTCGAAGAC
>CAXUKB010000200.1:4206-8680 GCA_964251345.1 uncultured Fimbriimonas sp. | reverse complement strand
CCCTTATAGCGAGAGGCGCAGGCGCCGCCCGCGCCGATCGGGATGTGGCCGCCGACGCTGCCCCCACCGCCGAAGAAGCCCTTCTCCGGATCGAACATGTGCATCGAGCCACCCTTGCCGCCCGCGGTTCCCGTCTGCCGTCCCATGCACTCGGCCATGACCGCGACCGGGTCGGTGCCGAGTTGGATCGCGTGGGCGTGGTCGCGGTACGCCGTGATGACGTTGTCGTGTCCCTTGCGGATGGCGTGCATCCAGCCGACGCAGAGCGCCTCCATGCCGATGTAGGTGTGCATGTAGCCGCCCATCTTGCCCTGGCGGTAGGCGACGTTGCTCTTCTCCTCGAAGCGGCGGATAAAGAGCATTTCGCGGAAGTACTGCTCAAGCTCCGCGGGCGTCTCGGTGAGGGGGTGTTCGGCCTGGTCTGCCACGGTTTTTGGACCTCGCCCGGACCCATCGAGTCCGGAACTTTGGGTTCGTTATACCTTTTGCCGCCCCGGCGACGCGCCCTTCGCCGTTTCTCCGGCAGTGTGAAGTTCGGGTGCGAACGCTATTGCTTAAGCTTCACTTCGACGGTCACGACGCTGAGGGGAGCCGCGGTGAACGAGACCATGCCTTTTGCGACGCCGACCTTGACCGGCATCGGCGCGTTGTACACGCCGCTCGAACGTCCGTAACCGGTTGCGGACGCCGACGTTTCGCCTCGAAGCGCGACCATGAACGGCCGCGCCGAGGTCGTCTTATTGATCGCCACCATGACGATTCGCTGGGCGTCGCGGGAGGCATAAAGCGACTCGTCCGCCGCTTGGGTGCCGACGACCGCCAAGCCCTCGCTTCCAAAGTGGGATCCTCTTCCATCGTAGTCTCGGAACGCCTTGAAGGCTGCGATCTGTGCCGCGTCGTCTTTGCCCATGCCAAAGACGCATGCCGCGAACAGGCCTTCGCGTCCGAAGACGCCCAGCACATCGGCCTCGGCGAGCATTCCGCTCGCCGCCTTGCCACCGCCGTAGTTGTATTCGGTGATTCCCAGCCGGGTACCCGGCCAAGCCTTCTCGATCTGCCCGATCAACCGTGGCAGCAACCGAATCGGTTTGTGGCCGAGCGTATCCTCAATCCAAGAGTCCTCCACGTAGGTGGAATCCCAAAGCGATCTTGGAGCTTGAATACGCGCCTCCGCCGTGCCCGGTTTGTCGTCGCCGAAGGCGATCCGCTGGCCACCGCCCTTCGCTTCGGGATACCAGTGGATGTCGAACACGTCGATGAGACGACGCCCGACCTTGTCGGATTCGGCTTTCATCGCGCCCAGATAGTAGTCGACGAAGTCGCGGCCGTCCGCGTCGGGAGCATTTTGAAAGCTGCGGAAGCCTTGCCAACCGTAGTTCGCCGGACCGAAGACGAGCGTCCCTGGAGCTTGGGCCTTGATCGCGGACGCGAACTCCGCGTTGTTCGCCACGATCTGCGTGTAGGTAGGGTTCTGCTTCCAGACCCGGGAGTGGGTCGAGCCCCAGAGATCCGGCTCGTTGTCGAGGCTGTACCAGACGGGCGGCGAGGGTTTACGGATCGTCTCCACCCAGTGGACGAACTCGTCCTGATAAACGGCGCGATCGTGGATGTCGGGCGGGTAGACGAACGCCTCTCGCTTTTTCGCGAACGACCGCACGAAGCGCGTCGCAAGGTAGTTCGGGGTGTTCCCTACGTCGCCGTCGCCCTTCTTATCGGCCGCCACGTAGCCCATCGTCGGAACGGTCAAGAGAGTCGCCGCGCCGACCGCCTGGGTCTCCTTGAGGAACGTTCGGACGGTGAGTCCCGGCTCGTCGGACTCGCCCATAAAGGCGTCGTTCTGGTTCTTGAAGTCGTTTCCGGCGTTACTCGCGTTCGTTTCCCAGTTGTAGGCGGATAAACGGTTGCCACCCTGCCGGTTCAGGGTGACCGCCGCGCCCGCCCGTTCCCACGGCGCAAAGTTCGCGCCGTAGATGTAGGGCGAGATCGGACGACTCTTCGTCGTGTCGACGATGATTGTCGCGGGGGCCAGGGCGAGCAGGGAAATGAGCATCTTCGCTGAGAATGTCTACTCCCTCCCCGTCTCGCCCGTCACAGACTAACGGCGGCGATCATCCCGCCGATCGTCGTGGCGCCGCTCGTCCCGTCGGCGGTCATCTCCGCGACGATCGTCATACCGTCGATCGTCGTAGTGGCGATGGTCGTCCCGGTAGTACCCACCGCGGGGATACTCATCTTGGTAGCGGATACCGCCGTAAAGCGCGCCGCCGAGACCGATCGCGGCGACCGTCGAGTTGTGGGTCGCCACGCCGATCAGTCCAAGCACGCCGCCGGCGACGGCGACGTCCTTCCACTGCTGCCTTTCCTCGTGGCGGTGCTCCCAAGGATGCCAGCCCGCAGAGGCGACGGTCGGAAGGGCGCTGGCGCCGGCGATGGCCACCAGAGCGAAAACGGAGTTGATTGTCCTCATCGAAGGCCTAAACGAACGGCGTGGCGAGGAGTTCAACGATAATGTACGGTCCCCTATGAGTTTTACGATTCGGCCCTGAGGGAGCTTGGGGGGTGCGGGCGTCGTCTCAAGGCCGTGGGCAAGAGCATCGCAGAATCGATCGTCGATCACCTGATCGAAGCCGGGGTAGAGAGAATCTACGGCGTGGTCGGCGACAGCCTGAACCCGCTCGTCGACGCGGTTCGGCGAAGCGGCGGCAAGATTAGGTGGATCCATGTCCGCCACGAGGAGGCGGGCGCCTTCGCCGCGAGCGCCGAGGCTCCGATGACCGGCAAGCTCGCCGTCTGCGCCGGGAGTTGTGGGCCTGGGCACGTCCACCTCATTAACGGTCTCTACGACGCCCACCGTAGCGGCGCGCCGGTCCTCGCCATCGCCGCCCACATCCCCAGCGGCGAGATCGGCACCGCTTTTTTCCAGGAGACCCGCCCGGAGCGCCTCTTCGAAGAGTGCAGCCATTACTGCACGCTCATCGGCAACCCGAAACAGATGCCACGCACGCTTCAGATTGCGATGCAGGAGGCGCTGGGCAAAGGAGGAGTGAGCGTGATCGTGATGTCCGGCGACGTCGCCGCCGAAGACTCGCCCGAAGGAGCGCTCGCGCACGCGACGTTTACGGCCCGACCTAAGATCCGCCCTACGGACGGCGACGTCGCGCGGCTCGCCGATCTTCTGAACGCGGTCGAGAAGGTCACCCTCTTCTGTGGTATCGGATGCGCCGATGCGCACGACGAAGTCATGGCCGTCGCGGAGCGCCTAAAGGCCCCCGTGGGCCATACGATGCGCGGGAAAGACTCGATCCAGTGCGAAAACCCCTTCGATGTCGGTATGAACGGCCTTTTGGGCTATGGTGCCTGCAACGACGCGATGCACGGGTGCGACCTTCTTTTGCTGTTGGGCACCGACTGGCCTTACGAAAACTTTTATCCCACGAAGTGCCAGATCGTCCAAATCGACGTTCGGCCTGAGCGACTCGGACGCCGGTCGCGGCTCGATCTCGGGCTCTGTGGCGACATCGGCGAGACGCTCGGCGCGATCCTTCCCCACCTCAAGCCCAAAACCGATCGCAAGTTTTTGGACAAGATGCTCGGGGATCACGCCCATAGGCTCCAAAAGATGGGAGCCTACGTCGATCACGTGGGCACGCATCGCCCGATGCACCCAGAGCCGGTCGCGGCGGCCTTGGACGAACTCGCGAGCGACGACGCGATCTTCACCGTCGACACGGGAATGTGCAACGTATGGACGTCACGCTACATTCGCGCGACCCGCGGTCGGCGGATGCTCGGCTCCTACGTCCACGGATCGATGGCGAACGCGATGTCCATGGCGATCGGCGCGCAACTCACCTTCCCGGATCGACAGGTGATCGCCGTCTGCGGCGATGGCGGGTTCACGATGCTCATGGGCGACCTCCTTACGATCGCCCAGTACGATGTTCCGGTCAAGCTGGTGATCTTCAATAACTCCAGCCTGGGAATGGTCCGCCTAGAGCAGCAGGTGGCGGGATATCCATTCTACGGCACGGAGATGAAGAATCCCGATTTTTCCAAGCTGGCGGAAGCCGTGGGTATCCGAGGCGTTCGCATTGAAGATCCTGCCGACCTGAAGGAGGGCCTCCGCGAGGCCCTCGCCGCGCCCGGCCCGGCGTTGATCGACGCGGTCACCGATCCGAACGCGCTTTCAATGCCGCCAAAGGCGACCTTCGAGCAGGCGAAGGGCTTCGCACTAGGCATGGGCAAGATGGTCCTCTCGGGCCACCTCGACGAAGCCGTCGAAGAAATGCGGGCGAACGTCCGAAACCTGATCTAAAGCACGAACGTCCGGCAGCGCGCTCTATACTGGCGAAATGATTCTTCCCCCTCTCGCGGTTGAGAGTCCGGTCGAGCCCGGCGCGAAGCTCGTCAAAGTCACGGGCGATCTGGCCTTCGCCGAAGGCCCGGCGCGGGCGAAGAACGGCGACGTCTACTT
>CAXUKB010000200.1:0-4196 GCA_964251345.1 uncultured Fimbriimonas sp. | reverse complement strand
TACCGATCAACCGAACGATCGGATTCTCAAGTGGGATGGAAAGGCGATCAGCGTCTGGAAGTCGCCCGCCGGTCGCGCGAACGGCATGGCCTTCGATCCAAAGGGCAATCTTATCGCCTGCGCCGACGGCGCGAACGAACTATGGTCGATTGCGCCGGACGGAAAGGAGACCGTCCTCATCAAGGCGTTCGAAGGGCACCTTCTCAACGGGCCGAACGATGTGTGGGTTCGCCGGGACGGCGCCCTGTTCATCACCGATCCGCTCTACGCCCGCGACTACTGGACCCGCGACAAGGCCAGCGAGCTTCCCGGCCGGTACGTCTTCTTCCTTTCTCCAGACCACAAAACGTTCCGCGCCGTCGCCACGGACCTGCGGCAGCCCAACGGCATTGTCGGCACGCCCGACGGAAAGACCCTTTACGTCAGCGACATCGACGCGGGCAAAACGTATCGGTACCGGATGGCGACCGACGGCACGCTGTTGGACAAAACACTTTTTTGCGCACTTGGTTCCGACGGGATGAGCATCGACGACCGGGGCAACCTCTATTTAACCGGACACGGCGTCACGATCTTTGACCGGACCGGGACAAAGATCGACCACGTCGACGTGCCCGAGGCTTGGACCGGAAACGTGACCTTCGGCGGCAAGGACCGCAAAACGCTGTTCATCACCGCAAGTAAGAGCGCCTACACGCTTCAGATGCGAACGAAGGGCGCGGACTAGCCGATGCGACGTTCACTTTTCGCGGGTCTCTCCGTTCTGATCCTGGGTTGTGGCTCCCACAGTCCGAAGGATTTGGCCGGCATATGGAAGTCGTCGAAAGAGAGCGATTTCGTTTTCGACGGATCGAAGAACTTTCGGGTGACGGTTCACCGCGGGGCGAAAGACGTGCCGGAGACCGGCGTCCTCTCGATGGCGGGCGACGAAGTGAACTTTACGATCACGAGTGCGAACGGGCGGTCGACCGCAGACCTCAAGGCCGTCTTAGAGGGAAGGATGTCGACGCTGCCCCCTCGACTGCAGACGATCGCGAAAGCGCTTGATCAACCCGAAACGTTTCGTCTTAAGTGGGGATGGAAGGACCCTGATGAAGGAAAAGTCGAAAACGATCTACTTTCTGACGAAGCAGTAGCGGCTCAGCCCCTCCAGGTGACCTTGTCCCGCCACGGCCCGCGCTCGCCTTCCGGCCACTCGACTTTCGGGTAGCCGCACCAAAAAAAGCCCAGCAACTGCGAAGGAGCCTCTAAGCCCAACCAACTCGCCACGTACGGGCTGACGGAGACGCCTTTCGAGTGCCACATTCCGACCATTCCGTAAGCGGTCGCCATCAGGTGGAGGTTCTGCACCGCGCAGGCGACCGCCATGATCTCCTCCTTGTCGCTCATCGACCGACGTCCATCCGGCAAGTACCCCGGCGTCATGCCTAGAGAGATCCACAGGGGAGCGTCGGTGCCTCGCTCACGCATGGCTTGGAAACTCTCTTCGCGGAACCCTTCGCCCGCATCCGCGCGGTAGGCAGCGGCAAACGCTTCGCCCAGGGCTTCCCTTCCTCCGCCGGTGAACACGGTAAATCGCCACGGCTCCGTGTCCCCGTTGCTCGGGGCCCAGTTCGCGGACTCCAGCATTGCCTCGATGATCTCGGGTTGGATCGCATCATCTTTAAGGCGGGCGAGCCCAAGCGAGCGGCGTCGGGCGATCGTTTCGCGCAGGGCGTCGACAGTCGAGTTCATGCTCGACAGTCTACGCCAGGCCACGATTCCTTCGATGTTCGCATCGTTCCGCCTCCGCTGAACGTCTCCTAGGCAATCTTCTATGGACCTCAATCAGCTTCTCGAGTCGTCGGGTGCGATCCTTCGCGGCCATTTCGTTCTCACTTCGGGACGCCACAGCGACGTCTACTTCGAGAAGTTTCGTGTGCTGGAGCGACCGGACGTCCTCTCCGCCCTCTGCGCGGAGATCGCGGCGCACTTCACGGCTTCGGAGTTCGATGCGGTGGCGGGACCGACCACGGGCGGCATTATCATCGCCTTCGAAGTCGCACGTCAGATGGGCCTTCCCGCCGTTTACGTGGAGACGGAGGATGGCGTTAAGACGCTTCGCCGCGGAAAAACACTGACTCCAGGCACCCGGGTCCTGATCGTCGACGACGTGCTTACCACGGGTACTTCCCTCTTGGAGTCCCGGATGGCGATCGAACGGGCGGGCGGCGAAGTGAAAGCTTACGCGGCGCTCATCGACCGTTCTCCGGAAGGATTCGATCTGGGTCTGCCGCTGTTTGGAGCGTATCGGGTACAGGCGACGAGCTACCCTGCCGACGAACTTCCCGGTTGGCTCTCAGAAATCCCCGCAATAAAGCCGGGCACTCGTAAAACCGCATAAATGGCCCAGCAGGCATTTGACTTGTCTCTCTATCCTCTGCAAGAATGACACGGCTCGATATGAGGACGATTTCCTTCCGCTCCCTGGTTGCGCTCCTGGCGATCTTCCTTGTGTCCTTGGTACGGGCCGGAACGATCACCGTCACTTCACCGGGAAACGGCGACTTCCTGGGGCTCTCGAACACGCTCACGTTCAGCATCAGCGGCGCGAGCGTGAGAACCCGGGTGACCGTAACCGCGACGTCCCCCTCGAACAACCTGACGACTTACACCACGGATGTTACGCCCGACACGAGCGGAAGCGCCTCCGGCTCGATCGCGATCAACTTCAATGCGGGTGCGACCGAAGGCCAGTATTCGATCGCCGTAACCGCGACGGAGACGGGCAACACCTACAACACGGTCACCCGAACGGTGACCGTGGACGTCACCGCGCCCAAATTCACCGAGTTGACGCCGGTCGATGGTGGCTATACCCGCGGAAATATCAAAGTTCGAGCGACCGTCGAAGAAGCCAACTTGGACACCTGGACCGTGCAGGTCAATGGAGAGACGATCGCTTCGGGAGAAAGCAATTCGATCTCGGCCGATTACGATGCGACGGGGCTGCAAAGCGACGGCGTGCAAACCATCGTGATCACGGTGAAGGACAAGGCGGGCAACACGACGACCCAGAACCTTTCCCTCACGCTGGACCGACAGAAGCCGACCGTTCAGATCGTCTACCCGACGGGAAGCACACGAACGTCGAGCGGGCAAGATCTCAACGTGATCGTCGACGTCTCCGACGCCTCGACGGCAAGCGTCGACCGCACCGGAATCGACGTGATCGCGAAGAAATCCGACGGAACGTACATTACACGGGTGACCTTCGTCTCGCTTCGGGCGACCAGTGGAACGACGCAACGCTGGACTGGCCGCATCCGCTACAAGAGGGGATTGCTTCCCACCAATTTCCTGATCTCAGTCTCCGCCATCGATCGGGCGGGCAACGCGGCCGCGCTTCAGGAGATCAACGTTCGTTACGGCCGCTAGGCGTTTCTCATGAATTCGACTTTACGTCTCGTTCTCTCGCTCAGTCCCTTCCTTTTGTCCGGAACCGCAACGGCTCAGGTTCCTGACCTTCTCAATGCGCTCGACGCAGGGGGACGTACTCTGGCGACCGGCGGCGCGAACAGCGCGACCAATGTCGATACGTATTCCGCCTACTACAACCCGGCGGCCCTGGGCTACCTCGACACCAAAGCGGTCGACCTGTCGTACCGCAACCTTCCAAAATCGAAGACGACGCTCAGCGGTTCTCTGAATTCACCGGACTCCAACTCCGACGGGAGCCGTGGTGGAAGTACGCTCGGCCACGTTGGGTTCGCCGCGCCGGTTCGCGAAATTTTTGGCCGAGGATCGGGAACCCTTGCCGTCACCTACACCCTTGGCGGCTACATTAGCGATCGGGCGACGGCGGCGTCGTTGACCGGAGACGACGGCTTCACGACGAACGGCTACGACTTGAACCGCACCGCGCGCTCTTCGTTCTACTCGCTCTCCTACGGTAAGGCGCTTAGCGGCGGCCTCGCCCTCGGGGCGGGCTTGGTTGTGGCTTCTCAAGAGATTAGCTACTCCGAGTCGGGAACCACGACCGACGGCACCAGTTCTTTCCCGCTGTCGGACGGTGGTTCGTCCACAGGCACCGGCGTCGGCGCCATCGTCGGTGCGCTCTACACCCCGGAGTGGGGCAAAGAGTGGAGCTTTGGTTTGAGTTTCCGCACGCCCATGAGCCTCTCGGGGAACGATTCGACTTCGGATCAGTACGACCG
>CAXUKB010000199.1:459-8697 GCA_964251345.1 uncultured Fimbriimonas sp. | reverse complement strand
GAGCGACGCTTCGAGAACGCCGCCTTCCAAAAAGTAGCCGCTCGTGCATGCTTCGGGGAGGACGAGCAGTTCCGCGCCCTCACCGTGAGCTTGCACGACGATCTCGGCGATAGTGTCGAGGTTCTTATCGACCTCCGCTTTCTCGGGGGCAAACTGCGCGCAAGCGACCGTGAAGGCCATGGGTAAAGGCTACCCGCGAGTCTCCGAATCAAAAGCCCCTAGGCCGTGGCCGGGGTCGACGGCGTCGAGATAGGCGCACGGCGGTGAGAGAAGGCGAACATGCCGATCCCGAGCAAGACGAGAGCGAAGGCCATTCCCTGAGCCTGCGTGATGTGAAGCGGGAATCCATCCCAGTAGGTCGAGCTGGCTTGACCCGCTTTGACCTGAGCGTCGGTGCCCGCACGCCAGAACTCATAGATAAACCGGGCGGCGCCGTGGAGCGCGATTACGAGGCCCGTGATTTGGCCTGCCTTGAAGGCCGCCCGCCGCTCTATTCCAAGCACCAGGGCCAACGCGCCGACGTTCATCAGCGAGTCGTAAATCTGCGCGGGATAGTGAGTCGCGCCATCGATGTGGAGCGCGCCGAGCACGGTGTCCGGGCAGACGCCGCCAAAGCAGCATCCGTTCATCAGGCAACCGACCCGCCCGACGGCGTGGCCGACGAGGAAGGCAGGTGCGACGCAGTCGAGAAGGTTGCGAACGGGGATCCCCTTTCGCCAGGCCCACACCATCGCCGCCGCCATGCCGCAAAGCAAGCCGCCAAAGCTCGTCAAGCCCTGAAACTGGAGGGTGAGGAGCTCCTTTGGATGCGCGGCGTAGTAGCCCCACTCCTGAGCGATAAAGAAAAGCCGCGCGCCGAGCACCCCGGCGAGGATCGTCCAGAAGGCCATGTCCCCCACTTGGTCCTTCGTCATCCCGAATCTTGGCGCGCGAGCGCGGGCGAGCGAAACGGAAAGGACGAAAGCGACCACCATCGCCACGCCGAACGTGTGGACCTGGAAGCCGAAGATCGTGAAGAGGATGGGGTGCATTCGACTTCGCGGGCAGTCTACCCGTCGCCCTTCTCAACGCCGGATCGCGGCCGTGCGTTCCAACCCTCGCAGGATTACCGGTGTCGGGACGAATCAGACGGGGAACGGCTAGGTTGCCAGCCTCCCGAGGCTGGCGCCGGGCCACGAGGGCCAGGCAAACGACCACGGAAGAACGAAGATCATGTTCAGTATCAACACGAACGTCAACGCCCTGCAGGCCATCAACGCGCTCAGCTCGACCCAGAAGGCGATGAGCGCCTCGATGACCAAGCTGTCGACCGGTCTGCGCATCAACACCGCCGCCGACGATCCTGCGGGTCTCATCGCCTCCAAGCGAAACTCGGCGCAGATCAGCTCGATGACGCAGGCGGAGAGCAACACGCAGGACGCGATCAACTACAGCAAGACCGCCGACGGCGCGCTGGACGAGGTCAACACCCTCCTCGAGAACGCCCGCACCCTCGCGGTCGCCTCCGGCAACTCCGCCACCCTCACCCCCGACCAGCTCGCCGCCAACCAACAGCAGCTCTCGTCCATCGTCAGCTCCATCACCCGAATCTCCACCACCACGCAGTACGGCACGAAGAAGCTGCTGGATGGCTCGGCGGGAACCCAATCCGCGGTCACGGCGGGCGACAAGCTCACGTCCCTCACCGTCGGCGGTACCTTCGGCGGATCGACACTGACGGCGAACAACAATGTGTCCATCGACGTGACGCAGGCCGCCACCCAGGCGAGCGTCACCTCCCGTGCTTTCGCCTCCAGCAGCACGGCCGTCGGCTCGGCCAACGCGGGCTCCTTCACGATCAACGGAACGACGTTCAACGCATCGGCGACGACCACGGCGGCCGACCTCGTGGACATGGTCAACAAAGCGACGAACTCCACCGGCGTCGTCGCCAGCTACGAGAGCGGCGCGGTCGTTCTGAAGTCGAACTCGTACGGCTCCAAGGCCGCGGTCAATCTTGTGGACTCGACGGGCGTTCTTCGCTCGGCAGGTTCGGGCTCGACTTCGGTGACCGGCGTCGACGCCACCGCGACCGTCACGATCGGATCGGCGACGGCCGCCTTCACCGGCAGCGTGGGGAGCGGCGACGGCACGACCCTCGCCGATGCCGACGGCAACACCTTTAAGCTCACCGCGGCGGGCAACGCGGTGGCGACCATCGCCAACGCAGGCCAGGTCACGGTCGGCAGCTCGCAATTCCAGATCGGCGCGAACCAGGGACAGACCTCGCAGCTGTCGCTCGGCAACTTCGCCGCCACGGAACTCGGCAAGGGATCGGGCGGCACCGCCACCGATCTCACGGCGCTCGACCTCACGACGACGGCCGGCGCCACCGACGCGCTCACCGTCATCGACAAGGCGATCTCGGACGTCACCACGGCGCGCGGCAAGATCGGCAACTTCCAGAAGAACGTGCTGGAGAGCAACGCCCGCAACCTCTCGGTGGCCAAGGAGAACCTTACGGCGACCCAGAGCCAAATCACCGACGTGGACGTGGCGAGCGAAATGACGAACTACACCAAGCTCCAGATTCTCCAGAGCACGGGCATGGCGATCCTCGGACAGGCCAAGAGCGGACCGCAGAGCGTCCTCCAGCTCCTGCAGGGCTAATCGAAGCTCTCCTAACGAGTGAGGAAACGCAAAAGGGAACGGAAGCTCAGACTTCCGTTTCCCTTTTGCCGTTAGAATGTCGAAGCTCGTAGGCGTATCGAGACGAGGATCGATCTGCGGCTCTTATCGATCGTGTGGGTACTAGGACTTCGACGTCGGAAGCCTTGCGGCCCGTGCCTTCGTCTTAACCCACCATGGATGATCTTTCGGTGGCTTACGCGCCGGGTGCCGAGCGCTATGAGATTCGGCGCGGCGAAGAGCTTCTGGGCTACGCGACGGCGCGCCGCCGAGGAGGCGTGGTCACGATGCCCCATGTGGAGGTCGAGCCTGCTCACCGGGGGCAAAACGTCGCCAGCATTCTCGTGCGCGGCGCGCTCGACGACATCGAAACGCGAGGCGAGCGGATCGTCCCGCTCTGCCCGTTCGTCGTCACCTTCCTGAGGAGAAATCCTAAATACCAGAGCTTAAAGGCCTAGGCGGCGCGGCCCGCCTTTCGAACGAGACCTTCTGCTGAATCGTCACCCCTCTTCCCACCCGGGGAAAGGGGAGTCTCGCGAAGGTCGAAGAGACGTGGCTTCGCGCGTCGACGCGAGAGCATCCGACGCCGACAAGGATTCACCGGACCCGGCCTAAGCCTTGACCCGTCCCGTCGACTCCCGCACGTCGAGGCCGCAGGGGAGGATGATCGACTCGGTGGGCGCGCCCGCGATCCGAGCCATAAGAAGGTCGACGGCGCACGCGCCCATCGCCTGCAAAGGCTGGGAAACCGCGGTCAGCGCCGGGCGGACCTCGTTGCAGAACGAGGTGCTATCGAAGCCCACCACCGAAAGGTCGTGCGGCACGCGCAGACCGTGCCCTTCGGACACACGAACGAACGCGGCAGCGAGTTCCTCGTTGTGAGCGATCACCGCCGTGTGGCCGGGGCCTCGGGCGAGATACTCTTCGACCCCCCGGCCCTCGTAGTCTGTTCGGATCACATCTTCTTTGCTTACGGGCAGACCACGCGCGGCCATTCCTTCGAGGAAGGCGTCGCGCCTGAGGTTGGACTCGCTGAATTCGAGGTCGCCCTGCTGAGCGAATGCGATTCGTCGGTGCCCAAGCTCGGCGAGGTGATCCAGGGCGAGGGCGACGCCTTGAGCATTGTCGCACGCGACGTTCGGGAAACTGCGCCCGAACGCTTCCGTTTGGGCGTGAACGAGCACCAGGGGCGACGTGCAGGCTCGGAGCATCGCGGCATTCTGTTCGGAGGGCACCGTGCTGTACCAAATCAGGCCGTCGAATCGGCCGTCGGACATCGCATCCTCGGGCGTCTGTCCCATGAGTTTGGGACAAAGGGTCACGGCCACGCCGTGACGGAACGCGCCGTCGACGACGCCGTCCATCAGGCTCGCGAAATATCGGGAGCCTCGTCCGAAGACCGGGCGATCGAAGTTGATGCCGTGCAAGACACCGATCATGCCCGTCTGTCGCTCACGGAAGTTGCGAGCGGCGACGTTCACCCGGTAACCGAGATCGCGTGCGGCTTCGCGCACGCGCACGGCGGTCGCCTCGCTTACGCGGACGGAAATCGCTTTGTTGTGGAGAACTCGCGACACGACGGTCGGAGTGACGCCGGCTTTAGCCGCGACGTCGCGCATGGTGGGAGGGTTCTTCATCGATCCGTTCCGAGGTCTATTCTATCGCGCTCCCCCGGTTTCGGGAGAGCGTAGGCGAGGAGGCGCACTCCCCGCCGAACTCGGATTTACTTGCCTGCGGCAGAGGCGGCGCGCGCCTTCGCGGTCTGAAGCTGCGAAATCTGCGCTTGCTTCGCGACCGCCGGCATGTGCGTGTTCGCCTGAATGTCCGCGATCTGCTTGTCGATGTCCGCGACGCTTGGGCCCTGACCCGCCTGCACGGTCACGCCCTGATCCTTGCCGCCGTCGCCACATCCCGCGAGCGGGAGGGCGGCGGCGAGAATGGCGAGGAGAATGGCTTTACGGGCCATTAGTACGGAGCCGTCCCCGCATTGCTTACGCCGTTCACGAACACGTTCTTGAGCCAGCTCAAGCTCGACGTCGCGCCGTTTCGGCGGAACGACTTGGCGTGGCCGTCGAAGAACGACGTGTTCGCGGAACCACCGTAGCGGTAGCGCGGATACTGGCCACAGCTCTGCCACTGGAAGTTGTCCGCGGCACTCGTGTCGGAGCTGTCGCAGTCGCCGTGATTGGAGTCGGTCGGCGTGATCTTGAGGTCGTAGCGAGCGCCGTTGTGGGTCGGCGTCTGGTCGTCGCTGCTGACGCCCATGTAGTCGGTCCAGTACCACTCGTCGGTGAGCCAGCTCGGCCACTGCGAGGTGCCGGGATCGGCGCCGCGAGCAATCACCAGGATCTTGTCCGCCGGCTTGTCGCTCGCCGTCATGCTCGTCGTCTTCGGCACGTAGCTGGCGTCCGTCCAAGGGGCGACGCCGTCGGGCGAGGTGTCGTAGCGGATGGCGTACGATCCGCCCGGGGACTTCGGCTTGGGGAAGTCGGGTCCGAGGAACAGGCCGCCGGTTCCGGTCGCGACGCTCGCTCCGGTGTTACTCGTGGTCGCCGTGTCGCCCGACTTGATGTAGGGATAGACCGATTGGTACCAAACGATCGGATAGCCACAGGAGTCGTGGCCCTTGTCGCAGTACTGGTCCATGGGAAGGACGTCGTCGTTGTCTCCAACGTACATGACGAGTCCAAGGCCAATTTCCTTGACGTTGCTCAGATCCGCGGTCTTCTTCGCAGCGGCCTTCGCTTGTGCGAAGACGGGGAAGAGAATCGCGGCAAGGATCCCGATGATTGCGATGAAGACGAGCCGTTCGATGAGGGTGAAAGCTTTGCGCTGCATTGTGCGGATTGGGCTCGGTCCAAGGGTCAGGGGACGTCGAAGTCCGTAAAACGAGGGGATTGGTCTAGAGTAAACCATGACTTTAGTACGATCTAAGTCACGGTCGATCCAACGATGGCGATTTGATATACCGATGGATCACTCCGGTATATCGATGTATCATACTGCGTCTTTCCTTCCTAATTCGTTCCGTTCCTCACAAAAGTTCGAGATAATCACGTACGATTAGGGTGTCTATTCGTGTAAACGGCCTCATTTTCGCTCAGACGCGACGCCCTCGCGCTTTGGTCCGAGGCTCCGTTGGAGGGGCGGATCGATTCGGCGGAACCCACGTCGCCAAGTCTTCTGTAGACTCGCGGCGATGAACCCCGCTTACAACGCTTGGGCCGACGCTCGCATGGTCGCGCACCTGCGGTGCCTTGCACGACCGCCGAAGGTCGACGACGTTCTTGCCCATCTTGCGTCCGCGGGCGAGACTTGGATCGCTCGGCTCGAAGGCGAATCGCCGATTCCCGGTCTCTGGCCCGATCTCCCTTTCGAAGAGGCGGCCGATCGTCTCGCCGCCGTCGACGCTCGGCTCGGCGAACTGCGCGACCCGGCCAACCGGGTGCGCTATCGGAACTCGAGCGGAGAAGCCTTTGAGAACTCCGTCGGCGAGGTCATGGCGCACGTACTGAACCACGCGACCTACCACCGGGGTGAGATCGCAGGGCTCCTCCTCGCGGCGTCCCTCGAGCCGCCGCCCACGGATTACATCGTGTACTTGCGGACCGTTTCTCACGGTGGCTGACGCTGTGGACGATCGCCGACCCTTCCCGGGCAACTATTCGCTACCGTCAGCCATTGTTGGCGTCCCCCAAGTATCCTTTCCCTATGGAGCCCAAGCGCCTCCTGGTCATCGACGGGTACTCCCTGCTTTACCGGGCGTTCTTCGCGACGCGTTACCTCAGCACCAGCGACGGACGGCCGACGAATGCCCTGTTCGGCTTTACGTCGATGCTGTTTACGCTGCTCGACCGGGTTAAGCCGCACGCGGTGGTGGTCGCGATGGACGCACCCGGCAAGACGTTCCGCCACGCGGAGTACGCCGAGTACAAGGGCACGCGCAAGGAGACGCAGGACGAACTCCGCGTGCAACTCAAGGAAGCCCGCACCCTGGTGGGAACCTTGGGTATTCCGGTGATCGAGCTCACCGGCTTCGAGGCGGACGACGTCGTGGGCACGATCTCGACCCAGGCCGAGTCCAACGGCTATCACACGACGATCGTGACCGGCGACCTCGACTCGCTTCAGCTCGTCGACGACTGCGTCACCGTCATCACCCCGGCGGTTGGGATGAGCGACACGAAGAGCTACGATCCGGCCGCGGTCGTCGAGCGATACGGATTCGGACCGGAGTTCGTGCCCGACTTCAAGGCGCTGAAGGGCGACACGAGCGACAACATTCCCGGGGTGCCGGGGATCGGCGACAAGGGGGCGGCGGAGCTGATTCAAGGCTTCGGCAAGATCGAAGCGATGATCGAGCGATTCGGCGAGCTCCCCGCGAAGTACCAGAAGCGGATCGACGGCCAGCAGGCGCAGATGCTGCAGAGCAAGTACCTCGCGACCATCGTACGCGACGCTCCGATCGAGTACGACTTCCAGCCGTTTCGGATCACCGAAGGCGACTTGGAGGGGGCGGTCAAGCTGCTGGAATCGTACGAGTTCCGCCAGCACGTGCGCAAGGCGCCGTCGATTCTGTCGCCTTACCTAGGCGACGGCGTCGAGGAGGCGTCGGAGCCCGTCGCGGAGGTTGGAGACGAGGCGATCGAAGTAAAGTCGTGCGAAGCCAAGGGCTACGGCGACCTCGCGAAGTTCGTGGACGATCGTCCCTACGCCCTCGTGTTCGGCGCGCCCGTACGCGCGGATCTCTTCGAGGAGGCGGAGCGCAAGGCGTTCGTCGCCATCGGCGACGAGGTGTGCGAATGCCGCGAACTGGACGCCCTTAAATTGCTGGAGGATCTGCCCGGCCTCGCGACGCTCCACGACGCCAAGCCGATCTATAAACGTCTTCATGGCGTCGCCGCGCCCGGTTTCGATACCCTGCTCGCCGCCTACGTCCTGCGCTCGGAGCGCTCGACCTATCCCTTACGCGATCTGATCGGCGGTTATCTGGAAGTGCAGTCGCCGGAGACGGAGGCTCAAACCGCCGCCGCGTTGTACCGCCTGCGCGGACCGCTCGAAGACCGGCTGGGAAAGGAGGATCAGTTGCCGGTGCTTATGGACATGGAGCTTCCGCTCGTGCCCATCCTCGCCGAGATGGAAGGGCTGGGGATCGTGGCCGACCCGGCCCAGCTTCAAGAGTTCAGCCAGGAGATGGCCGTCGCGATCGAGCGCACGACCGCTCATATCTTCGAGTTAGCAGGCGCGGAGTTCACGATCGGCTCCCCCAAGCAACTCGGCGAGGTGCTGTTCGACCGTCTCAAGCTGCCCGGCGCGCAGAAGACGAAGACGGGTTACGCGACGGGCGTCGAGGTTCTCGAGCCGCTTGCCGCCGAGCACGAAATCGCGGCGGAGATCCTTTCGTGGCGCGAGCTCACTCGGCTGAAATCGACCTACGCCGATGCCTTGGGCAAGCTCATTCGGGAGGATGGCCGCATCCACACGACGTACAACCAGGCGGTCGCGGCGACCGGCCGGCTTTCGTCGAACGACCCGAACCTTCAGAACATTCCCATTCGCACGGAGTTGGGC
>CAXUKB010000199.1:0-449 GCA_964251345.1 uncultured Fimbriimonas sp. | reverse complement strand
GGGTTACCGTCTCGCGTCGCTCGACTACTCGCAGATCGAACTGCGGATTTTGGCTTCCATGTGCGGCGAGCCCGCGCTCGTTGAGGCGTTCAGCGAGCACGTCGACGCGCACACGGTCACCGCGCAGCAGATGTTTAAGCTGGGCGACGACGCGCCGACGAAGGACCAGCGACGTCTCGCGAAGATGCTCAACTACGCGGTGCTGTACGGCGTAAGCGAGTACGGCCTCGCGGGGCAGCTTGGCGCGGGCTTCTCCATCTCCGAAGCCAAAGACCTGATTCGACTCTATAACGAGCGCTTCCCGACGGTGAAGGAGTTCACCACCGGCGTCGTGCAAGAGGCGCGGAGCAAGGGCTTCACGACGACCCTGCGCGGCCGTCGACGGTACTTCCCGGACATCCACGCGGGCAAGATCAACGATCGCCGGTACGCCGAGCGCCAAGCGATGA
>CAXUKB010000198.1:0-8755 GCA_964251345.1 uncultured Fimbriimonas sp. | reverse complement strand
GTGAGCTGGCAATGCAAGCGTTCGTCAAGAAGACGATGGAGCGCCTGAGCGCCGACGAGGATACCGCAGGCATAGCGGCGAAGGTAGGAGGCACTCTCACGATTCTCGCCGCTACGTTTACCGAGGCGCTTGTCACCGAGAAGGTAGTGTTGGTCGAGAAGTCTCGCGCTGAGACGATCAGGACGCTTTATGAAGCGAACAAGGCAGAGGCAGAAGCTGAGAAGGCGCTTGCCGACAAAGAGGTGTCGTTAGCTACGGCAGAGAAACTCCGCAGTGAATCTACACTTAACAAACTCAGCGCAATAAAGATTGCTGTGGAAATGATCGAGAAGCACGCCAATCCTCTTGTTGACGAGTTGGTCAAAGAAGCATTGTTCGACGCGGGCGATGAAGACTCCCGCGTGGCATTCTCATTAGGTATTCGGGCAAGAGAGCTTGCCAAGCCTGCTGGAGACGGGGCAGTTCGGGCGGCGATTGGCGAAACACCCGAGGGGTAACGAGGCGACCCGCTTCCCGTTGCAGAAGTCTGTGACCCCTTCGCCGCCTCCCCTCGCCCGACTTCCCTTCCCACTCTGGGCCGCCTCCATCCGGAGAGCGGCCTTTTTCGTGACTCCATGAACCAATCCAAAACCCTCGACCTCATCTCGCAGAAGGACTCTCCGGAAGCGCCCAAAAGGGGATCTTAGACCCATGGCTTCCCACGCCCTGGAGACCGAACTCGCCGCCTTCGAACGCATCCTACCAATCCTTCTCAAAGCGACCCCGGGAAAGGTGGCACTCCTAAAGGGCGAAGAGTTCTTCGGCGTCTTCGACACCGACGAAGACGCCATCGACGAGGGGATGCGCCTCTTTGGGCGACAATCGTTCTTGGCCCGCAAGATCGTTGCGGTGCAGGACAAGATATCGATCCCGGCGCTTACGCTAGGCTTGATCCGTGCCGTCCTTTAGCTTCAGTCCAGAGATCGCCGGTCGTGAATCAAATGCCTCTCCGATGCACCCACGTCACGCGCTTCAGTCGGCGGGGCCGGTGGTCCCGGTTACAGTCGCGAGGAAAGGCCTGAGCCTTGAGGATGCGCGGCAGGAAGATCCTCCTGGATTCTTCAGCGGAACCGCGCTGATCGACACCGGGGCCGCCGTGACATGCGTGAACGACGCCGCGATCCGGGAGTTAGGCATCGAAGCGATCGACATGACGACCATCGACTCAGCGACCCAAAGGAATGTGCCGGTTAGCGTCTTTCCCGTGCGGCTCGGTCTGCCAGGAATAGAGATCGACATCCCTAGGGCGCACGGTTGCGGGATGGATGAGCTAGGGTTCCTCGTAATCATCGGACGCGACGTTCTCTCCCAATGCATCCTTATCTACAACGGCCCCAAGGGCGAGATCACCCTGGCTATTTAGATTCTCCCTCACGCTCCGAGTAGGGCCGCATCCGAAAGGACTGCGGCCTTTTTCATTTCAGAACCTTGAACAAACAAAAAACTCTCGACATCATCGCCCGAAAGCAACGGGAGATCCTCGAACTCACCGAACGCCTTCACAACGCTGGTTACGAGGCGACCCTGACGCAGATCGGAGTCGGGAGCGCCGTCATGGTGCTCGTCGGGCAGCAGCTCGACCCACTTCAGATTGAGCTTCGCAGCCTTTACCGCGCCATCCGTCGCGTAGATGTAGAGATTCTGCAGGCGATGGTTGCGAGCGGACGCTCACCGCTTGCCTGGACCATGATGCAAGACGACGGCATACGCGATCGGGAGCGATTAATCTTGCCCTGGGTACACGGAACGGACCAGCGCACGGATTGCAGAAGCGATGGCCTGCAGAATTAGGCCCGTGTAGATCAAAGCTTTTTGTATTGTGAGCCACGCGATAAAGATGGCCGTTGCTGAATCAGATCTCGATTCATCAAGACGCTCGTCGATGTCACCCAAGGCAATTTGGAACGGCTGAGCGGCGGAGGCGCACGCGGTTCTCAGGTCTCTTCGTATGCCTTTACGGTTCAGCCAGAAGCTATCGAGAAGCTCGCCAAAGGCAGCAAGAAAGCCAACGGCCCCAAGTGTTCCTAGAGGCACGAACGTTAGCCGGAAGAGCAGTGAAACACCCACGGATAGTTCCGGTGCCCAGTACCCGAAGACCAAACACGAGTAGGCCAAGCACAACGCAAGCATCCATCCGAAACACAGAACGAGAACATACGCAGCAAACGCAGCCCAAAGCACGGCCACGGCCAAATAGCCCGTCAGGATCAGCGCAAGAATTGAAACATATGCGGCGCAATTACATACAATTGCTATCGGAAGAAGAAATACTTCAATTCGTCGCTCGGGGAGTCTAACGCCTTGTAATAGTGCCCTGAGTTTAGGTCTCCTCACTTGTGCCACCGCAAAAGCCACGTAATGAAGCCGGTGCCAACAACCCACGACCAAAAGCGTTTAATTTTCGGGCCGTATCGAAGCCAGAAGAGGCTCATAACCTGAACGGCGAACCACGCCTGAGCGTAGGCAATGCCCACATCTTGTTGAACATCAATAAACCTTTCATCAAGCGTGTGGTAGACGTCGCTTTCCCAGTCGGTCGAGGCACGAAGAATAAATCGACTGAAACGGCTCGGTCGAACGGTTCGCTCACTCTGTGCCCACTTACTCAAGCGGCGACGCGATCTGCGCCCAAAATGGAACGCCTGATCCAACCTGAGGACAATTGTTTCGCGATCGTGAGGCATGTCACAAAACATGAATCCTTGCTGCGCCTCTGAAAGCCAGCGTTCAAGTTCAACTTCGCTCATCCGCGATACGAGTCTTCGAATAGCGGCTTCCCCCTGGCGTTGTTTAGGGCTCTTAACCATCAATTGCACCTTCGAATCGACCGGTAATTCCTTGGACCTGTCCCCGAATAATCCGCTCCATCTGCTCATTCGCTTGGTCGAGAGAAGAACTCCCTTCGCCTGTTATCTCAAAGTAGCGCTTTGCCCGACCGCCCCTTTCCGGAGACGGGTCGCCTAAGTAGGATCTAACTAGTCCTTTTTCCTCCAGCCTGTCCAGTGACTTGTACAGAGTTCCGACACTTGTGCTTCTGCCCAGCATGTTGTCGACCACACGCCAAATGGTTGTGCCGTACGCGTTCTCACCCAGCTGGCGAACGGCGGCCAGTGCAGCATGCTCGTGTTTGCCTAGTTCCACGAGGACACCTTCAGACTCGGCTTTTTCACAATTTACTATACGAAGGCGAGTAAATAATGATTCGCATTTTGAGAGAATGCAACGCTTGTCGTGCACCATGAAGAAGGCTAGGATCTTCGACCCGGTCTCATGGGGTCCCGGCACATCACTTCTGCTCCGCTTGGTACAGGCCGCATCCGCACGGATCGCGGCCCTTTTTCATGATCAGACACAAGGCCATGCCCAACATTCACAAACTCGCCTCCAAGGACGCAACCCCCGTCACTCTCGACGTTCGCGGCCTAAGCATCGACGCCGCTCTGCGCATAGAGCCGCTGCCAATCGCTGAGATCTTCACGGACCGGCTTCGGGCCCAAGGGTTGACGCCCGACGCCCGACTGAGCGCCGCGCTCGGGCTCGCGTCGTGGCTCGACGCGCGGGGGCTTCTCGGGGACGACGGCTCGCCCGTGCCGCTCGACGCCGAGCACCTCTACGGGCTTATGGTCCCGACGGCGGTCTATGAGGAGATCCTAGCAGTTTCGATTGACAAGCGGGCGGAGCTTGGGCACGGCGGCGACGGAGTCTTCGCGTTGGCGGCCCGGGTCGCCTACCGGAACGTGACGGGAGTAGACACTCCGCTCGCGGAAGGATTAGCCGAGGCGGTACGGGAGGTTCTTGAGTCAATCGTTGTTAACTCGTTCGCTCAACAGGACCTCGCCGAAGCCGAGGCGCCACTACGGATGATGGTCGATGGATAGTTGAATCCCAGCTTGCGTCGTCTTCTTACGACGCCTTCACCAATGACGTCTATGCGGGATCAATCGAGCCGCTTAAGCCAAATCGTAGTTACGGTTTTGCCATTTACGCCCGCATCGCGCTCTGAGCCGTCACCGTTGGGCACGAATACAGACGTTGTCGAGAACGGCTCATAGCCCCCTGCAAGATGAGTTTTGAGGTCCTCCTCGGAAAAGTCATTGATCGTTTTGTCCAGCTTCTTGTAGCTCGCGATCGTGTTGAAATCCATCTTGTCCGTTAAGTTGCGCTGCTGGGTCACGACCTTAACCAAATGCCACGACGGTTTCGTCGCTTGTCCTCTTCCTTGCCCAAGACTGGCGATCACGAAGACTCCAAACACGAGTGCTGTGCCGGATGCGATGTATTTGACCATCGCGCGATTATAGCCACGACATTCCCGAAGACCTATGTCCGTCATCACCGTTGCAGAAATCAACGTCGCCTTCCGGGCGACGACCGACGACTTCGATCGAAAGAACCTCTCTGTTCAGACGGGACTTCGGAAGACGGCTATCGTTGCCGAGGAAACATCGGAGTCGCTCCTCCACATGGCGGCTGCCGCCTCGTTTTCGGGCTCTGCCCTTGAGGCGGCTTCGGTTCAGGGCGTGACTTACAACCGGGTCACCCTCGACGCATCGAAGGCTTCACAAATCCTTTCCGGGTCGCTCGCCGATGCGACGAAGATGGCCGTATCGCTGGAGTCGGGCCTCGACGTCACCACGGTCGCCGCGCGATCGGCGGCGGCGAGCTTCGGGCTCGCGGACAAAGCCGCGGTGGACATGGGCATCGCGGCGGCTGCCGCAAAGGTCGAAGTTCAGGGACTGGGGCGAGCGTTCGGGTCGAACTCGGCCACGGCTTACGCGGGGAAGCTCGACGCCGGTTCGCTGGCAGCAAGCGCGCTTCGGCACGAGGTTACGCTAACGAACGCTCAGGTCGCGGCTTTAAACCAGCAACTCGGCCAGGCCAAGTCGACCGGCTTCCCGTTACCGCAGAGGGGTGTTGCGGGCGGACCGGGGTCGGGTCTCGCAAGTAAGTCGATTTCCATGGCCCGCAACGTCGGGTCGGGGCTCACGACGAGCGTTACCGCGCCCCTGCTTGCGGTCGACGCGCTCTCGCTCAAGGTCGCCACGGACTTCGATGCCGCCATGGCAAAGGTCGAAGGGCTGGGTGGCGTGAGCACGAAGGAAGCCAAGGTCTGGTCCGACGCTATCCTTGCGATGGGTCCCGAAATCGGCAAGTCGCCTCGGGAACTCGCCGATGCCCTGCTCTACGTTGCGTCCGAAGGCCAGCGCGGAGCGAAGGCCCTGGAGACGCTTCGGTATGCCGGGATGGACTCGGCGACCGGGATGGGCAAGACGGCGGACATCGCGAGAGCGATTGTGTTCGCGATGCACGATTATGCGTCGTCGAACCTCACGGCGGCGCAGGCCTCCGACGTTCTCGTCGCCGCAACCCGGGTCGGCAATTTCCAGGTCGACGCGCTTTCGAAGAGTCTCGGCCGCGTGCTTCCGGTCGCGGCGAACATGAAGGTGCCGTTTGATCAGACGGCGGCCGCGATCGCCTCCATCACGCGAGCCGGAGCTCCCGTCACTCAGGCGGTGACCGACGTCGTTCGGGTGATGGCAACCTTCGAGAAGCCCACCGTCGCCACCGCCAAAGCGCTCGACGCGATGAAGCTCAACGCGGCATCGGTCAGGGTCGAGATGCAGAACGACCTCCTTGGTGCCCTTCTGCGCGTGCAGGACGCATCGAAGGGCAACTCGGAGCAGTTCGCGAAGGTGTTTGGCAGTGCGAAGGCGTTTTCCGGAACCCTGGCATTGCTCGGCGGTAACCTCAAAGAAACGCGAGCCAACTTTGATTCGGTCGCGAAGTCGGCGGGTGCCAGCGCGGATGCCAACGCGAAGGGCGCGCAGTCGATGGCGCGCGAGAACGCGAAGACCGAAGCATCCCTGGAATCGATGGGCATTGCGATCGGACGAGACCTCATGCCCGTGCTGAAGGAGGTCGAGGGGGATGTGCGCGATGTGACCAAGGCGTTCATGTTGCTCGATCCGCAGACCCGCTCCAACATCGTTCGGTGGAGTCTGTACGCGGCCGCTCTTGGCCCCGTCATCAGCGGCGGCGCGAAGGTTGCGGGCGGCATCAAGGACATCATCATGCTTCGATCCGCGTACACCGCGGCTCAGGCAGCGATGGCGGCGGCTAACGCCGCGACGGGCGCGAGCGCCACTGCGGCAACTGCCGCAACCGGTGGCCTCGCCGCTTCTGTCGGTGGACTTATCGCGCTCGCCGCCACGCCGATCGTGTTCACCGTCATCATGGCGAAGATCGCGCAAGACTTCACCAATCAGGCTGACGAGGCGCGTGCGGCGAACACGAAAGGCTACAGCGCCCTCCATTACCAAACGGTTCAGCGCGCAAGGGGAATCCTTCGCACCGGGGGACAAAAGGCGCTGCTCGATGCGGTCAACACCCCGCCGAACATCAACAACTACCTCGAAAACAAGCCCGCGCAGCCGACGATATCGAAGGCCGACGCTCTTCAGGCGGAGCAGGACGAAAAGAACGCCCGCATGTACGGGCAGTACCAAGCCTCACGCGACGCCTCGCAGACCAAGTACGAAGCGCAGAACGACGCCGCCGCAAAGCGAGTCGCCGAAGCCGCTCGTCTTGCGGCTCTGGCGACCGGCTCTGGACTTCCGCCCAAGCGAACGCGGGGCGGCCGCTCCGGCGGCGCAGGATCCCAAACTGACCCGCTCGACTTCTATCGCGAAGAGTCGTATCAGCTCGCCAAGTCGGCCGCCCTGGTAGGCGATTCCAGCAAGAGCGCCTCCCTTGGCTACGACATCGCCCACAAGCACCTCGACGGCTACAACGACGCGCTGAAAGAGGGCAAGAATGCGCTCGCCAACAACATCCTCGAAGCCGCCAAGCACAACCTAAACCTCACCTACACGCAGGAGCGCGCCGAGAAGTCCGCGAAGGCGCAGGAGGACGTCAAGGACGCCATCCAGAAGGCTCAAGAGGCGGCGAACCAGGCGACCCAAAACGCCAAGGACGCGGGCGCGGCGGAGATCCCCGCGAAGAGCCGGAACGACTACATCCACGAGGCGGCGCGGCAGTCGTTCGGGAAGGGCTTCGCGAGCCTCACCGACCCGAAGGCGAAGGACGCCGTTCTCCAGGCGGCCGCGGCGGCGCAGGAGATCGACCGCATCGCGTGGGCCAAGGAAACGGCCGAGGTCGCCAAGCAGTTCGCGGACAACCGCGACGACGCGGTGAAGAAGGGCGCGGACCGCATCGCAAGCGTCGCCCAGAAGAGAGCCGAGGACCTCGCCAAGCAGGCCACCCAGTACCAAGACCTCCTGAACAAGCTGAACGACAAGCGCGACGAGGGCAACGCCGCCACTTCCCTTTCCGCTCGTCGGGCCCAGTACGTCAAGGAGCAGTCCGGAAGCCTCGACTCGACGGGAGACCTCGCGAAGGACCTGGAGCGACAGGCTTCGGTCGCGGCCGCGACGGGCCAGGCGTTCGACGCCACTCCGGTTCGTGCTTTCCGCGACGAGATGCGCCAGCTCACCCGCGAGTGGGGCGACCTCAAAGGGCAGACCGACGCGGCTCGATTCGCGGCGATCCGCTTCGACGCCGACGGCCTGGAGCGTATGAGCGTGAGCTCGGCGCGAACGGTGCTCGACCTCCAGAAGCTTATCGAGCAAGAGCGAAAGTTCCGCGAGCAGGCCCGCCAGGTCGGCGACGCGGCCGGAACGGCGCTCTCCGACGGAATGAACGCCGCGATGCAGAATGGAGTGAAGTCCGGCATCCAGGCCTTTTTCGCCAGCATCAACAAGGCGATTCAGCAGGCCGTCATCGGCGGGGCGGCTCGTGGCCTATCCTCGTGGGTCACCCGGTCGATCGACGCGCGGGACCCCAACCGGCCGAAGGCGGCGGGCGACGTCCAGGGCGGGGTGTTTGGCGCGGTCGGCGCGGCGGCGAAGACCGTGTTCGGCGGCGGCAAGGACGCGGCCCTAGGCGCCAACACGAGGGCGCTTACCCTCCTGAACCTCACCCTCGCGAAGGGGGCGCTTACCGGGGGCATCGGCGCGGCGACGAGCCTCGCGGGCCTGCTCACGACGCCGGGCGGAAAGGGGACGCTGGGGACGGCGCTCGCCCAGGGCATCGGGGCCATGCACTTCGCCACAGGCGGGCACTACGAAGCGGGCGTGCCGCGGATCACGAGCGAGAAGGGATCGGAGCTCGATATTCCCGACCACTCCGGCAACATCTTTCCCGCAGACCTCACCCAGCGCGTCATGAACATGGCGAAGGACAATGGCTCGTCGGGGAACGCAGGGAATGGTCAACAGGCGGTGAGCGGCGGTGACACTCACGTGCATAACCACTTCAACCCGATGTTCAACATCAGCGGACCGGTGGATCGGCGCTCGACCGAGCAGATCGCGAGGGAATCGTTCCGGATGGGGCAGATGTCGGCTTCCTCGGGTTAGTCGCACCACGAACTCGAGGAAAAACTCGTTATTGATATCGTTTCAGCAAGTCGTGAATGGCCTGCCGCTTGTTATCAAGACGTCGGTCACCCAGCCTGCAGCGATTGAGAAAGTCGGGTCGTAGAGCAGGCGTCATCATGAACGCATCCGTCTCGGCCATGTCCTCCTCGATCGCCGTGGTGGCATAGCCGCTTGCAAATCCTGACGGTCGTGAGTCTAATGAAGGCTTTTGGTAAAGCTGGCCACCACCACCGTAAACAAAGTTTGGAGGGTTAAGGCTCGTCCAAAATGGCATTGGC
>CAXUKB010000197.1:847-8800 GCA_964251345.1 uncultured Fimbriimonas sp. | reverse complement strand
CACCTGCCGCGTCAATCCCGGGGTTGATGTCGTTGTTAAGCGGCGTGAGCAGCTTCGTGAGGTTGTCGTCCTTCGTCGTAACTCCGTAGACGAGGATCGGCAAGCTCGAAGGGTCGAACTTCGCCACGACGGGGTTCTGGAGGTTCGGGTCGTTCGGGAAGCTGGATCGGGCGCGCTGGACGTACTGCAGGACATCGACGGCGGCAATGTCCACGTCGACGCCGTAATTTAGCTGAACGCGGACGTTTGAGGAGCCGAGCGTCGAGGTCGAGGAAACGTTGTAGAGACCCGGAACGGCCGCGACGGCCTCCTCGATGGGGCGCGTGATCTGCGACTCCATGACCTCCGGAGGCGTGTTCGGCCAAGTGGTGCTGACCGACACGATGGGAATGTCAACGCGCGGCAGCAGGTCGACCGGCAGCCGCATGGCGCAGATAAGGCCGAGCAGCACAAGCGCGGCGATGCGCATCGTGACGGCGACCGGGTGGGTTACGGACCACTTGGCGAGATTCACTTCTTTCTTCTCCGCCCGCCTGCGGTGGGCTTTGCGTTTGGATCGACGACGGTGACCTTCGCTCCGTCTTTGATCGCACGGGAGCGCTCGGTTACGACCGTCTCGCCCGCTTGGACGCCGCTCAATATCTGCGCGCCCTGTTCATCCCTTTGACCGACGGTCACTTCGCGCGTCTGCACCGTGCCGTCTTTCGCCATCACGGAAACCGTCGATTTGCCGTCGGCGGTCTGCGTCAGTGCCAGAAGCGGAACCACGACGGCGGGGTTCGTGTGTGAAGTGACGATCGCAACCTCGCCGAACATCCCAGGACGGATCGTCAGGCCTGGATTCTCCAACTTCACCCGAAGGGTGAACTGGCGACTCGTTGGATCCGCGGCGCGGTTGACGTCGAACACGCTCCCCACGAACTTCTGTCCCGGAAGGTTGTCGAACGTCACGTCGGCTTCCATCCCGGGCCTGATTCCGCTCGCGAGTTCGACCGGGAACGAGGTTTCGACATAGATTTCCCGGAGGAGTTCGATCGTGAGAACTGGCGTGCCCGGCTGAGCAAGGGAGCCGGGGTCGGCGCTACGAAGGGTAACCGTGCCGTCGATCGGTGAGACGAGCGAGGTATTGGCCAATTCGGCTTTTGCGGCGTCGAGTTGGCCCTGAGCGGCTTGGACAGTCGAACGCAACGCGGTGAGATTGAGCTGGTTTGCGGCACTCTGCGACGTGTTGGCCTGGGCGGTCGTCAGGTTCGCTTGCGCCGTTCGGAGGGCAGCTTGGGCAGTTAGAATTCCGCCCTGTGTCTCACGTTGCTGAACGACGACTTGGGCCTGCGCGGCCGCCTTCTGGGCGTTCGCCTCGGCGACCTGCGCGCGAGCGGCCGCTGCCGCTTGCTGGGCGACGCGAACCTGGCCGAGAGCGGTAGCGGCGGCTGCCCTCGCGTCGTCCACGTCTTGGGCGGCGATGTAGCCGCCCTCGAAGAGTTTCTGCGTTCGCTGAAGCTTCACTTCATCTGCGCGGTAAGCGACCTGAGCGGCCTCTTCCTGCGCTTGCGCGCTCGCGACGCTCGCTTCGGCGGCCCGGGCCGCTTGAGCCTGCTGATTGACGGTGGCCTGAGCGGCCGCGATGAGCGCTTGCTGCGTCCTCCGCGCCTGGTTTAGGCTCGCCTCGGAACCTGAGACCGAAGCTTTTCCGGTTCGGATCGCGCCTTGAAGGCTGACGTCTTGGGCGCCGATGGTCGCCTGGGCTTGCGCCAGCCGTGCTTGCGCCTCCGCGACGGCGGCTTGGTTTTGCAGCACGGTGCCCTGCAGCTGCGACGGATCGACATGTCCCAATATTTGGCCCGCGGTGACGCGGTCGCCCTCTCGAACGTTGATGTCGATGATCCGGCCGGAGGTGGGCGGGCTCAACCGAATCGTCTGGGGAGAGGCGGCGGTGCCAACGGCCTGCACGGATACGACCATCGAGCGAGGTCCCGCAACCGCCGTCTCGACGGCGATCCGACCGCCACCCCCGCCTCCACGTCCTCCTTTACCTCCCGCGGCGCCTCCGCTTCCCGCGAGGGTCGCCTTCTTTTGGACGACCCGCCACCCCACGAGGGCAAGCAACGCGATGAGCGGAACCAGCCAAAGGAGTCGGCGAATCAAACCGCGCTCCCCAAACCCACGATTGGCGAAGGGGCCAAGTACATCATTATCCCTTGCGGCATACGGCGCAAGAAGCGGCGAAGGTTCCCAATGGGGAAGCAGAACGCGGGGAAAGAGGGGCGAAGCAAGATTCCGGATTCTACGACGAAAAACATCGTTTAAGCGGCGGGTAAATGGACGAGGATTGCGTGCCCATCGGATCATGGCGACTGAACGCTTATAAACGACGAGCCCTTCGGCGGGCCCGGCCAGAAAGATTCGAACGCCTTTGCCAATGCCGCCAACGGATCCTCTCATCGGCGTTTGAGAACTCGAACGCCCAATTCCCTCCGGAGAATAGACGAGTGTCTGGGGTCTACTCTACGGCTTGGAACGAGGCGAGGCAGGACTTTCGTCGGCGACCCGCTGGGCGCTTGCGGTGGGGTGCGCGATCTCGGTCGGAAACCTCTACTTTCTTCAGCCGCTCCTCGCGCAGGTCGCTCGGGAGTTCGGAGTGACGGAAGGACGAGCCGGACTCGCAGCGACGCTGGCGCAGGTGGGCTACGCGTTGGGAATGCTCTTCGTGGTGCCGCTCGGCGACATCCGGGAACGGCGTGGCCTCATCATGATCACGCTGGGCGCCACGGTCGTGGCGGCGCTGGCGATGGCGGCGGCCCCGAGCTTCGGCCTTCTTTGCCTAGCGTCCCTCGTTCTTGGTTTCGCGACGTGTACCCCGCAGATTCTCGTGCCCTTCGCGGCGGCGCTCGCCCGCCCCGAATCGCGGGGACGCGTCGTGGGCTTCGTGATGTCGGGCTTGCTGCTTGGCATTCTCCTCGCGCGGACGCTGAGTGGCTTCGTGGGGGCACGCCTAGGTTGGCGCGCGGTGTACGTGCTCGCGGCGATTCTCGTCGCCGTGCTCGCCGTCGCCCTGCGCCTCCTTCTCCCGGAGAGCCGGGAAGGGGCTCGGGTCTCGTACGGCCGGCTTCTGCGCTCTTTGGGAGAGCTCGTTCGCGAGGAGCCGGTTCTGCGCGAATCGGCCGCCTACGGGGCGCTCCTCTTCGCTGCGTTCTCCGCCTTCTGGACGACGCTCGCCTTTCTCTTGCACCCGCGCGGACTCGGCCCCGATGCGGTGGGCCTGTTCGGCCTCGTGGGTGCGGCGGGCGCGCTCGCCGCACCGCTCGCGGGACGCTTCTCGGATCGCGGTTCGCCGCGTCGGACCATCCTCGCGGGCGTTCTCATCGTCATCGTCTCGTTTGGCGTGATGCTGCAAGGCTCGATTGCCGCCTTGGTCGTCGGCGTGCTCCTGATGGACGTGGGAGTCCAGGCAAGCCACACCTCGAACCTCTCGCGCGTCTACGGCCGCCGCCCGGAGGCTCGCTCACGCATGAACACGGTCTACATGACCTGCTACTTCGTCGGCGGTTCGCTCGGCTCTGCGATCGGCGCATGGGCGTGGGGCACTTACGGCTGGCCCGGCGTGTGCGCCGTCGGTGCGGGATGCGGATTCCTTGCCTTGGGGATCTTTGCGGTCACCGCGTATTCGAAGCGCTCTGTCGTCGCTTAGGAGCATGAGTCGCAGACTGGGCCTAAGATTCGTTGGCCGAACTCGATGCTCGCTGGTGTCCGAAGGTCAGACCGCCGTTCCTCGGACCTCATCCAAGGATGCGAAGCCGTCGCGCTCCATCAACTCGACGATCCGGCGATTGATCTGCGGGACGAGGGCCGGGCCGCCGTAGATCCAACCGGTATAGAGCTGCACGAGGTGAGCGCCGAGGCCGAGCTTTCGATAGGCGTCGTCGCCATCGAGAATGCCGCCGACGCCGATAAGCACCATCTCCTTGGGGCAGGTTCGATAGAGGTGAGCGAGGGCCGCGTCCGCAAGTTCGCGCACCGGACGCCCGCTGAGGCCGCCGGCTTGCCCAGGATCGTGCGGGAGCATGTCGCGGGCGATCGTCGTGTTGGTCGCGATGAGGCCGGTGACCCGTACCTCGACGGCAACTTGGACCAGTTCGTCGAGGGCGTCGAACGTCAGATCGGGGGCGACCTTGACGAAGAGGGGGCGGGTTGCGTCGACCTCTCGCATGGCGGAGAGGATTTCCCGGAGAGCGCCGGCGTCCTGAAGCGTGCGGAGCCCCGGAGTGTTGGGCGACGAAACGTTGACGACGAAGTAGTCGCCCTTCGTGTGAAGGAGGCGAAAGCTCGCGGCGTAGTCTTCGGGAGCGTCCACTAACTCGGCCACCTTCGATTTGCCGAGGTTGAGTCCAAGAGGAATCCCTGGCCTTTGTCCGGGAGCGGACGATTGGTCCAATGCCTCGATCCGCTCCGCGAGGGCCGCCGCGCCTTCGTTGTTGAATCCCATTCGGTTGATGAGACCTTGCGCTTCGGGCACGCGAAACATCCGGGGTTTAGGATTTCCCGGCTGCGCGTGAAACGTCACCGTTCCCGCCTCGACGAAGCCGAAACCAAACTCCTTCCACCTAGTCAGGGCGACGCCATTCTTATCGAACCCGGCCGCGAGGCCCACGGGGTTCGGGAAATGGACTTCAAAGCGGTCGCTTTCGAGTTTAGGGCTTTCAAACTTGGGCGCTTGGACGAGCCCGGCGCGGATCGCACGCATGGCCGTCTCGTGGGTCGTCTCCGGGTCGAGCCGGAAAGCGAGGGGGCGGAGGACGGTCTCGTAGAGGCCCATCGGCTCTCCAGGGTACCGGGCTAGAATGGCGCAGTGCCGGATTTCGACGTGGAACTCGACGCGGCCTTGCTGGCTTTCGAGCGGGGCGCCCTCCCCGCCCGCGAGGCGGCCGATGCGCTCTTTCGGGCCTTCCCCGAGCGGCCCGAAGCGAGGGCCGTCGCGGTCGTCGCTCGGGTCGGGGCGGGCGATCTCGCCGCGGCGCGGATCATCGCCCTTGGAGAAAATGGCTCTTCGCTTGCCGCACGAGGTCTCTTTCTCGTCCATGACGGTGACCTTACGGCGGGCACCGCCTCCGTGGAACGGTCGCTCTTGCTCGCCCCGAACGATCCCTTTGTGATCGGCGTCGCAGCCGGCGTTATCGGAATGTACGACCCCGAGCAAGCCCTTCGACTCGCCCGTCGTTGTGTCGAGCTTCGCCCGCACGATCCCGGCTCCTACGCTCGCCTCCTCCCTTCGCTGACCGCGCTCGAGGAGTGGGATAAAATCGCGGCTCTCTTGAACGATCCTCCGGCCGCGTTCGCGGGCTCGCCCTCTCACACACGCTTGAGGGCGATCGATTACCGAAACAAGGGCGACTCGGTCAAAGCGCAAGCGGTCGCTCGTGAGCTTGTGGCGCAAACTCCAGACGGCGCGGGTGCGTGGGCCCTCTTAGCGACGTTGCTGAACAACGAAGATCAGCGGGCGGAGGCCGATTCCTCGGCCCTCCATGCCCTCGACCTCAATCCTCGTCAGCCGGACGCCCTGCTCGTGCTGGCCCGTAGTGCCGAAGCGCGAGGAGACAACATCGAGGCGGAACGGCTTCGCGACGCCCGACGGCGCGCAATGCCCTTGGCCGAAGCGTTGAAGCCGCTCACCGATCTGCGCACGCTCCACCGCGAGAAGAAATATGAAGAACTGATCCGGCTTATGGATCGCTTTGAAGAATTGCCGCCGTTCGCGCGCAACGGGGCGCTCCGGCGTCGCATTCGCTTGCTCACCGTTATGAAAGACGACGCCGCGCTTCGAAGGGCGGTCGAAACGGCCCCTTTCGACGACGACTACACCGCCGCCGGACGGGCTGAGCTGCTTCTCCGTGAGGAGAAGTTCGCCGAAGCGTGGTCGATCCTTCAACCGGGGTGGACGGAGCGGCGGCCACCTGTGCTCACGCCCTACGTGATCCGTGCGATGGGCGGCAGCGACGCCGAGGCGGCCCGGCGACTCGCCGACGAACTGATCGAGTCGCCACCGCCGAATGTGATCGACGCGTTCTCGACGCTGATGGCGATGTCCAAATCCAAGGTGATGAAGGACCGGCTTTACCCTTATCTGAACGCGATCGAGGCCAAGTACCCCTCGTCGCAGCCGATTCGGGAGTTCAAGGCGAACGTGCTTCTGCGAATGGGCCGTTTCGAACAGTCAGCCCGGCTCGGCGGCACGCTGGACGAACCGCGCCGCCATCGATTCCAGACCAAGCGGTTACGCGCGCTGACCAAGGCGATCGTCAAGGCGCTGTGGCGCCGGACGACGGCACGGTTCAAGGGAAAGGAGGCTTAGCGCTTCCGCAACGGGCGGCCCGGGTGGGCGTGGGTGATCGTGCCGTCGAGCAGAACAGGAACGCCGTTCACGATCGTCGTCGGCAACCCGACGGGGGCGGCTTCCGGCTGAGCGGTCGTGGACCGGTCCGAAACGGTCGTGGGATCGAAGAGGACCAGGTCGGCCTTCTTTCCCTTCGCCACAAGCCCACGGTCTTTAAGTCCGAAGCGGCCTGCAGGAAGCGACGTCATCTTCCGAATCGCCTCCTGGAGTGGAATGGTGCGCTCCTCCCGCACGTAATGGCCGAGCACGCGAGGGAACGAGCCCGCGCCGCGGGGGTGGGTGCCGTGCAGGCCGCCGTCGGAGCAGAAGCAGATATTGGGGTTGCGGATAAACGACTTGAGGTCGTCGTCCGACATCGCGGTGACCACCACGCTCTCCTGTCCTTTCATCCCTGGACCGTAGCAACGCGCGATGATCTCCTGGATAAGAGCGATGGGGTCTTTGCCCTGCGATGCCGCGAGTTCGGCGATCGTCTTGCCCTGCCAGGTGGGATCGGGCGTAAAGGTGGTGAGAAGAACGTGGCCCGGCCCCCCGATGTCCGAGAGACCCTGCACCCACTGCTTTCGATCGTCGAACTGCTCCGTCGCGATAATCACGCGGATGGTCGACTGCCAGTAAAGGTAGGGGTAGACGTCGGCCTCGACGTCGGCTTGGCCCATGCGGGAGAACACGTCGGCGGTGCGGCCCCAGACGCGGGCGGAGCCGAGCTTGATGTGGTCGATCTGTCCCGGAAGACCGCCCTCTTTCGAGATGCGGACGAGCTCGTCGATCGCCTCGAACGATTGATTGTCTTCGTTGCGCATGTGGCTCGCGTAGAGGCCGTGGTCCCGTCCCGCCGCTCGGGCGAGGGCGATCAGCTCGGCGGTGTCGCTGTAGCGGCCCGGCTGATACTCGAGTCCGGAGGAGAGGCCGATCGCGCCTTCCTTCATCTCGCGGTCGACGAGGTCGGCCATCGCCGCCTTCTCCGCAGGCGTCGACAGGCGAGCTTCCTCGCCCATCACTGCGGTGCGCACCGAGCCGTGACCCACGTACGAGACGAAGTTCAGGGCGGCGGGCTGGCGCTCCAAGCGACCGAACCAATCGCGCAACGGATAATGCGACCCGCCGTCGACGCCGACGACGGCGGTGGTGATGCCCTGGCGTACTTGAGTCTCCGCGTCCGGATCCTCGAAGATGCCCCCGTCGGCATGGCTGTGGGCGTCGATGAAGCCCGGAGCGACGGCGAGCCCCGTCGCATCGATGGTCCGATCGCCCGGTTGCGCCTTGACCGAGCCGACCTCTTGGATGGTGTCGCCGACGACCCGGATATCGGTTTTACGGGGCGGTCCGCCGGTGCCGTCGTAGAGAGTCCCGCCGCGGATCACGAGACCGGGAGAAAGGGCGAGCGCGGCTGCAAGGAGCACACCGTCATTGTGGCTTGGGCGTTCGATCTCCGGCTTGAAGCCAAACGAAGCTCGTAAGATGCCTCCTAAGAAGGAGGCATCCTCATTACTTCCGAAGCACGCGTGCGAGAAATTCCCTCGTTCGCGCCTCGCGAGGATTTTCCAAGCCCTGCGCTGGAGGAC
>CAXUKB010000197.1:0-837 GCA_964251345.1 uncultured Fimbriimonas sp. | reverse complement strand
CGTCTTCGAGGATGCGTCCTTGCTCCAAGAAGATTACGCGGGAAGCCACATCGCGGGCGAAGCCCATTTCGTGGGTCGCCACGAGCATCGTCATCCCGGACCGCGCGAGCTCGCGCATCACCTCGAGCACCTCTCCTACCAGTTCCGGGTCGAGCGCGGAGGTGGGCTCGTCGAACAGCATCATGGCGGGCTTTATCGCCAGGGCGCGGGCGATTGCGACCCGCTGCTGCTGACCGCCCGAGAGCTCGGAAGGCAGCGCGTCGGCCTTGGTCCCAAGCTTCACCCCTTCGAGAAGCCGGCGCCCTTCGGCGTCGGCTTCTCCCTTTGGCATCTTCAGTACCCGTTGCGGACCCACCGTCACGTTGCCGAGGGCGGTGAGGTGCGGAAACAGATTAAACCGCTGGAACACCATGCCGATCTGGCGTCGCACTTCGTCGACGCGGTCGGCGGTGACCTCCTTTCCCTCAAACGTCACGGTGCCCTGCGTGGGCTCCTCCAAGTGGTTTAGGCAGCGCAGCAGCGTGCTCTTGCCGCTGCCCGACGCCCCGATGAGCGCCACGACTTCGCCTTCGGTGACGTCGAGATCGATTCCTTTGAGAACCTCGTTCGCGCCGAACCGCTTGACGAGGCCCTTGACGGAGAGGATGCTCACGCCGCGCCTTCCTGGGTTCCGAGCGGACGCGCGGCCCGGCGCCCGGTTCCCCAATGGAATTCCAAACGACGCACGAGGTACGTGAGGGGGAGGGTCATGGCGAGATAAATCAGCGCGACGCTGAGATAGATCGTGGTCGGCGAACCGCCGTCCGTCGCGATCTCCTTGCCCGTTCGCATCAGTTC
>CAXUKB010000196.1:0-8909 GCA_964251345.1 uncultured Fimbriimonas sp. | reverse complement strand
CATCAAGATCGCGAGTGGCCGAATTGAGATCGCCTATTACGGCGACGAGGATCTTCAACGGCTGATCGAGGCATTGGGAGGCTAAGTCGGACAGTTCGGGCGGTTCTCAACGGAGGGTTCCTTCGTCTCCCGTTCGGCGTGGAGACGCCTGACTTGGCGCGTAAGAGCATATTGAACAGCATCACGATTCGATCCATGACCCTCCGCGACGTCGACGCCGTCGTGGGTCTTCAGGCAGCCGCGTTTCCGCCGCCGTTTCCTCAGGAATACCATTGGGATTCCGAGAGCATCGTTTCCCACCTCGAACACTTCCCAGAAGGGCAGTTCGTCGCCGTCCAAGGGGAGCGGGTCGTCGGATCGTGCAGCAACACGATCGTCACCGAAGCGCGATGGCAGGCGCACGGCTCGTGGATCGAGACCGTCGGGATGTACGACCTTTCCGACTTCACCGGAGAGGGCAACACCCTTTACGGCCTCGACATCACCGTCCACCCTAAGATTCGCCGTCGGGGCGTCGGCCGCGCGTTTTATGAGCATCGCTACGCCTTTGGCCGGACCCGGGATCTCGAGCGCTACGGAACGGGTTGCCGAATGCCCGACTTCCGCGCCTCGGGTATTCCTAAGGTGGAGGACTACGCGAACGAGGTCGTGGAAGGAAGAAGAGTCGATCGCACTTTGACGCCACTCCTGCGCTACGGCTTGACCTTCGTGACCGTAGTAGGCGGCTATATGAGAGACGATGAGTCGGGTGACGCGGGGGCCTTGCTGGAGCGTCGGCTTTGACCTTACGGGTTGCAAGCGTGGCGTGGCGAATGCGCCGCCATCGGGGCGATGCGGGCTACTTCGGGCATTGGCATGACCTCGTGTCGGCCGCGCACGATGAGGGTGCCCAAGTCGTCGTCTTTCCCGAGCTGCACCTCATGGAGCTGCTGCCGCTCGCCAAGGAGGTCAAGCCGAACGACTCCGCCGAGTATCTCGTTCAGTACGGCGACGCGATGGAAGAGTGGATCGGTCGGATCGCCGAGTCCTCAGGAATGGTCATCGTCGGTGGCTCGCACTTCAAGCGGGTCGGCGAGACGATCCAAAACGTCTGCGCGATCGGTATTCCCGGCCAGAACACCATCCTTCAGCCCAAGAATAATCTCACGGTGTACGAACGGCAGGCCTGGAACATCCAGCCCGGCCGCGGCCTCGCGCGCCTCCCCCAGAACTTAGGCGTGAACATCTGTTACGACGCGGAGTTTCCGGGAGCGGCCCGGGCACTCGCCGAGGCGGGCATGAAGACGCTTTGCGTTCCCAGTTGGACGGAGACCCAGCGCGGCTTCCAACGCGTTCGTTGGTCGTGCCTCGCCCGATCGGTGGAGCTCGGCGTCTTCGTCGTTCAGAGCTCCTTGGTCGGCGATCTCGATCGGGAGCCCGTCCCATGGACTTTTGGCAGCGCCATGATCGCCGCACCGAGCGTCGAGCCCTTCCCCGTCGAGGCGATCCTGCGCGAGACTCCCCTAAACGAGGAGGGCGTCATCGTCGCGGACCTTGATTACACGAAGCTGGACGTCGCCCGCGCCTACGGCGAAGTCCGAAACTGGGACGATCGGGACAGAGGGGACTGGACTTTGAACGACGAACCGCAGGTTGTTCGACCACCCACGGCGAGGGTCATCGACGAGCCGCGATCGATCGAGGACGAATAGGCCAAGCGCATTCGAAGCGAAGCCGGAACCTCGCTCGAACTGGTGTTCGTAAACACCGTCATGCAGAAGGGGCTGATCCTTGGCGCTTTGCCGGTGTCGGATTGCTCGCCTTGGCCGCCAGTCCCCTCCATCACCACCCGGCGTTCTCTTGGGCCGACCGGATGCCGGCGAGATATCGCCTTCAGTGGATCGGAGAACGGAATCTACTTGCGGCGGCTGCGGCCCACGACCATTCCCTTCGGATGTGGGCTTATGCCTCTCCATTCGACCTAAAGTCGACGATCGGCGACCTGAAGAGGGCTTTCCCCGAGGCGCGTGAAACGCACGAGGATCGCGACGGCGCCCTGCGGTTCGGCCCTCTAGGCTCACCGATGATAAGTTTTCTCGATCGAAGCCACGGCCTGCCCATTTACGTCTAAGCGGCAGGAGAGACCCGCAATCCCTCCGCTTTACTCGTCTGGGCCGCGAATATCCTGCCTTGGAAGGCCCACGAAACCACCGTCCGCTCTTGATCGACTAAGCGGTCCTCGCGACCCAGACCGGCCCTTGCGGGGTATCGCGAAGCTCCACGCCCATTCCCTCGATCTCGCCCCGGAGGTCGTCGGCTCGCTTAAAGTCCTTCGCCTTCTTGGCCGCTTGCCGCTCTTCGATCAGAGCTTCGAGCTTAGCGACGTCGAGGTTGGGTTCTTCTTTCTCCGGCGCGACGAAGTCGTGGTCGGACCGGACGACTCGAAGCAAAGCGGTCGTCCGGTCGAGGAACGACGTCGCCGCGCGTGCCGATGCACCGCTCATCGCCTCCCCTTCGCGAGCGATCGCCCGGGCACCCTCCAGAGCCTTAGCGAGCGCGACCGAGGTGTTGAGGTCGGCGGCCATCGCGTCCAGTTCGGCTTCGTACAGTCCGTCTAGGAGACCGCCGAGCGCGTCTTCTCCCGGCCGATCCGTCTCGACCGCCGCCTTCGAGAGTTCGTCGGCCCGCCGCATCCGGTCGATGTTCCGAGCGGCGTCGGAAAGACCCTGATCGGTAAAGTTGAGCGGCGAGCCGAAATGTCCTGAGATGAGCGCCCAGCGAATTGCAAGGGGATCGATTCCCTTCTCCTCGATCAAACCGCGCACGGTGTAGAAGTTGCCCGCGCTCTTCGCCATCTTCTGGCCATTAACCTGAAGAAACCGCGTGTGGACCCAATGGTTGGAGAACGGCTTGCCGGTGAGCGACTCACTCTGCGCGATCTCGCATTCATGGTGCGGGAAGATGTTATCCTCGCCTCCGGAGTGCAGGTCGAGCGTGTCGCCCAGATAGGCACGGGCCATGACCGAGCACTCGATGTGCCAGCCGGGGAATCCCCAGCCGAACGGCGAGTGCCACTGCATCAGGTGCTTGTCGTCCGTTTTCCAAACCGCAAAGTCGGCTTGGTCGCGCTTGTTCTCGTCGAGCACCACCTCGCGCGAGGCGTCGCGCAGGCTGTCCCGCGTGTTGCCGCTCAGCTTGCCGTACTCCGGGAACGAGGCGACGTTGAAATACACGCCGGTGGGCGTCTCGTAGGCGTGCCCGTTGCCGATGAGCGATTGGGCGGCGAGGATCTGCTCCCGGACGTGTTGAGTCGCCTTGGGACGAACTTCGGGTTCCGTCAAGTTCAGTCGACTCCAGTCTTCGCGATACGCCTCGCCGTAGTACTCCGCAAGCTCCCAAACATTGTTGAACGCCTCGCCTTCCTTGCTTCTCAGAGCGCGTTCCATCTTGTCCTCTCCGCCCGCGTCGGCGACGTCGTCCTGCGTGAGATGGCCGACGTCGGTAATGTTGCTCACCCAGGTCACCCGCCATCCCAGCGCGCGCGCGGTTCGGACGACGAGATCCGCAGTGACGAACGAGCGGAAGTTGCCGATGTGCGCGTACGAGTACACCGTCGGACCACACGAATAGAAGCGAAGATGTTGGGGCTCCTGGGTTTCCAGGGGCTTCACCTGCTTCGTCAGCGTGTCGGAAAGGCGGAAGATTCGCTCGGCCACAACTAGAGTTTGACAGAAGCGGAGCGGCCGGTTGCCTTCGCCGAACGGGCCTCCTCATCCCGCTTGCCCTCGACTAAACTAGCCCTATGGCACCGCCCCTTCGGTCGGACCTCCGATGGGCCGAACTTCGGTTGCGGGACATCTCGAGCCAAGTCGCCATCCTTCGGCCCCTTCCGTCCGCCATTGCCCTCTTCGTATGGGCCTCCCGTACGCATTGGGGAACGCTGATCGTCGGTCAGATTCTGTTCTTTTCAGTATTCGTCACGTTGCCGGCCTGGCGGATACTCGGAAGATCCCGAGGAACGATCGACGGTGTCTCGCTCGAAGGCTCGAGACTGAGCCGGTTGGAGCGATGAACCGCTCCGCCCAAGCCTTGGCGTGGTGGGTCGGCCTTGGCGCCGCCGCATCGCTCGTCTCCTTTGTGCTTTACGGTTGGGATAAGTCGGAGGCAAAGCGGGGCGGCACAAGAATCTCCGAAAGGAGTCTTCACTGCGTCGCACTGATCGGCGGCTGGCCGGGCGCACTTCTGGCCCAGAGGGTCTTTCGTCACAAAACGAAAAAGGTTTCGTTCCGGCGGATGTTTTGGCTCACGGTGGCGATCAACCTCTTGCTCTCCGCTCTGCTCGTCGGCGGCTGGGTTGCATCTCATTCCTCTACTTAGCTTTTGCCCTTCGACGTGAACAGGTCGTGCCAAGCCTTCGCGATTTCGGTCGCGCCCCGGAGACCGGGCTCGATATGCATCACGAGCCAAGGATCGTTCGACCAGAAACCGTGCCCGCGAAAAAGCGCTTCCAAGTCGCAGAGGAGAAAACCTCGTTCGGCGGCGATCCGAACGAGCGTCTGGTTCGTTCGGAAGAATCCCTGTCGCGCTTCGGGAGGCAGATCGAGTTCGGCCGCCTTCTCGTCGTCCCCGTCGGTGGGATCGTAGATCGTGTTGAGGATGACGGGACAGCGCATCGCCGCGAGCTTGCCGCCGATCGTCTCCAGGTTCTGAATGGTTCTTTCGAGAGCTTGGGGCGCGGTTTGCGAACGGTCGCCCACAGAGCGGGTAAAGAAACCTCCGAGCAGGTCGTTTCCTCCGATGGTGAGCGTCACGCAGTCCGCGACCGGCGGCTCCCCGAATCCAAGATCGCGGTTGAGCAGGCCATCGGTGGTCATGCCGTCCTTCGTCCGGTCGATGAAGGGATCAGCCTTGAGGAGGCGCGCGAGTTGACTTGCCGCGCCGCCCCCTTTTACCTCGGTGTAGTCGTCGATGCTGATCGAGTCGCCGAGCGCGAGGTAGGTCATCGTTCTAAACCATCTCGGCGCGGAACTGCTCGAGGAAACGAAGGTCGTTCTCCAGAAACAGCCGCAGGTCGTCCACGCCGTACGCCATCATCGGGATTCGCTCGACCCCCAGGCCGAAAGCGAAGCCGCTGTAGCGCTCGGAATCGATCCCGTGCGCTTCGAGGATGTTCGGGTGAATGAGGCCCGCGCCGCCGAGCTCGACCCAGCGGCCGCCAAAGAGGCGGGGCGAGGAAATCGCGTAATCGACACCGGGTTCTACGAACGGAAAGAAGTCGGGGCGGAATCGCACTTTCACATCGTCGCCGAACATCGCTCTTGCGAAGAGGCCAAGCGTTCCCTTGAGGTTCGCCATCGAAACGCCCTCGTCGATCATAAAGGCATCGACCTGGTGGAACGTGTGGTTGTGGGTCCGGTCGACCGCCTCGTTTCGGTACGTGCGAGCGATCGTGAAGACGCGGAGCGGCGGCTTCTCCGTCTCGAAGACGCGTCCCTGAAGCGCGGTGCCTTGCGTTTTCAAGAGCCGGTCGTCGTCGATGTAGAAGGTGTCCTGATCGTCCATCGCCGGATGGTCCGGCGGATAGTTCAGGGCGGAGAAGTTGTAGTGCATCCGCTCGACCTCCGGGCCTTCGCGGTACTCGAAGCCAAGCCCCCCCAGGACGCGCTTGATCTTGTTCGCCGTCTGCTGGAGGACGTGCTCCAACCCCGCACGGGCGGGTCGGCCCGGCATGGTGGGATCGATCCGTTCTGCCTCGAACCGAGCCGCAAGTTCTTTCGCCCGGAGTTCTGCGCCCCGCGCTTCGAACGCCGCCTCGACTTCGGCTTTTGCGCCGTTCACCGCCTGACCATACGCACGTTTCGCTTCCGGATCCTTGAGCGCGGCGAGATTCCGCATCAAGGCGGGGACGGAGCCGTTCTTGCCCAAAGCCCTTCCCTGCGCCTCTTTGAGCTCGGTCGTCGTCGCGGCGCCGGAGGCCTCGGCAAGGGCGGCGGCCTTCGCCGCTTCGACTTCATTCATGGTTAAAGAGTATGCGCCCTCAAGCGGACGGGTGAGATGTGGAATGACCTCGTAAGAAAGCCATGTCCGAAGCCGCCGCACCCGAAGCACCGAAGAAGAAAGGCAAGCTGCCGATTATCCTTGCCCTTGCGCTCGTCCTGGGGGGCGGCGGCTTCTTCATGATGAAGGGGAAGGGCGCCAAGAAGAAGGATGCTCCCGCGCCGACGCTGGTTCTCGCCGAGAAGGAGACGGAGCTCGAGGAGTTCCTGACCAACACGGGCAATCCGGGCGTGTACGTCCGGGCGAAGCTTACGGTGAAGCTCACCAAGGAGTTCACCGAAGACAAGTTCAAGAACAGCATGGGCGACGTTCGCGACGCCGTCCTTGGCGTTCTCAACGCGACGCCGCCTTCTGAGATTACCGACGCCTCGAAGCGTGCGGAGCTGAAGAAAAAGCTTGCCGAGGCGATGAACACGGCGCTTGCCGGTCCCCTCGAAGACGGCAAGAAGGGCGACGGTGAACAAAAGGACGACACGCCTAGGCGTAAAGGCAAGCAGACGGAGCGGCCCACGGAGGCGGCGAGCGACGACTGGGATTCGAAAACCGGGCCCGTTCTTCAGGTCCGCTTCGCCGCGCTCGCGACTCAGTAAAGACCGGATCGACCGCCACGTTCTCAAAAGGTCGCGGTCGATCCTAAAGATTCGGGTGAAAGCCTCCGATCATCCAACTTGACGGCCCTGCGGCCCTCGGTGGACCTTTGTCGGAGATCCTTTCCCAAAACGAGATCGAAGCCCTTCTCAGCTCCCTTTCCGGGGGAGCTGAGACCGCGCCTGCCGAGCCGCGCAACATGATGAACGTCCCGCCACCGCGGGGTAACGGCAGCGTGTCGACCTTCCTACCGCCCATCAAGAGCGGCGGCCGCACCGTTGCGTACGAAGTCTACGATTTTCGCCGTCCGGACAAGCTGAGCAAGGATCAGCTGCGGACACTTCAGCAGGTTAACGAAACGTTCGCTCGCCTCATCTCCTCGGGCCTCTCCGCGTACCTGCGCACGCCCGTTCAGATCGACCTCGTCGCGCTCGAACAAGTGCCCTACGAGGATTACCTGCGCGGCATCAATCACTCCGTCTTCACCATCATGTCCCTCCCTCCCCTCGCGGGCCAAGCGGTGCTGGAGATGGAGTTCGGCCTCGTCTTCACCATGATCGACCGCATGTTGGGCGGCCCCGGCAAGCCGATCAACCGGACGAATCTCACCGACATCGAGCGACCGCTGTTGCGTCAGACCATCGAACGGATGTTCGCCGCGTTCAAGACGGCTTGGGAGGCGGTCGTCGTCATCAATCCCACCGTCGAAGGAACGGAGATGAGTTCGCAGTTCGTGCAGATCGCTCCGCCGACCGACGTCGCGGTGACCATCCTCTTCGAAGTGCGCATGGGCGGTGCGCGTCACGCGATGTCGATCTGCATTCCCTATCAGGTTCTCAAGCCCATTGCGGGCAAGCTTTCGGCGCAAAAGTGGTTTTCCGGGTCGTCGCGCAAAGCCACGCCCACCACCCGCCAGCAACTCTCGCTTCAGGTCCAGGACTCGCGCGTCGAACTCACCGTGAATCTAGGGGAAACCACCCTCACGATGGGGCAGTTCGTCGCGTTGCGTCCTGGCGACACCTTGCGCCTGTCCCAACCCGTCACCGAACCCTTGACGGTACTGGTGGGCGGCGTCGCCAAGTTCGTCGGCCGCCCCGCCATGCAGGGCAAGAAGATCGTATGCGCCGTCGTCGGACGGAGCCAGGAAAGCCTCCCGTGAACAATCCCGAACTCCTTCCTAAACTCACCGCTATTCAGGCCGCGCTCTGGCCCGCGGTGACGAACCAGATCGGCGAGGCGACGGGCCACGTCGTGTCGATCAACAGCCCGCTCGTGCTTCAGTGCCAGGTCGAAGAGGCGGTGCAAGAATTCGCCATCCCGGCGGTCCTCGTTCAGTTCTCCTTCGCGGGGCAGCGTGAAAGCGCCCAGCAGTTGATCTTCCCTCTCGACACCGCGCACGCACTCTACGCCGCTTTCATCGACGAGGGGAGCGACCTGACCGAAGAAACGCTCGCAAGTCTTAACGGTCCGCTCGAAGCCTTCGTCCAGGGTCTTTGCCTCGGACTCGGAAACGCCCAGAACGAGGTGATCGTCGCCTCCGACCTCTCGATTCGACTGGGCCGCTTCAGCCGGCCGACCACGATGCAGCCATCCGACACGCTCGTTCGTGTTCAACTCGCGCTCGGCGTTGAGACTTCGATCGGCTCTCTCACCTGGCTGATGGACGCGGCGACGGCCCACTTCGTCGCGGGACTCGAGATGCCGAGCGGCGGAGCGAGCACCACCTTTAACTCGCTGCCGCCGTTCGGCTCCTCGCGAGACTCTGCAATGGACGAATCACACGGGCTCGATATTCTGATGGACATCCCGCTCGAGATCTCCGTCGAGCTCGGTCGCACCAAGCTCGTCGTGAAGGAGGTCGTCGATCTTGGCGTCGGTTCGATCGTGGAGATCGAGAAGGCGGCGGGCGAGCCGGTCGACATTCTCGTTAACGGCCGCTTGGTCGCCCGAGGCGAAGTCGTGGTCATCGAAGACAACTTCGGCGTCCGCATCACCGAGATCCTCAATCCACGGGAAAGGCTCGCGCGATTGGGCGAAGCCGCCTAACGGAACCACTTGACGGCAACAGGGGAGAAGCGGCTTTGGCCCCTTCTCCCTTTCCTTTTGCCGATTCCCTAAGGATTCCGGTTTCCCTGCCGACGATCCTATGTAGGAGCCATGCGCGGCAGACTCATCCCCTTCACCCTTATCCTTTGCGCCGCCGCAGTGGCGGACCCGTTGGGTACTCGACCCAGCCCAGCCGCATTCGACTCGTCCCCCATCGGCGCGGGTCCGGTCATTCAGCT
>CAXUKB010000195.1:0-8917 GCA_964251345.1 uncultured Fimbriimonas sp. | reverse complement strand
GAGGACGCGATCTCGGACGCTCTCTATCCCGACGCGCCGCGATATCCCACCATCGGGCGCTTTCTCAGCGCGCACGTCGGGAGCGTCGCGGAACCTGGATTTCGGGATCGCGGCAGCTCCGGCGGAATGGTGAGCTGGGTTCTCGAAGAGCTGATGCGCGCGGGGCTGATCGACGGCGCGGCGCACGTCGTGCCCACCGAGCCCGATGCCGGCGATGGAAGGCTGTTCCGCTACCGAATCTCGCGGAGTCCCGACGAAGTGAGAGAAGGGGCAAAGTCGCGGTACTACCCAGTGGAGACCTCGGAGATCCTTCGCCAAATCCGCGAGACGCCCGGGCGGTACGCCGTGGTCGGGATTCCGTGCTTCGTCAAGGCGGTCCAGCTCCTACGGCGCGAGGATCCCGTGCTCCGCGAGCGCATCGTCTTCACCCTCGGCCTCTTTTGCGGGCACATGAAGAGCGCTCGGTTTGCCGAGAGTTTCGCGATGCAGATGGAGGTGCCGTTCAAGGAGGTGCGGGCGGTGGAGTTCCGGGTGAAGGACGAGTCGCGCCCGGCCAACGTCTACACCGCGCAGCTCGCCCTTCGGGATGGCACGACGCGGCGGCGCGACTGGTGGAACCTGGTGGACGGCGACTGGGGCGCGGGGTTCTTCCAGGCGGGGGCGTGCGACTTCTGCGACGACGTGATCGCCGAGACGGCGGACATCAGCTTCGGCGACGCGTGGGTCGAGCCCTATTCGTCGGACGGGCGCGGCACGAACGTCGTGGTGATCCGCTCGTCCGCGATCGAGCGGCTCGTCCGAGACGCGACGGCGGAAGGAAGGCTGAGCCTCTCGCCGGTGGACGAAGACTTCGTCGTGCAGACCCAAGCGGCGGGCTTCCGGCAGCGCCGGGAGGGACTGGCGTACCGACTCACCTGGCCGAAGCGGGGCATTCGGCCGGAGAAGCGCGTCGCCCCCGCCAAACCGGACTCCCGGCGGCGACGCCTCATCTACCGGACGCGCGCCACCATCTCCCGGGGCAGCCACCGGATGTTTCGGCTCGCCCGACGACTGGGACGGGCGTGGCCTTACGAACGGTGGGGGCGCGCCGCGACGGCGTTCTACCATGGGTTCGCCTACTCGCGCGGACGGCTCGGCAAGCTGTTCGACCGGCTAGGATTGAAATAAGACGCGAACCCCGTCCCGCCTTTTCGCGCCCAAGCGTGGACTTGCGTCCCACATCTTTCATGTACGTTCTGTTCAACCTTCTTCCGCTCTGGGCGACGGCCGTGGTGCTGGTCGGCGTCGCGGTCGTCGCGACGATCCTCGCGTCGGGTCTGGTGCATCGACGGTACGACACGGAGTCGCTGCGGGGTAACAACGAGGTCGCGGGCTACACCTTCGGGGTGATCGGCGCGATCTACGGCCTGCTCCTCGCCTTGGCGCTCGTGGCGGTCTGGGGCAATTACGAGAAGGCGCGGGAGAACGCGGCGGACGAACAGGCCTGCATCCTCAGCCTCCATCGTATCGCCTGGGGTCTCTCCGCGGGAAGCGACCCGATGGAGGTCGCCATTCGAAAGTACGAGCACGCGGCGAACGCCGAATGGGGCAAGTCGCGCGCCGACTCGGAAGCCATCGACGCGGTGGACGACCTCGGGCACGTCCTCTCGAACGAGCGGGACACCCCTTCCGCGCCGTTCGTCGCCGACGGACTTGCTCGCCTAGACCGCCTCGCCGACCTCCGGGCGGCGAGGCGGTCTAATACGCAAAGCGGAATGCCCGGCTTTCTTTGGGCGGTCATGATGGTCGGCGGCGTCGTGACGGTCGGCTTCTCCCTGTTCTTCGGAAGCACCAACCCGCGCAGCCACCGGGCGATGACGGCGATCCTCGGCGCGACCCTGGCCCTCGTCCTCTTCGCGGTACTGGAGATGGACCATCCCTACGAAGGCGAGATCCGCGTCCACTCGCCCTTCGAGAACGTGCGCTAGGTTAGGGGCGCTCAGTTCAGCGACATTTCGTCCGTGCGCCACCTCACGTTCGGGAGGAAGCGGTAGCGGTAGTGAATCAAGGTCTTCGGTCGCTTGGCTTCGTCGGAAGGGTCGACGCGGAGTCCCACGATGGGTGCCGGTCTGCCGCCCTCGACGTGCAAGACGCGGCCCGCGAAGCCCGGCAACACCTTGCCGCCCCGCGTGACGGAGAGGATCTCGAATTCCAACGTGCGGTCCTGGAGGTCGTGCTCGACGGCGACGGTCCTGCCGTAGGCGAAGCCGACGTTGGCCTCTCGCCCGTTGCCCACGGTGCCGCTGCCGCTTGAGGAGCCGGGGCCTTGCTGGACGTAGTCCATCTCGACCGCGCCGCCCCTCGCAGCACCGAGGGGAAACTCGAGGCGGACGGTGTCCGCTCTCCCTTTCGTACGCCGGACGACCACGGGAAGCGGGGTGACGGTGTCGTAGTTCTCGAGCGAGACGGCCCGGATGGTGAGGGTGGAAGGTCCTGCGGAGGGAGTGGGCAGGCTCAGTTCTAAGACGGCATGGCCGCTTTCCACGCGCACGGTGCGCACGGCGATGACGTCGCCGATCCCAAGGGGAGTGTATCGAGCACCCTTGGCATCGGGCGCCTTCGGGACGAAGACGATGGGAGCGGCTTTGGGTTCAAGGACGCGCGCGACGGCGTTGGCGTTCTGGATATAAGGAGCGCGCATGGCCTCGGGGAGCGCCAACTGGGGATCGTGGGAAGGGTTGCCGAGACGCCACTCGGTATCGGCACGGAGGAGGTCGAGCGGGGTCTGGCCGTCGTGGTTTCGACGCTTGGGATCCGCGCCGCCCTTGAGGAGGATCTGCGCGACGGTCGCGTTGGGAAGGCCGAAGCCGGTGCGCAACGCGAGATGAAGGGGGGTAAAGCCGCCCCGAGACGCGGCATTTGGGTTGGCTCCGAGGGCGAGAAGTCCCCTGATCGCGGCAACGTTACCGAACTGGACCGCGTGATGGAGGGGAGTCCAACCGTTGTCGTCCTGTTCGTCGATCTTGGCTCCGGCCTTGAGGATCAGGGCGGCGGTGGCGGGATCAAAGCGCTGAGCGAGGCCAAAAACAGGCGTCTGGCCGCTCTCGCGGTAGCCCGGCTCAAAGACGTGGGCGATCTGAAGTCGGCTCCGCTCGACGTCCTGTCGAAGACCGGGGTCGTCGGAACGGGCGAGGTCCGGCTCCTTCGTGTGGGCGTCGACGCTGGCGCCGTGAGCGAGGAGGGCGGCGGCGCTGGCAGCGAAGCCGTTGCGAACGGCGAAATCGAGGGCGGTGAAGCCAAAGTCACCCGTCCGGTTGGGATCGGCACCCTTTTCGAGGAGGAATCGGACGAGGCCGATGGGTTCTTGGGCACGGTTGAGGGCGTTCAAGAGAGGCGTCTGGTTGCCGGTCCCGAGTGGAGGATCGACCTTCGCGCCGTGGACGACGAGGAGCTTCGCGACCGCGAGCATCTCCTCGGGCGTCCCCCCGAGGAATGCGAGGTAAGGGCCGCCCGAGGCGTCGGAGCCGTTGGGATTTGCGCCCTTGGCGAGCAAGACGCGGACGGTCTCGACCTTGCCATTCTGGACGGCCTGAAAAAGGCGTTCGCCGAGGGAATCCGGGTGCGAGGCGTCGATGACCCGCGTGGTCTGGGTGGCGGCGAGAGCGGGCAGCGCCAGGAGGAGCAGAAGGGAGCGGTAATGCATCGCCTAGTATGGGTCGGGACTAACCACGGTGCATGGCTCGAACCGAGCGTTCCGTGTCCCGGTCGAGGCGGTTGAGGTAGGTGCGCGAGGGAACGAGGAAGCGGAGGGCCGAGGTGCGCAAGTCGATCTCGGCGACGAACTGCCTCATGCCGACGTACAGCCGCCCCTCGTCGGCGGAGAGGGCGGCGGAGTTTGGGTAGAGACCCCACCAAGGAGCGTCATTCAAGAGGTTGCGGACGGAGCGGCCGGCGGAGAACTCGGCGAGGCCATTCGAGAGAACGATGAGAGCGGCACCGTCGGGACGCACCGCGACGGCGTACGGCGCGGCGGGAAGGTCGGCCGCCTTCGTGGCCGTCCATTCCTTGCCTTCCGGCGCTTGGACTAGGTGGACGACGGAGCCCTCGGAGATGCCCAGATGGGCAAGGCCCATGATGGCGTAAAGGCCGCTTGGGAGGTTAAAAAAGGCGACGATCTGATCGTCCGAGACCTTTCGGTGGCGCTTGCCATTCGGGGAGAACCACGTGAGAGAGCCGCCCCACTCGCCATGGTTCGCGCCGACGAGCCAGCCGTCGGGTACTCGTTGCGCGGTTGCGCCGTACGTCCGGGGCAAGAAGGCGGGAGTGTCGGGGGACAGGGTGCTTCCTTCCTTCGTAGGATGGGCTTTGACGCGGCCCCCGATGGGCTCGACGCCCCAGTCGATCTTGGAATAGTTCGCGGCGTATTCCCACACGGCGCGGTTCGCCGCTTCGGCCTTCGAGGGTAGTGGGATCTCGGTCCAACGGGAAGGATCGGGGGCGTAGGCGGGCGCGAGAAAAAGGGCGGCGAGGAGCATGGCTTGCGTATCCTAGGTGTGACCCAGTCTACGTTCCGGCCCCCTCCATACGTGCGAATCCGAGATTGCAGGACGGTCTCGGCGGGGGCTGTGTTATAGTCTGAGGAGGTTTCCTATGACGCTCCGTCTTCGGCAGACCGGACTTCTCGCCTTCGCGGCGGTCGGCATCGCCTCGTGCGGGCTGGCGTCGTTCGTCGGCTCTCAGGCGCCCGCGCCTCCCGCGCCGACGCCGGAGCAGGTCACGTTCTTCGAGACCAAGGTGCGCCCTGTGCTGGCGACGAAGTGCGCCTCGTGCCACGGCGGCAAAGAGCCGATGGGCGGCGTGCGGCTCGACACCGCCGCCGACCTCGCGAAGCTCCTTACGCGGGGCGACCCCGAAAAGAGCCTGCTCGTCCACGCCGTGCGCCAAGACGGCAGCCTCAAGATGCCGCCGGATGGGAAGCTCCCCGCCGCGCAGATCGCGGACTTGGAGGCCTGGGTGAAGATGGGCGCGCCGTGGCCCGCCGGACCGGCGGCGGTTCGCAAGCAGGACCTTCCCCTCTGGTCGCTCAAGCCGGTGGCGCATCCCACGCCGCCGAAGGTGAAAGGCAAGGCGTGGGTCCGCAACCCGATCGACGCCTTCGTCTTGGCGAAGCTGGAGGCCAAGGGCGCGCACCCCGCCGCGATGGCCGACCGGCGAACCCTGCTTCGGCGCGTGACCTACGACCTCACGGGCCTGCCGCCCACGCCCGAGGAGACCGACGCCTTTCTCCTCGACAAGCGGCCCGACGCCTACGAGCGGGTCGTCGACCGGCTTCTCGCCTCGCCGCGCTACGGCGAACGGTGGGCGAGGAGTTGGATGGACGTGGCGCGCTACGCCGACACGAAGGGGTACGCGTTCGTCGAGGATCGCAACTATCCCAACGCCTACACCTACCGCGCCTGGCTTATCAAGGCCCTGAACGACGACCTGCCCTACGACCGGTTCGTGATGGATCAGATCGCCGCCGACCGCCTTCCCGAAGGGCAAGGCGACGATCGCACGGCGCTGGCGGCGCTGGGCTACCTCACCCTCGGACGCCGGTTCCTGAACGACCAGCCCTCGATCATCGACGACCGGATCGACGTGACGATGCGCGGCCTCCAGGGCTTTACCGTGGCCTGCGCACGGTGCCACGACCACAAGTTCGACCCCATCCCGACGCAGGACTACTATTCCCTGTACGGCATCTTCGCCTCGTCGAACGAGCAGACGGTCGCGATCTCGCCCAAGCCGGTGCGCGAACCCTGGGAGGCGTACGGCGCGAAGGTCGAGTCGACGGAGCGCTCGATTCGAGAGCTCGTGCTCGCCCAGACCGCGCGCCTGCGCAAGGACCCGCCCGAGTCGGTGAAGGGCACGTTGCAGTCGCTTGGCCTCGGCGCAGTCGCGGAAGGCAACGCGCTCAAGCAGTTGGAGCCCTCGTTCGAGCCGACGGAACGGGATCGGCTGAAGGGACTTGTGGCCTCGCTCGCCGACCTTCGGAAGAGTCCGCCCCCCACCCCCGAGTTCGCGATGGCGATGGCCGACTCGGCTCATCCCGGCGACGGCGTGGTGTTCAAGCGCGGCAACCCGGGCAATCGAGGCGAGGTCGCCCCTCGACGCTTCCTCCTGGCCCTTTCGAAAGGCGAACGCACCCACTGGACCGACGGCAGCGGACGCTTGGAGCTTGCCCAATCGATCGCGTCGAAGGACAATCCCCTCACCGCGCGCGTGTTCGTCAACCGCGTGTGGCAGGGCCACTTCGGTCAGGGCCTCGTCCGGACGCCTTCCGATTTCGGGCACCAGGGCGAGCCGCCGACCCACCCCGAGCTGCTCGACTGGCTCGCCTCGAACTTCATGAACTCCGGTTGGTCGATCAAGCGGCTGCACCGGACGATCGTGCTCTCGTCGACCTACCGCCAGTCCAGCGACGGCACGGTCGCGGGCGATCCCGAGAACCGGCTGCTCGGCCACATGAACCGGCGGCGGCTCGACCTGGAAGAGATGCGCGATTCGCTGATGGCCGCCGCCGGACGGCTCGACGTGGGCGCCGTCGGAGGTCCCTCGGTCGATCTCTGGTCGCGCCCTTTCACCCCGCGCCGCGCGGTGTACGGCTTCGTCGAGCGGCAGAACCTGCCGGGCATCTTCCGCACCTTCGACTTCGCGTCGCCAGACCAGACGAGTCCGAAGCGGTTCTACACGACGGTGCCCCAGCAGGCGTTGTTTTTCCTTAACTCCCCCTTCGTGGTCGAAGAGGCGCGTTCGCTGGCGTCGCGATCGGAGATCGGATCCGCCAAGGACGACGGGCAACGGGTGCGGCGGCTCTACCGTCTGGCCCTCGGCCGTCTGCCCGACACCGAGGAGACCGCCACCGGGGTCGCCTACCTCAAGCGCGGCGAGCCCGGAGCGCTGCGTGGCGCGTGGCAGTACGGCTACGGCGCGTTCGATGGCAAGTCCGTCGCCTTCACGCCGCTCGCGAATTTCGTTGATGGAACCTACCGATTCGCGCCCACGATCCCCGTTCCCGGCGCGGGCTACCTGAGCCTGAACGCGCGGGGCGGCCATCCCGGTCCCGACCTCGCCCACGCCGCGGTCCGCCGCTGGACCGCGCCCGCCGACCTGACGATCGACGTCCGGGGGATGCTTCAGCACCCCAATGAGAAGGGCGACGGGGTGCGCGGACGCATCGTGTCCAGCCGCGCGGGCCTGCTCGGCGAGTGGACCGTCCACCACGGCGAGGCGCGGACCGAGCTTAACGCGATCCACGTCGTCAAGGGCGAGACCCTCGACTTCGTGCTCGACCCGATCGCGAACGACGGCTTCGACTCGTTCGCCTGGGCGCCGACGGTCACAAGCGACAAGGGGACCTGGGACGCCGCCGCCGGCTTCTCACCCCCGCCTCCTCCGCCGCTCTCCCGCCTCGCGCTCTACGCCCAAGCGCTGCTCATGACGGACGAGTTCCTGTTCTTAGACTAGGCGTCATATAGTGATCTATGGCCTCACAGAACATCGATCAGGTCGTTCGCTCGGCAGACTTGCTCAGCCCGGACGAGTTGCTCGAAGCGGCCCAGCGCCTGATCGAAAGGGCACGCAGCAAGTCGCCAGTTTCGGCAATCGACGTCAACGCGCTTGCGGGAACGCTCACGCTCGATGAAGATCCGATGATGATTCAAGAGCGGATGCGACGGGAGTGAGAGTGAGCCACGCGCTCGACACGAACGTCGTTCTGTACCATCTTGCGGGGAAGCTCGCGGTCCCTTTGCCGTCAGGTCCGCTGCTGGTGTCGATCGTCACCGAGATTGAGCTCCTGCCCTTTAAGCCGCTCACCTCTTCCGAGCGTAACCGAATCACGTCTTTCCTCTCTGGCGTAAGGGGAATCGATCTCGACCAGATGGTCAAGGTGGAAACGGTCAACATGCGTCTGACGTGACTTCGGTTACCTGACGCGATCGCTGCGGCGACCGCTTTGCTCCATGAGGCTGAATTGTGGACTCATGACGCGCGACTGCTGAAGACACCGGGCATCGTCGCTGTAGCACCGGCCCTAAAGTAGTTTCCGCCGGCGTAGTCCTCACGTTCTGCCAACTAAAGTGGCGGACAACGGAACTGGCGATGTACGAAGAGATGGCCCGCAAAGTTAACGATGCCGCCGATAACCGAAACAAGGCCGCGATGATCCACCTTCAGATATTGCTCAACGCGAATCATCTTCATGGCGTTAGGGCCGAAATGATCGGTGAAAGCGTGGGGCTTGATCAAGTGTGGGCAACCGAGATTAGAAAGATGCTAAGCGTTTCAAGGCTTATGGCTGAAGAAGGCTTGAGCATCGCAGCCATTTAGAAGAGCCTGAAGAATTCCCATAGGCGCGGAATGGTTTGCGCCCGCGTTTCAAGCCCGTGCAGCCGTCGGCACGAACCATCCGACGGCTACCGGCGTGTGAATTAGTGAGTACGCAAAAGGCTGACTGCCGTAAAGCATGAAATGGCCTGCAGCGAACGTCGCGTGGGTCTTGAAACTAGGACAGGCAACCTTATCCGACCGAACCCTGCCGATTTCCCGACGTTTATCTTTTCGTAAGCGCCGATGATGTGGCGTACCATACAACGGAGCCGCCGATGTCCCAGTACGACCACCACAACATCCTCGACGACCTATTCCTCACCCGGCGCGGGCTGTTGGGACGGATGGGCAACGGCTTCGCAGCGCTCGGCCTCATGGGGTTGCTGAGCGAGAACGCGGGGGCGGCGATCCAAAAGGCCGCGGTCGGCGATCTCAATCCGCTCGCGCCGCGCAAGCCGCCGCTCCGGGCCAAGGCCAAGCGCGTCATCTTCCTCTTTATGAACGGCGGGCCGTCGCAGGTCGACACCTTCGACCCCAAGCCGATGCTCCAGAAGTACGCGGGGCG
>CAXUKB010000194.1:7054-8925 GCA_964251345.1 uncultured Fimbriimonas sp. | reverse complement strand
GGACGCCGCCGACATCTTCGGCATCCTGTCGACGCTCCACGGCCTCGCCCACCTCCTGCTCGCTGAGAAGACGGCTCCCTTCTTCAGGGTCGCGTCCTCCCAGGCGTTCGTGGAGCGGGAACTGCCCAGGCTCCTCGAACGGCTGTATCCGGCGAAAGGGGAATCGGGAGAATCCTGAGGACCGCGGCGCGGAGGTCCGACAATCGGAATACCCGGCAAAAAGACGGGGAGAACGCCATGACCCTTTCCGCCGCCTCGTCCGCTTCGTCCACGTCTTCGACCGACGCTTCGAGCTCCGCCTCGCTCAAGCAGCAGCTCGCCGCGCTCCAGAAGCAGCTCACCACCGAGACGCAGAGCAAGGACGACGCGAAGACGAAGGAGACCAAGGAGCAGGCGATCCAGCTCCAGATCGATCAGATCAACGCCCAGATGGCGAAGGCGAAGGAAAGCTCGAGCGCCTCGTCCAGCGCCCCCGCCGCGCCGACCGAAGGCCTGCCGACCTACGCGTAAGCAGTCGACCGGAGGGCCAAAGGCGGCCGGGAACCGGGGTGCCACGGGTGGAGGGGATTTCCGTGCCCCGTCACCCGTGCCTCTCAAAGCCGACGAGAACACGGGTGACGGCCACACGAGCCATCGGCCTCAACCCGTGGCACCCCCGTTCGCCTGTGATCGAGAAGCGTTCGGTACCCTCAAGCCTCAGTCGAACAAGGCCGGGGCGGATGGGTGGGCGGCGGCTTCGACGCAGGCGAGGATCTCCTCGGGGACGACCCGCGAGAGGGAGAGCGGCGGGAGCGCGTCGGGCGCGAAAAAGCCGAGTTCGAGCGTGTCGACGCTCGTCGCCAGCGCGCCACCCTTCTCCTCGCAGAGGAAGAACAGCTTGTACGCCTGGAACGGCCCGGGCGGATGGCCGTGCAGATTGAGGTCCCACACCGCGAGCAGCCTCGTCGCACGAACGACGAGGCCGGTCTCCTCGACGACCTCGCGCTCGACGGCGACGCTGGGCCGGTCGCCCACGTCGGCCCAGCCGCCGGGAAGGCTCCAGAGGCCGTCCGCCGCCTCGCGCGCCAGCAGGATGCGCCCTTCCCGCAGGACGACGGCCCGCACATCGACCTTCGGCGTCGCGTAGCCGAGCTGTTCCTTGAAGGCGGTCAGAAAGGGCGTCGTCGTGCCCGGACTTCCGAGCGCCATGAGGGCGGCGGCGATCTCGCGCAGCTCCTCGTACCGCTCGATGTCGTACCGGTCCTGGGTAAAGGTCAGGCCCGTCTGCGCGAGAGACTGCACTCGCTGGGCGAGGCCGACGAGCCGCGCGGCAACGCTCTCCTCGGGAAAGAGCCAACGCGCGAACTCGTGGACGCTCCGGAAGAGCGCGTCCGGCTCCGCGTCCGCGAGGGAGAGGACGTCGGTGCCGGGCGCCCAGCCCGCGCCGACCACGTCGACGCCCGCCTCCCGCGCGGCGACCACGTCGCTCGCCACGTCGCCCACGTACAGCGCGTCCTTCGGCGCGACGCCCCACCGCGAGACGAGCTCGCGGATGCCCGACGCCTTGCGGGGGCCCTCCGGAGAGCCCGCCTCCAAGTCGCCGAACTCCAGGCCGAACCGCCGGAGGGTGACTTCGGCGGTCCGCCTGCCCTTGCCGGTGACCATGCCGACCCGGACGCCCGCCTCGCGCAGCCGCGCCAAGAGCTCGCGCACGCCGTCGAACGGCGCGGACCAGCCGTCGTGGAGCGCCTCGTAGTGGGCGAGGTAGGCGGCGACCCCCTCCTCGTAGCGGTCCGGCGCGAGGGCGCGAATGGTGCCCTCCTCCGAGGGGCCGAAGGTGGCGACGATTTCGGCGTCGGTGGGCTCCCGGCCCACGAGCGGCCCGATCGAGG
>CAXUKB010000194.1:0-7044 GCA_964251345.1 uncultured Fimbriimonas sp. | reverse complement strand
ACGCTGGCAGACACCGCGGGGGGGTGTTTCCCCGGGTGGCCTGCAGATCGAAGATTACGGCTCGGTATCGCATAGCGGGGTAACCTGATCTTACCCGCAAAGATCGTCATGAATACGAAAGAAACCGCACAAACCCGCAACGCCTTGCCCGCCGAGCGGCGGCAGGCGATCCTCGACACGCTTCGCCGCGACGGCAAGGTGCTGGCGAGCGAACTGGCGGAGACCCTCGCCATCTCCGAGGACACGGTGCGCCGCGACCTCAAGGAGCTCGCGGAGGCGGGACTTCTCCAGCGCGTGCACGGCGGCGCCCTGCCCCGCTCCCCGGTGCCGCTCGACTACCGGGACCGTCGGGGCCGGGACCTCGACGCGAAGCGGGCGATCGGCCGCGCCGCCGCCGCGCTCGTCGGCACGCGCGACACCGTGCTGCTGGACGGCGGCACGACCAACCTTGAGGTGGCCCGCGCCCTGCCGCCGGGCTACCGGGGCACGGTCGTGACGAGCAGCCTCCCCGCCGCGCTCGCCGTGTCGGAGCATCCGGGCGCGGAGGTGGTGGTTCTCGGGGGCCGCCTGCTCAAGCCGCTCCTGAGCTGCGTCGGCCACCGGGTCGCGGAGGAGCTGGCGCGGGTTCGCGCCGACCTTTGCTTTTTCGGCGCGGCGAGCCTCGACCCCGGGTCCGGCGCGGGCAGCCTCGACTACGAGGAGGTGCAGGCGAAGCGGGCGATGATCGCCGTCGCGGCGCGCGTGGTCGCGGTGCTGTCGGGCGAGAAGTTGGGGACTGCCTCCCCCTTCGTCGTCGCGTCGATGGCCGAGATCGACGTCCTCGTCACCGACGCCACCGCCCCCGCCGACGTCGTCGAGCGGTGCCGCGCGCAAGGGGTGGGGGTCGTGGTGGGGTGAGGGGACAGGGACATAGGCGTCGACTTAATCTTGGCCTCCGGGAGGGTTCCCTTTGGAGCGAAGCACGAGCGTAAGGGTGGCTCCGCGTTCCGGCGTGGAAGACCGCGGGGCAGGGGGTGCCGAGGACGACGAGCAATCCCTGAAATTAACCTCTATGGGGGACAGGAAAGAAGAAAAGGGAGAGGAAGGAGGGTCCGCCGAGGGCACGACGCAAAAGCGTTTTGCCTCTCGTCTGGCGGCGTGCCCCAGGGGAAGGGGATCGAGAGCGGATCCAACGGCGAGGGGGGAGTGTCGAGGGCGGAGTGAACGCATTCCTGAAACTCCCCACTTTCCCAGACGCCCTCGCTCGAACGTTGGGGAATCTCTTTTTGCGACTTAAAGACATCCCAGCGCCTTCCCAGGTTTGAGCTTCGTCCAGAACGCCATATGAGCGTAAACTTTGGGCGCATCGTGCGGGCGGGCGACGAAGCGATCGGGCCGCGATAGTGCTGCCCTCCCTCGATCTTCGCCCTCTCTTCGCCAGCATCGCAAAGGCGCCGAAGGAGAGGCCCGCGCCGCGGTTCGACGCACAGGGCGAGGTCACCCTCATCGAGCAGGGCCTGCCGCGCTTCCACAGCCCCTACGCGGGGCCGAACTCCCTGCGCTCGCGCGCCCAGGCCGACCTTTCGGCGACGGTCTCCGGGTTCCTCGGTGCGCGAATCGCGCCGAACGTCGAGGCGTACCTCGACCCCGAGCTGGCGTGGGGCGGCGGCATCGGCAAGGGCTTCGGCGTCGCGGGCTACCCGAACGGCGACGTGGTGCGGCAGTTCACCGAACGCGCGGCGCCCTACTCCGCCCGCGCCTTCGTGCGGGTGCGCGTCCCGGTGGGCCACGGCGACGGGCAGGAGCTCCAGTCCGAGGCGATCGGACGCGCCCCCAACATCCTCGTGGGCACTGTGCCGAGGCGGCGGCTCGTCGTCCAGGTGGGCAAGATCGGTCCCACCGACGTGTTCGACACGAACTCGTACGCGAACGACCCGCGCGCACAGTTCCTGAACAACGCCTTCGTGAACTCGCTCGCCTTCGACTACCCCTCGGACGTCCGCGGCTACGACTGGGGCGCGACCGCCGCCTACGTAACCCCGACCGGCGCCCTGCGCGTGGGCACCTTCGCCCTCCCAACGACGGCGGTGGGCCGGGACGTCGAGTACGACGGCGCGCACCACGGCGAGGGCGCGGAGCTCGAGATCGATCCCCGACTCCTAGGCCATCCCAAGCCGTCCGCGACGGTGCGCCTGCTCGTCTACCGCAACGTCGCTCCCATGGGCGACTACCGCGACGCCCTCGCGGCGGGCGACACCCCCGACGTCACCGCGGTGCGGCGCGTCTCCGGCAAGGCGGGCGTCGGGCTGAACGCGGAGCAGGCGATCGGCGACGGGGGCGCGACGGGACTGTTCCTGCGCATCGGCGCGAGCGAGGGCGCCCGCGAGACGTACGGCTACGCCGAGGCTGACCGCGCCCTCTCCTTCGGCGCGCAGGTCTCGGGCGCGCGCTGGCGGCGCAAGGACGACGCCGTGGGGCTCGCCCTCGGGAACAGCGGCTTCTCCGGCGCCCACCGCGCCTATCTCGACGCGGGCGGCTCCGGCCTCGCGCTCGGCGACGGACGGCTCGACTACGGCGCGGAGTCGGTCGCCGAGGCGTACTACGCCCACGCCCTGCGCAAGGGCCAAACCCTCACCCTCGACTTCCAGCGCATCGCCAATCCCGGCGACAACCACGCCCGCGGCCCCGTCAACGTCCTTTCCGCGCGCCTGCGGGTGGTGTTTTGAGCGGGAGAAGGGGGACAGGGGAAGAGGGAAGAGGCAAAAGGGGACAAGAGGGTGGGACGTCACCCCTTAGAGTGGAAGGTGTCGGGAATCGAGAGCCTTATCGGGGATGGGCGATGGGTCGTGAGCGTTGGGTGAGGGATTCGACGAATCACGAACCCTTTGCCTATCTTCCGGACTTCCTAGCCGATGATCCTAACCCGAGATTCGTCCACGATCGTGAGCTTTCCAAACAGCCTCTCCGGTGGGAACTCCGCGAGAAGCCGATCCAGGGTTTGAATCGTGTGTTCGATCGTGGTCGGTTCGATCCGGAGTCGAACGACGCCAAAATGGCTTCCCGGCGGATAGGTCCGCCGATCGGCAAAGTCCTCGTCGAAGGTCACGATCATAGCTCGCGAACGTTGGGCGAAGTCGAAGATGACCCGATCATCCGCGCCGGTCAGGCCGATCTGCGTCACGTGTTCGACGACGTAACTCGTGCCGAGCCGCTCGCGAAGCCAGTCGGTCACGGCGCGGGGAACGTTTTGGTCGAGGAGCAGCCGGTGTCCGTCAGGCGGCACGGGGAAAGACCCGGGTCTCCTCGATCAGCTCGGTCGCCAAATCGAGACACGCTTCGAAGTCTTCCCGAGCAAGCTCGGGATACGCGGCGAGAATTCGGTCGACGTCGTACCCACCGCGCATCATGCTCAGCACGTTTCTCACCATGATCCGCGTGCCCCGGATGGTCGGTTTGCCCGCGCAGACGTTGGGATCGGAAACGATTCGGCCTTCGACCAGCACGAATCGAGTTTAGCACTCGCATCGGCAACCGCGACACTCTTCGACCCTCGGGACGCCGCGTTCCCCGGCGGCGGGGAACGAGTCCCTCCGCCGGAGCGTAAACGAGCGCGTGAGTCGAGCGAAGTTAGGGCTACGGATGGTCGGAAGCGTGGCCTTGGTGGGCCTTGGCCTTCTCGGCGGCCTCGCCCTGAACCGCCGAACGCCCCGGCCGCCCGCGCCGCCGTCGGACGACGCCCTAATGCGGACCGTCGTCGCGCACGAGCGGGCGAAGGGCAACCGGGTGATCGAAGCCGACGTGACGGCGACGAAGCCCGCCGCCGTCGACCTCCCGAAGGGCACCTTCGCGGTGTTCGCCGTGCCGGGGTCGCCCGTCGCCGACCGGGTAATTCTGGACGGGGGCAACCGCGCGGGCGAGGCGACCCTGATCCGCCTCGCGAAGGGCTCCCTCCCCAACGCGGGCCTCGCCGCCCGCTGGGAGGGCTCGCTGAGCGTCCGTCTCACCGGAGGCGCGTCCGCCGCCCACCTTGCGTTCTTCGCCGACCCGACGCCCAACAGCCCAATCCCGGCTCCTCCCGTCGCGACCCGGAGGTGAACCGCGGGTGACACGGGTACCGGATGTCCTTGCCCGCCACCCTTCCGAGAAATCTGGGTAGCGGCGGTACGGACCCCCACCTCGATCCGTGGCACCCGTCCTCTTTGGCCTTTGTGGAGACTTTCGGGGCTTTTTAGCGCGCCGCCGCGCCTCCGTCTCCCTATCCCGAAAAGCCGAGCAGGGTCGGGGCTGGCGTGGTCGATTTTCGAAGCTCCTTGGCGGCCTTCCGGAGTTCCATCGCTACTTGGAGGGGTTCCGGACCCTCCTCGCCTATGGCCATCGTCTGGCGTTCGGAGTCGACGCGGGCGCGATCGAAGGCGCCGAGCAGCGGTGCCGAGGCGATTGCAAGGATCGTAGCGCGAGCGGCGAAACCGCAGAAGACGTTCACATCTCGATCTTCCACGGTTAAGGCGTCCGTGCCCGAAAGGCTGGGGCGAAAGCCCCCTGCGCCCATTCCGCAAGTGGGCCGATCGGCCCACTGCCGGGTTACGGCACGGCATTCGGCTTCACGGGCTGCGTCGGAACGGGAGCGTCGCCGTGACGGATTCAACGGAAGAGCGACAGGCGAACGCCTTCTACGGGCGATGAATGTCGATCGATGTCTCAGACCGACCCCTTTAGAACGGTCGAGAGGGGGCTCTCCTTACCCGTGATGGGTGATGAGGAGTGAAGAGTGGGTAACTCCACGAACCATGACCCACATACTGACCGACCCGGACTCTCTATCCCCCGTCCCCTTCCTCTCGGAGCACGAGGCATCTCCAAAAGGAAGGGGTGACGTCCCACCCACTCCGGCGGAGAGGCTGGCCCTTCCGAAAACTGAGCGACATTGGTGCAAACCCTGCCGGTACGGCACGCTTCTCAACTCTTTCGAAGGGGTCTCGACGAGAGGGGGCTATTCACCGGGCCTGTATCGGCCACGACGATCATTGCCCGAAAAGCATCTTGTCGAGATCGCGCCTTTTCGCGTCGAGTTCCTCTTCGAGGGCGGCGGTCAGGTTCTCCGGAAAAGCGATCGTGCTCTGTGTCATGCGAATCTCTCGCTTTCTAGACGTCGAGCCGCCGAATCGAGTTACCCTTTCGCGCTCGAACCTCGAACCTCGAACCTCGAACCTCGGACCGGGCACCCGAACCGCGTTCCGCGCGAAGAACAGGAACGCCATGAACGCCACCGAACTTGTCAAAGCCTACGCCGTCGCCCATCGGGACGCGCCGGGCGTCGTCACCGACCTCACCCCCGACCTCCACACCGCGCTCGAAGCGTGGCGGCAGGAGCTGCCCCAGGTCGCCGACTCCCCTCGGGACCTGGCCGACGTGACAGTTGATCTTTTGGAGGGGGATCCGGGGATCCGGCAGAACCTCGAGCTCCTCGATCGTTCGGAGCCCCAGACGCTCGGCCTCGATCCGTTGACGATCGGCCTGAGCGTCGCCGCGCTCGTCGCACTTCAGTCGTACGTGAAGATCGAGCGCACTCCAGACGGCAAGTGGAGCTTCACCTTCGAAAAGAAGCCCCTGAGCGACACCCTCCTGGGCCAGTTTTTAGAAAAGCTTCTCGGCGCTTAGAGGCGGCCAGGCGAGCGGGGCGTCGGCACGGGAGGATCCGACGGTGACGACGGATGAAAAGGTCACCGTCCTTCGAGGAGCGCGCGGATCCGGGAGGCGTCGTCGGGGGTCGCGGGGCTGAAGACCACCATGCCGAGGTCCGGCTGCCCGTCCACCGCGAAGGCCGAGTACTCCATCGCGAGAAGCCCGGCGACGGGGTGCCACAGGTGCTTGCTGCCCTCGCCGAACGCACGGACGTCCTGGTCGCGCCACATCTCGGCGAATTCCGGGCTCTCCCGGCGAAGCTCGTCCACCAGGCTCGCCACCCGCGCCGAGGCCCCCGCCCGCGCGACCTCCGTGCGGAACGCCGCCACCATCGCCCGGGCCTCGTCCGCCCAGTTCGGTCTCCGCTCGCGAAGCTTGGGATCGCCGAAGAGGCGGCGCAGGACGTTGCGCCCCTCGGGCGGCAGGGCGCCGTAGTCGCCCAATACCACCACCGCGGCGCGGTTCCAGGCGAGAACGTCCCAGGTGGCGTTCCGGACGAAGGCCGGGCTGAGCTCCAGCCCGTCGAGCACGCGCTGGAGCCGCGGCGTGACCCCTTCCGCCGCCGGAACGTGGACCTCCGGCGGCCGCCCTTGCGCGAGGAGGAAAAGGTGCTCGCGCTCGATCGACGTGAGGGCCAGCGCCTCGGCGATTCGGTCGAGCGCGTCGGCCGACGGCACGCCGCCCCGGCCCTGCTCGAGCCAGGTGTACCAGGTGGCGCTCACGTCGGCGCGCTGGGCCACCTCCTCGCGCCGGAGCCCGGGGGTGCGCCGCCGCGTCGAGGTGAAGCCGAAGGCCGTTGGATCGAGCCGCGCGCGTCGATCCTTCAGGTAGGTTCCCAGGGGGTTCGCCTCCGGGGCGGTCGGGCTCAGCCTGTCAGTCGCCATACCGGTATCGTGCCACGTCTTGCTCCGCCTTCGCCCCAGGGTCGATAATCGAGTTATGAAAGTGTTCTTAACCGGAGCCACCGGCTTCATCGGCTCCGCCATCGTCCCCGAGCTCATCGCGGCGGGCCACCAAGTGCTCGGGCTGACGCGCTCGGACGCGGGCGCGCAGTCCCTCGTCGCCGCGGGCGCCGAACCGCACCGGGGCGACATCGAAGACCTCGAAAGCCTGCGCCAGGGCGCGGCGGAAGCCGACGGCGTGATCCACTGCGCCTTCGACCACGACTTCTCGAACTTCGTCGCGAACTGCGAAAAGGACCGCCGCGTCATCGAGGCGATCGGCGCCGTTCTGGTGGGCTCGGAACGGCCGCTGGTCATCACCTCCGGAACGGGCATGGGAAGCGCGGCCCCCGGCCGGCCCGCGACCGAGGACTACTTCGACCGGAACAACCCGAACCCCCGCAAGGCCTCGGAAGAGGCGGGGATCGCGGCGGCGGAGCGG
>CAXUKB010000193.1:2271-8942 GCA_964251345.1 uncultured Fimbriimonas sp. | reverse complement strand
CCGGGGTTTGGGGGGGAAGAGGCCGAAGAAGGCCGTTCGCGCGGCGGCCCCGTGGGGTGTGAACACCCCGAGGACGCCACACTCCTCTTTCAGTCGGTCATCGTCCGGCTCGTGAGCGATCACGAATCTCATGGTACCGCTCCCTAGGGCCTTCGGCCTAGCTTCGAAGCCTCTCCGTCACCGAGAACGGAGTCGTAGCCTTAGATTGGGAGGGTCCCGGAGGCGACCCATCGGCATTGGAGGCCAGAAGAGAACGCTTCGTGGAGCCACGTAACACCTTCGTCACGTCTGGCGTGAGATCGAGTGCTTCCAAAGCGAGAAGGACCACCGATCGAATCGATCGGTGGTCCTTCTCGCGCTTTTTGCCAGCGACTAAATGCCGTAGTTCGGCTTCTTGAGCCAAGCCTTCGGAACCGGCTTCAGGCCGCAAGCGACGAGGTTGAACTCTTCGCTCTTGATGACCGAGGTCGCCACGAGCAGGCGGTACGTGCCCGTCGGAGTCTTCAGGCGAATCTTCTGAAGATTCGGAAGCTGGAGGCGATTCTTATGGGGCGCCTTGAGCTCCCACAGCTTGGAGTGGGTGTTCCGAATGTGCTTTGCGTTATTCGCCTTTTTGCCGCTGACCTGACAGATTCTCGCCATAACTCTTCCCTTCCCGTCCGGCCCCCTCCGAGTCCTCGGCGGGCGGCGGCAACACGGCATTCTACCCCGCGCGGTACGCTCCGCGCCATGACCGCCCGGGAACTTCTTCTCAAGCAACTCGCCGACGCTGAGGGCCAACTCGTGCAAGCGATGGCGGGCTTGGACTCCGAACACGCGGAGGCTCGCGCGAATCCGCAGGGCCGGACGATTCGGGAACAGGTCGTCCATCTTGGCGAAGCCGCCGTGGCGATGCTCGCGGCTTACGAAGGCAAAGAGCACGAGTTCGGCACCTGGACGCCAGAGGATCGCTCGTGGGAAGGCGTCAAGGCTGCCTGGAAAGCCCTTAGGGACGAAGCCGTCGCGAAGCTCCCGGAAAATGAGGAGTCGCTCTGGGCCGCCGCCCAGTATCTCGTCGCCCACGATTACTATCACGTGGGCCAAATCGTCGCCGCCCGGCTCGACATCCATCCCGAGTGGGACGCCTTCGTCATCTACCGCCCGGCGTATTAGCCTCAGCCCTCACGGGAGGCTCTCTCCGTCTTTCGACACGGGGCGGCTGGCGATGGCCGCCCGATAGGCTTTCGCCGTCTCATCAGCGGTGGTGGACCAGGTGAACAGGGCGGCGCGTTGTCGGCCGAGTTCGACGATGTCTTCCCTCAGCGCTGGATTGAGAAGGCGGATGAGCGCATCCGCCATTCCTCCGGTATCCATCGCATCGAACAGCAGAGCGCCGGGGCCCGCCACCTCTGGGATCGCACCTCGGTCGCTCGCGATCACCGGACATTCGAGCGCCATCGCCTCCAAAATCGTCAGCCCGAATCCTTCGTGGAGCGAAGGATGCAGAAGCGCGTGCGCCCCGCGGTAGGCGGCGGCGAGTACCCGCTCCTCAAGAGGGCCGGGAGCGACGACCCAGGGCTCGGGCGGGCGAGAGGGCAAGTTCCCCGTCACGAGCAGGAGAAGATCGGGAATGGTTTGCCTCGCCCGCGCGACCGCCTTGACGGCGGTGCGCAGATTCTTTCGTGGGCTCGCTCCGCCCACGAGAAGGGCGTAAGGGCGGCCCCCAACGAGCGTCCCTGCCGATTGATCGTCGGGAACCACATGGAGGAGTCTGTTTGGTGTGCCCTCCGGCGTCACGACCACCTTGTCGAGGGGCACGTCGACGTAGGCAAGAATCTCCTCTCGACACGTTTCGGAGACGGCAAGCACCCGTGCCGCCCGGCGACAAGCCGCGGGAACGGTGCGTTGAAGTAGAAGACGGTCCTTAGCCCCGAACCAGGACGGCTCGATGAAGAAGCTTACATCATGAACCGTCGTGATGACCGGAAGCCGAAACAAGGGCGACACCGTGTACTGCACGTGGACGACGTCTGCGGACCGTTCACGAGCCACCTTGGGAAGGGTCACCAAACTAAACCAGCGCCCCGGTGCGGGGATCATCACGACCTCTGCGTTCTCCGGCACGTCGTCCGGAGAAATCGTCCCGTTCGAGATGAGAAGAAGTTCGATCTCAGACCGTTGCGCAAGAGCAAACACGAGCTCGGACCAATAGGTCCGGTTGCTCGTGTTGCGCTCGGCTAAACTCCGCGCATCGATCGCGACCCTCATTGGGCCGGATTATAGATCGCCGTTGGTGACTTTCGGCGTAAGACGATGCTCGTCGCGATTACGGGGATCGTCGTGGTCGCGCGAGGTGTCGAGTTCGACGGGGCCGTCCATGCTGCCGCCGCCCTGCGTCGGGAGGGTGCCCGTGGTCGTCGATTGTCCGGGACCAAAGTCGAGCCCGGTGTCCGTGTCGGTCGAGCCGCTGATACCATCCGTCGACGGACCCTCGAGAGTGCCGCCAATGGCGATTCCGGTCGGCTCGGTGCCCTTCTGGATCCCGGTTTCCGTACTGGTGTCGGTCGCGTTAGGGAGGTTGTCCGTCATGCCGGGTATGACCCCGCCGAACGACGAAGGGTTCACAATAAGGCGTGGCCCGCAAGCCGACTCTCAGTCCGACGAAAATCACGACGTACCTGGCCTGTCCGGTGAAGTTCAAATGGACCTACGTCGACGCCCGAGGGCGTTGGTATTTGCGATCGAAGAGCTACTACTCGTTTGGAACGAGTCTCCATCGCGCCCTTGAGCGGTTCCACGATTCAGGCGATGTGGGCGTTCGAACCACCGAAGAGGCCGTTGCCGCCCTTGAGGAGTCCTGGGTCGATGCGGGCTACCGCTCCGCCGACGAGGCGGCGGAGGCGCTGGGCGAGGGACGGGAGATCGTCGCGCGGTATGTCGAATCGCAAATCCGGGCCGAGCGGCGCGCGAAAACGCTCTTTACCGAGCGGCAGATGCGCTACGACCTTGGCGAGTTCGCCTTGATCGGCCGCCTGGACCGACTCGACGAGCATGAAGACGGCACCCTTGAGGTGGTCGACTATAAGTCGGGGCGCAGCGAGGTCGACCCGGAAGAGGTTCGGACCGACATCGCGATGTCGTGCTACGGCCTCCTCGTCCGGCGCAAGTACCCGGACCGGCCGGTGGTCGGGACGATCGTCGCCATTCGAACCGGGGCGTCGGGGACCGCCGCGTGGGGCGAATCCGAGATGGACGAGGTTGAAGGCGACCTGCGGCGACTCGGCGCGGAAATCCTTTCCGAGGACTACCCCGAGCTCAGGCCGACTTTCAAACCCCTGTGCCCGCATTGCGACTTCCTTCCCCTTTGTCGGCAGGATCCCGAATTCGAGGAGCTCTAACGACAGCGGCCCGGCAGATTCCTTCTGCCGGGCCGCCTCAGAACGAGTTCGATGAACGCTTAGCGTACGAAGTGAATGACGGGGCTGTCGAGTTGGTCGAGGAGCATTAGCGAAACGACCGGCATGGGCCGCTCCTTCGCGATCTCGCGGGCTTCGTCGAAAGAAATTTCCTTCGTGCACATGCCGCTCAGATCGATCCATTCCGCGAAGCGGAACGCGCCGGCTTCGTTGGAGAAGCAGGCCAGGCCATGCACACCCTCGTGGCAGAAACAACCATATCGGTTGCTGCTCGGATGGTGAAGTACGTACAGGGACTCAGGGAAAGTCTCGTCGAGTCCGATAAGAGGGAGGTCAAGGGTGAGGCTCATTTGGATTCCGTTCCGAATTCGATCTCGCTACGCATCTTATCGGGGGTAGACGCTCGAAGCCAAAGCCAAATTGAGCCTAAAGCCGATTTTGCGAAGGGTTCCGCACGGAATCTTCCTGCCTCTCCAGTCAAACCGTGTAACGTGGTAGCACCACCGTCGTCGCCGTGGGGTACCTTCTGAGGGCATACCCGGACGTAGCTCAATGGATAGAGCATCAGTCTTCGGAACTGAGGGTTGGGGGTTCGAGTCCCTTCGTCCGGGCCAAGTTGGCTAAGTACCCGAGCGGAAACGTTGGCGCAAGCGGCGGAAAAATCCGCGCTTCTTCGTACCGGCAGCCATTTCGACAGGCACGCTCACCGATCCGGTCCTCGTCAACTTGCCCCAACCGGTCGCGCCGCCCGCGAACGCTCGGTTCAGCGACTTGAACATGACCGCGTACATCATCTGCCGGTAAACGAACCGCTGGATGACTAAGGGAGGCAGTCGCCGGAGAGGCTTTTTGTTCAGGCGCAGCGCCACGGCGGCGGCGATGAGCTCCGCCGCCATAAAGACGGCGTACATCTCCAGAGTTCGAAGCACGTCGCCCTGGGCCTTGTTGACCGCCTCAAGTCGGTTTTCGGAAGGAGGACCGTTGACCGCGGCAACGTACAGGTAGAGCGAGAAAAGGACCTGAAGATCGATGAGGGGCGCTAGGGCCTGGAAGACGACCCCGAACATCCATTGCACCGGAAGGGCGAACCGGCCGAACCAGCCATACTTCCCGAGGGCGCCTCGGTGCTTCCATAGACACTGTAGCGTGCCATAAGACCAGCGGAAACGCTGCTTAAAAAAGTCCCGAAAACGCTCCGGGGCCTCGGTGTAGGCGACGGCAAGCGGCTCGTTATCGAGCCGATAACCTTTCCGGCGCAACCGCCAGGTCAAGTCCATGTCCTCGGCGAGCGTGTCGGTTTGGTAGCCTCCGGCTTCAAGGACCGCTTGGCGTCGCCACATGCCAATCGCTCCTGGAACGACGGTGATGCAGTTGAGCTTGGCGTAGGCGCGTCGATCGAGATTTTGGCTCGTCTCGTATTCGAGATCCTGCCAACGCGTCAGAAGATTGACCCGGTTGCCAACCTGAACGTTACCGGCGACGGCGGCAACCTCGGGATCGGAGAAGTGCGCGGCAAGCCGGCCGATCGCACCCCGCTCGAGAATGGTGTCGGCGTCGATGTGGAAGAGAAGATCCCCACTCGCTTCCGCGATCCCTAAGTTGAGAGCCGAGGCCTTTCCGCCGTTCGGCTTGACGATCACTTTCACCCGCGGATCCACCCTTGCGGCGGCGGCCGTTTCGTCTGAGGAGCCATCGTCCACGACGATCACCTCATGCACGGGCGTCTCGCTCGCCAGAACCGAGTGGACCGTGCGGGCGATCACCGCGGCTTCGTTGTAAGCCGCGATCACGACGGAGATCGTCTCTTCGCCCTTCGGAAGAACGCCCTCTCGACGCCGCTGGATCAGGGCGAGGGGAACGACCAACGCCACGCGCGCGAGTCCCAGGCCGATGGCGACGACGAACGCCGTCTGGAGCCAGCTCAGCGCCTTGAACGCGGTGCCCAGGCCCCAGCGCCCCAACGCGTAATAAAGACGGTCCTTGCCCGAGATCGGCGGCATCACGCTCGTCCGCGTTCGCCCCATGAGTTCCGAGACGGAAACGAACTGGTAGCCGAGCGCGCGGAGTCTCGGGATGAGCGTTTCCAACGCTTTGACGGTCTGGGCTCGATCGCCGCCGGCGTCGTGAAGAAGAATGATGTTGCCCTCTTCCTCCCCGCCCTGTCGACGAACGACGTCGGAAACGACGAAATCCGAGATGTCCTTCGCAGTACGGGGACGCGCCTCTTCGTTCGTGGGAATGATCGTCGGATTCCAGTCCTCGGGGTCGACGTTCTCTCCCACCGTCACGTAGCCGAGCTTGTCCGCGAGAAGGACGGGATTGAGTTGCTCCGGGGTGTCAGGCTCTGAATCGGCGTTGTAGGGCGGACGAAAGAGCACGCTCGAGTGGCCGGTCGCCCCTTCGATCGCCATCTGCGTGAGGGTGATCTCCATCTGCGCGCGGTTACCCGAAACGGTGCCGAGGTCGGGATGAAGGAACGAGTGGTTACCCACCTCGTGCCCCTCCCGGTACTCGCGCTCAACGAGATCCGGCATCGATTCGACGTTTGCGCCGATGTCGAAGAAAGCGCCGGGCGCTTTCAGCCGCTTGAGGACGTCTAGGATCTCCGGAGTCCACTGACGGTCCGGACCGTCGTCGAACGTGAGGGCCAGCTTTTTCGGTTGGTAGCCGCTCTTGGAAACGAGGTAGGGGGACGCGTACTTCGTCGTCACACAGGACTGGACGAAGCCATTCTCGTCGAGCCGTACCTTTCGGGCACCGTCCTGAGCACGAGCGCGCACCCGGAGGATCTCTCCTCGGCCCGAGAAGCTCACTTCGTAGGGAAAACTGATGGTGTCAAGCGCGGCCGCGTCGACAGGCTTGAACAGCTTCCGGCGGTCGAAGAAGCTCCAAATGGCGGGATCTTCTTCGCCCATCGCCCAGAGCGCGGCCCCCCGGAGGCCGAGATTTCCTGCGGCAAGAGTCTGGTTGTAAGCGGAGACGGCGTCGAGCATCCAAACGCGGTGAAGCCGATCGTCGTCGTCATGATACGCGAAGGTCGTGTTGGAGGTCGCTTCGTCGAAGCGAAGGACTCGATCCGGGGTCTCGCTACGGTAACCCGAAGCCGTGGTCAACGCATCTTGGTAAGTCAGGCTTTCGGCCGACTTGGCGCCCACCGTCCAGTCGTAGCTGTAGTTGCCGATCCCCATGACGACCTTGGATTCCGGGACCGTCTTGAGAAACCGATCCAAACGGGCGTTGCACCAATCGAACGAGGCGATCGGTCCCGGCGCACTC
>CAXUKB010000193.1:1926-2261 GCA_964251345.1 uncultured Fimbriimonas sp. | reverse complement strand
CTCCTCCGAGTGCTCGTCGTACAGCATCGGAACGAGGAAGTCGCAAGTGTCGGAAAGCGCTTCGAGGTCGACCTCATCGTTGCCCGGCTCAAGGTCGACGGAAAGACTCATTCCCTTTGGGGCGAAGAGTGCCTGTAATTTGCGAGCGAAGGCGAGAAGGCCCTTGGAGTCGTCCCCCTTGAGCTCTTCTAAATCGAGGTTCAGGCCGTTGTAATGATGCTGAGTCAAAAAGGCGACCAATTCGGCCGCCATCTTGTCCTGAAGAGCGGGATCGCGAAGAAGCCGGGCTGCTCTCTTCTCGTCGAAATCGCCACCGTTGCTGTTGTCCAGCATCG
>CAXUKB010000193.1:1557-1916 GCA_964251345.1 uncultured Fimbriimonas sp. | reverse complement strand
GGATAATGCGGACGCCGTTCCGGCGCGCGATTCCCTCGACCCTGACGTTTCGTGGATTGATCTCGAGATCGTAGTCTCGTTTGTAGTCGATCGATGCGCCGTCGGAGGAGAGATGAAGCCATTGACACGCGACGTGGGTCATCGCCGCCGCGTGGTTCTCGAACGACTGCAACCCCGCACTTTCGTACGGCGCGTAGAACCCAAGGACGACCCGGCCCTGGTTCGGTTGCTTCTGCGCTTTCGCGGCAAGCTTTGCCCTTTGCACGTCGGCCGCCAAGGCTTGACGAAGCTTGGGAGCAAGGATCGTGGTGCCCCGTTTTCCTACCGTCAGGGGATCCTGATAGGTGGTCCGACGCTGC
>CAXUKB010000193.1:781-1547 GCA_964251345.1 uncultured Fimbriimonas sp. | reverse complement strand
AACCTGGAGACCGGAAAGGTTGGGGGTGAGCGCGAGGCCAAGAACGAACAGCGCTGCAACGAGCGCCACAAGCATCGCCGCGAGCGTCCCACCGACGATTGCCGAAATACGACCCCGACGTCCGCCGGGGTCAAAGAATACGGGATGCTCTGCCATTCTTGGGGTGTCCTAAAGAGAACCCCAAAAGGGACCTTTACGTTCCGTTCAGTCTACGTTCCCGGGCGGTTACTCCGCACGTTGATTCGATTCGATTCCGGCACCCACTCCGCAAGAAGCCCGAACGACGCAAGGCCGGAGGCTAAGGGGACGTACAGCGTTCCTTTTTGATACATCGGTCGTAGCGAAGGACCAGGCTGCCGGTTCTTCTGACTTACCGAGGCGTCGTAATCGACCGAGTTCTTGGCGGTACCGTTTTCATCGCGGACCGTGGCGCGCTTGTCGCCCTTGTCCCAAATCACCTGCTGTCCCGTTTCGGTGAAGAACCGCACCGGTACGTAGAGCAAGGCGCCCACGAGTTTCGGAACGAAAGCGACCGTACGGTTATCGACGGTGAGCGTTACCTTCTTGCCCGCTTTCATCGCGGCTATGGCCTGCCCGATCGCCTTGTCGGCCAATCGTGTCGAAGAAGAAAGCCCCGCGGGTGAGCCCGTCGTTTGCGGATCTTGCGCAAAGCCGCTGGTCACGACGGCGAGGAGAACGAGAGTAGAAAAGCCCTTCACATTGGCTTCGACGGTGCGGCGACCCTCTAGGCTCCCAAGATTAGGAA
>CAXUKB010000193.1:0-771 GCA_964251345.1 uncultured Fimbriimonas sp. | reverse complement strand
GGGACAGAACGCGCCAAACGAAGACCAAGGCGACGAAGGCGATCGTCACGAGGGCAAACTTCACCGACTCAGCATAGTCGAAAAATGCCTCGCGCTCTCTAGAGAGCGCGAGGCATTTTGGTCGGGCGGCCGAGCCAACCGCCACTCGTCGGCTTACCGGCCGCCGGCGGCCTTCGCCTTGATTTCGGTCGCGATGCTGTTCGGGACCTCTTCGTAGTGCGACGGAGTGACGTTCGGCTGAGCGCGACCTTGAGTCAGCGACCGCAGGGTCGTGACGTAACCGAACATCTCCGAAAGCGGAACGTGCGAGTTGACGATCGTCACCCCGCCCATCGCCGGCTCCATGCCTTCGATGCGCCCGCGTCGCCAGTTGATGTCACCCACGACGTCGCCCACGTTGCCCTCCGGCGTCGTGACCTCGACGTGCATGATCGGCTCCTTGAGCAAGGGGCCGGCCTTTTCCATCGCCGCTTTGAATGCCATCAGACCGGCCTGCTTGAACGCGTTTTCGTTCGAGTCGACCTCGTGGTACGAACCCTCGGTGAGGGACACCTTCACGTCCACGACCGGATAACCGGCGAGCACGCCCGAGAGGATGCCCTCGCGGATGCCCTTTTCGCAGGCGGGGATGTACTCCTTCGGAATCGAACCACCGACCGTCTTGTTCTCGAACACGAAGCCCGAGCCCGCCGGCAGCGGCTCCATTTCGACCCAGCAGTGGCCGTACTGACCGGAACCACCCGTCTGTCGGATGTAGCGGCCCTCGCCCTT
>CAXUKB010000192.1:4265-8951 GCA_964251345.1 uncultured Fimbriimonas sp. | reverse complement strand
GGTGCGGATTTAAACCCCCGGGGTGGCACCGCAATTTTCGAGATACTTGAGGGTCTCACCGGCCCCTCGGGGGCGGTGCGGATTGAAACTCGATGACGATCACCTCGAGGACCTGCGCGTCCGTGTCTCACCGGCCCCTCGGGGTCGGTGCGGATTGAAACCGACCAAGACCACGAGGTACGCCCCGATGAGCCAGTGTCTCACCGGCCCCTCGGGGTCGGTGCGGATTGAAACTGACACCGACTTCCCGCTCATCGAAGAGGCATACGAGGTCTCACCGGCCCCTCGGGGTCGGTGCGGATTGAAACTTGATAAAGTTCCGGCACGTCGAGCACTCGTGCTCCGGTCTCACCGGCCCTTCGGGGTCGGTGCGGATTGAAACGTCGTTTTACTTCAGCTTTAACCCGATCTCGAGGACGGGGTAGGCAGGTCCTTGCGGCGTTCCTGGTCCAGGCGTATGCCTCTCGACCGCGATGGCAAACGGCTCCCATCCCTGCTGCGCAAGATTCTGAGCTTCCTGCTGCGTGTGGACGATGTAAATTCCCCATGGGGGCGAGTGGTGGGTGTGTCGCGAATCGTCGCCTTCGCGGTGGTCTTTGCCTGAGCACGGGCCGTCGAGGTGAGCGCCGCCGTCATGGCGACTCCGAAAAAAGGCCGGAACAGCGATGAGGAGCGGGTGCTTGCGCATGGGCGCAGTATAAGACGAGCCGGAACGTGCTCGTGTCGGATCTCTTGATGCGACTCAATCGCTCCGCGGCCCGCGCGAAGGCGACTCGGTGGCAACGGCCTGAGGCACGAGCGACCCTCGACATCTCCGTGGGCGAGGAGCTCGCGCCGATCCCGTACGGCTAAGAGCGTGGGGCAAACCGCAGGGAGACTTTCGCGGTTTGACGGAGTTCGGCGCTCGCAGGCTCGCTGGCGAAAGCGGCGGCAGGCCGCCGCACTCTAAAACCGAGTTTGTTCGACGCCTTAAAACGCGGTCGCGTTTAACGCTTCTCCCCTCGTCCGCAAGGCTCGGTGCGGGTTGCGACGATCCACTCTCCAGCGGACTCGGCGGAGGCGGACGTAGACTGGGCGGCATGGACGAGACATCCCTGCGCGACGACCTTTGCGATCGGGCCCTGCTCGCCATCCTGGCCCTGGTGGAGGAGGACGAGGGGCGCGACCTCGACGGGCTGCCGCCTAACGAGCATCCGTACGAGCTCTTTCGCATCAGCGGCACGAAGGGCGTGGCGTCGCTCGTGAAACACTGGTCGACCCTGGAGTCCGAGCTGAACGCGATCGACAACCCCGCCCAGCGGATGATTCACCGACGGGAAATGGACAAAAAACGGGAAGACATCGATGCCTTCTGGGAAGTCGCATCCGGCCGTGGGCTCGACCTCCTGAGACGCGAGGGCGCGCGTCGGATCGTCCGCGACTAACCTCATCGCCGTCGGCGCTCCGCGCCGAAAATAAAGCGCAGACGGGTCCGCGCACTCCCAAAACGCGATTCCGACGCTGTGTTTTTCGTCTGTCGACACGGAATATTCGCCGACTCACGGAAGGTTCACGCAGCGTCCGTCAAAGTGGCTCCGTTATGGCGATCTCTCGCTCCGGTTTCGCTCTCACCCTGACGCTCGGCACGGCAGTCGCCGCCCACGCGGGCACCGTGATCACGACGAACCTGCCCACGAACACGGCGGCCATCGTCAACATCGACGCCACGAACGACGGCGCGCGCGTTTTTACCCCCGACCAGAGCACTTGGTACCAGCCGTTCGCCGTCAACGGCGCCTTTACCGAGCTCACGCTCGGGCCGGGCACCTACTCGTTCGGCCTCATCGACCCCGCCGACTCGGTGGCCGCGTTCCCGAGCCTCACCTCGTCTCAGCGCGCGCAGCTCTACTCCGGCTGGACCTTCAACAGCCCTTGGATCACCGACTACTACGTCTTCGACTCCTCGGCCGCGAGCGACGCCAACCAGACGCAGCTCTTCACGGGCGCCATCGGGAACACGACCTACTCCAGCGGCGAAGATGCCTACCACGCGGCGGTAACGGGCGGCTACGCGAGCCAGATCGTCACCGGTCCGGGGGGACGCTACAACGGCGTCCCCGCCTCGACCTACACCTTGACGAAGACGCAGACCTTGATCTTCGACATCCCCGACTACATCCTCTCCGACAACACGGGCGGCGTGTCGGTGGTGGTCACCGCCGTTCATCCGACCCCCGAGCCCGCGACCTTCGCGGCGCTGGGCCTCGGCGCGGCCGCGGTGCTCCGCCGCCGCAAGCGGGCGTAAGGCCCGGCCCCTGGGAGTGCGCGAAGCCTTTCGCGCACTCCCAAACGACTAGAATCTCGCTCCGCTCTTACCGACGATCGTCTCTCGGTACGATTCGGCGATGGAAGGTCCCTGCATTTTCATGATCGTCGAGACGATGAACGGCGCCGAACTCACCCTCGCTCTCGCGCGAAACAGCGCCGAAGGATGGGAGGTGTGCGGCTACGGGCGGGGCACGCTCGGCGGCTACTCGGTGCTCATGCAAAGACCCGCGCCGGTGCCTCCCGAAGTCGACGAAGAGGAGTAACGCCCGACGAAAGGCGATGATGAGGAAGGTCGCGCGCCGGGAGAACCGCGTGGGCTTCGTGGCGAAGCGGCCGGTCACGAGCGTCGTGCCTTGAAGCCAAGCGACCCTTCGGGGGTGCGTCCTCGCCTTTCGTCGGGCGTAAAAAATGGCCTCCGCGTCGAATCCTAACGCTAGCGGAGGCCGAGTCCTCGAACGGTATCCCGCTCAGTTGGCGGGCTTGTTCGTTAGAGGCGGCGGAGCCGGTAAAGATACGGGGCGGGCTGAACAATTTCGACGATTTTCGAAAAAAGTGCGAGTGTAATGTGCGGCTTTGAAGAATTCGGATCGTTCTTGCGTCTTTGGCCGCAAGGATCGAAAAAACCTATCCATATTCGACGACGTGGCGGTTAACGTGTGTTAACTTGAAAATACCCTTAAAGGGGAGATCAAGGGCTCGCCCAGAAGCCCGAAACGACCATGGCCCAGGGTGATAAAGTGCTGCCCTGGGCACCCTTTCGACGCCGGCGACCGGTGCGAAGGGTATAACCCAACCGTCGTTCCCTCGCGGACCGATGGGGGCATGGAGTTCGCCCCGACCCAACCGTTCCGTCTCCGGGACCGATGACCCCTACGGCGTGGCCTTGCCGTAGGTGGAGATCTCTTCCGACGGCATCGCCGCCCAAGACCGGGCCACGATGACACCTCTCCTCCGGAACGAACCCTCCCGACTCCTCGCCGCGGTGCTCAAGTGGAGCCTGCTCGGCGCGTGGGTCGGCGCGCTCGCGGGGCTCGCCTCGGCGGGCTTCCTGTGGACGCTCGACCGCGCCCTCGCCACGCGCGACGCCCACCCCGCGCTCCTCTTCGGCCTGCCCCTCGCGGGGGCGGCGATCGGCGCGGTGTACCATCACTTCGCGGGCGCCGCCGCCGGGGGCAACAACCTGCTGCTCGACGAGATCCACGAGCCGCGGGGGCCGGTCCCCTTTCGGATGGCGCCCTTGGTCCTCGTCACCACCGTCGTCACCCACCTCTTCGGCGGCTCGGCGGGCCGTGAGGGCACGGCGGTGCAGATGGGCGGCACCCTCGCCGAGGTCGCGACCCTCCCCCTGCGCCTCGGGCACGCCGACCGACGAATCCTCCTCATGGCGGGCATCGCCGCGGGCTTCGGTTCCGTGTTCGGCACGCCCCTCGCGGGGGCGGTGTTCGGCCTGGAGGTGCTCGCCCTCGGCCGGCTGGAGACGGACGCGCTGGTGCCATGCCTCGTCGCGAGCGTGGTCGGCGACGTCGTGTGCCGCGCCACGGGCATCCACCACCACGCCTACGACGCGCCCCGCACCCTCCTGCTCACCCCCGCCACCCTAGGCTGGACCCTCGTCGCGTCGGTGTCTTTCGCGGCGGCGAGCGCCGGGTTCGCTGAGCTTACGCACGCGATCGGCCGGCTCGGGAAGGGAATTCCCGGCGCGTACTGGATCCGGCCCGTCGTGGGCGGCCTGATCGTCGTCGCGATGACCCTCGCGGTGGGAAGCCAAACGTACAACGGCCTGGGCCTGCCCCTCATCGAGCGCGCCTTTCACCGGGAGGGGGTTCCGCCGTACGCGTTCGCCCTGAAGCTCCTGTTCACCGCCGTCACCCTCGGCGCGGGCTTCAAGGGCGGGGAGGTGACGCCCCTCTTCTGCATCGGCGCGACCCTCGGCAGCGCCTTCGCCGGGCTCACCGGGCAGGACCCGGCCCTCTTCGCCGCCCTGGGCTTCGTCGCCGTGTTCGCGGGGGCGGCGAACACGCCGCTCGCCTGCGCGATCATGGGGATCGAGCTTTTCGGTTCCGCGCTGGCGGTTCCCCTGGCGGTGGCCTGCACCGTCGCCACCGTCCTCAGCGGCCATCGCGGCATCTATCCCGCGCAGCGCATCGGCCGCCCCAAGATGGGCGCCCCCGCCGTCGAACCCGGCACCGCCCTGCGGGACGTCCACGCGCCGAAATCGGAACCCTCACCCCCGTCCCCGCCTCCGGAGCGCTCGCGATGACCCCCGACCCAAGGCGGGGCGTCTGCGGATGTTCCGTGTTGCAACCGACTCCGAAAGGGTTCAGAGTTCTTGGCCGGGGCGTCGAAGCCTGATTTCGCGCATCCCTCCGACCCCGAAGG
>CAXUKB010000192.1:0-4255 GCA_964251345.1 uncultured Fimbriimonas sp. | reverse complement strand
AAAGGTCGCCATCGTTTCCGACCCCAACGGGGTCGCAGAGACTGCAGCCCGGGCATGGAGGCTGAAGGTTCACGTCTCCGCATTGCCTTGGGCGGGGCGATCACCCGACCCCGAAGGGGTCTTGAGAGGGTAGCCGGGTGGTCGAAGACCCCCGGTAAGCTCGCGTAAGCCCACCGACCCCGAAGGGGTCGCAGAACCCTCCCGCCGTGTCCACGTACCTCGCCCTTCACGTCCACGTCGTGTTCGCGACCAAGCGCCGCGAATCCACCCTCGCCGACGCGTGGCGAGACGACCTTCACGCCTACCTCGGCGGCGTTGCTCGCGGTCTCGGGACCGTCCCCCTCGCGGTTGGCGGAGTCGGCGACCACGTTCACCTTCTGCTTGGGCTACGGGCGACCCACGCCATCGCGGATGTGGTGCGCGAGCTGAAGAAGGCCTCCTCGGCGTGGGCGAGAGACCGGGCGGGAGGCTTCGCTTGGCAGGAAGGCTACGCCGCGCTCTCCGTCGGCCCGGAGGGGGTGGACGCCGTGGTGCGCTACGTGCACGACCAAGAGCGTCATCATCGGGAACGCTCCTCGCGCGACGAACTCCGGGAGCTCCTCGCGGAGGCCGGCGTTCCGATCGACGAGCGGTACTTCGATTAAGCGTTTCTGCGACCCCGTTGGGGTCGGAAACGATGACGACCTCTCCGGGGGTCTTCGACCGCCCGGCTAAGGTCTCGGGACCCCTTCGGGGTCGGAGGGATGCGCGAAATCAGGCTTCGACGCCCCGGCTAACGTCTCGGGACCCCTTCGGGGGCGCGGTTCTCCAGGGTTGCCACGGGTCGAGGGGATTTCCCGTGCCCCGTCACCCGTGCCTCTCAAAGCCGAGGAGAACACGGGTGACGGCCGCACGAGCCCTCGGCCTCGACCCGTGGCACCCCCGTCTCTTTGGACCGAGGTGAATCGGAGTTCTGCTAGAGCACGCCGAGTTCGCGCAGGGCGTCGAGCACCTTGGGGCGGTTCTAGAGCCAATCGACCCGGAGGAAGAAGCCGGGGAGCGTGGAGGAGTAGAGCTTGCCCTCAGCGTCGGGTAACACCGGCTCGTAGGCACCCTCCCGCAGGCGGCAAAACGCTCGGGGTCGACGGTCCCATACTCTTCGACGCCCGCCCGCTCGTACTCGAAGAACTTTTCTCCCCGATCGCGATTGCGGGAATCGGGGGAAACGATCTCGACGACGAGGTCCGCGCCCCCTTCGCTGTGCGTCGCCTTCATCCGTCCGGGGCTGCTCTTCTTAAAGAACGCCACGTCCGGAACGCGGACCGTGGTCTCGTCGAGCCGCTGGGCAAAGCCGTCGGGCATGACTCTTCCGGCGGTCGATCGACCGTTTTGGAAAGATTTACCGGCAATTGGCGGAGAGCGGGGTCCTTATGGAAAACGGTGGCGGCTCGTTTGCCCTCGTCGCAAGCGGAAACGCCTCCGGGCTCGTGCTGCACGACGAAGAAGTTTGGCGGCACTTCGAAGCGGTGATCCAAGGTCAAAATGAGGAGGATCATGAACCGCGAGACGAATAGCCACGAAGCCTGGGTCGCGGAGATGATCCGCGTCGGCAACCGGGCCGTGCGCGAGGCGCAGGCGGAGAACCGGGCGCTTGGCATTCCGAATTGGTACTGCCTTAACGGGCGGCGGGTGAGCGACATCGGCGAGGTCGAGGAGCTTCCCGATCTTCGAGGGCGGGACTAAGCCTTGCGAGCGACGGGACTCTTCATGCCTAATCTTCATGTTTGGGTCGCCGCCGTGGCGACGGCGGGCCTCGCCGGCCTCGTGGCCGCGCAGGGGTTTGCCGGCGAGACGCGCCGGCTTACGGGCGTGTGGGGCTGCGCCTCCCAGTCGAAGCCGGGCGGAATAGTCCTGCTGGCCAACGGCCGTGGAATCGAAGGCGCCGGACCTGGCCGACGGGAGGATTTCTCCTGGCGCGTCGCTTCGCCGGGATGGCTCGAGATCACGTTCGACGGCGCCCGGCCGTTTCGAACGCACTACCGGCTTCAACGCGGCCTCCTAAACCTGGGAAGGCCGATCAGTTGTCTCCAGTTCGTGGCAGTTCCAAAGCTGCGTTAAGCCGGGACGCCATGGGTAGAGACCGAGGGTTCGTGCGGTCGTCTCGGTGCCTCTCGGAGCGTCGAAGCACCGAGACGGGCACGATTCCCTCACCCCGTGGCACCCTTTGCGCACGAGCCTCCGCCTAGCCCCGAAGCGGCATCCCGCCGTTGAACTCGATGTTCGGGCCGGTCAACTCGTACGGCTTCCAGATGCCGACCACCGCCGCGCGCAGGGTCCAGCCCTCGAGCCGCTCGATGGGCGGGAACTGGGGGTGGATCGAGTGGAGCGACTTCTCGCCCATGCGGTCGACGCGCAGCACCTTCACGAAGTTCACCCCGTCCTCGCGGCGGGCGACGACGATGGCGTTCGGGGGCGGGTCGGGAGTGAGAAAGGAGATGACGCGGTCGGGCGAGATGATGCGGGGCGCCATGCTGACCCCCTTCGGGAGGCACAGAATAAACCGCTCGGGGTTCTTCCGCGAAAAGAAGAACTTCGGGACGTGCATCCGGCGAGGCCGCTTCTCCTCGAGAAAGTGGCAGTCGTCGAGCCCCGCGACCACGCCGTTCCACACCGGGATCTGGACCGTCTCGCTGCTGGAGAAGTCCTCCTCGTCGTAGGTCATGTCCTCCGGCGGAATGGCGGTGAGGCGGGCGTCCTCGCCGCCCCCGCGTGCCAAGCGTTCGGCGTCGGCGTAGTCGCGGGGGACGGGCGGCGGGCCGTCCTCGCCGTCGAGAAACCAGCCGAAAGGGATGCCGAACCGCTCCGCCCACGCTCGGGCCCGCGCCTGGTCCGGGCTCGCGTTGTCGCGGTTCTTGTAGGAGGCGATCGTCGAGCGGCTCACCCCGAGGAGATCCGCCAGCCGCTCCTGGCTCAGCCCGAAGTGCTCGCCCAGGAGGGCGACCTTGTTGCCCAGCGTCAACCTCTTGTCACCCATGGCTTAATATAGCGCATCTTGCGCGATGATGCACAGTTGAGGAATGGATGACGGAGGGGAAGGGGGGAAACGGGTGGGAAGGGGGAAACGGGTGGGCGTCACCCTGAGTGAGGAGTGGGGCTAAGATAGACACTCCTAAGAGCTTGTCGAGAGATGCACCGTAGCGGCAGGGCTTGCCCTGCGAAAGGCTCTCGACACACCGCTCGCGAGCGGAAGGCGGCATCCTCCTGTAGGGAAAGCCTCGCCGCGCCAACGCCGGATGATCGTTTCTCGACACCCTCTAAAGGGTTTCCGGACTCTCTAGCCTTCGTCTCCGTGCATCTCGCCCGCATCAGTTCATCAACAGATTGTTGACAAATTGACGATGAATCGGTAATCTGGTCTCCATGTCCAGACGCGACCGTCCGTGCACCCCCTTCGTGCCGAAGCGGGCCCTTGGCGCAAGCCGTCTGGGCCGGGCGGTGGGGCCATGATCCCCCTTGCGGCGATCCTGCCCTATGCGGACCGGTGCGGCGTCTTTCCCACCTACGTCCGGGGCGATCTCGCCAAGGTGCCCGCGACGCAGCGCCTGTTTCCCAAGGCCCGGGGCGAGGTCCGCTCGCAGGCGGCCGGCGCGCTCTTGGTGGAGCTGCGCGACCGGGCGACCACCGCCGAGGAGGTCGCCCGGTGGTGGTCGGGCGACGCGGACTTCGGCGTGGGCCTGAGCTGCGGCGAGTACCAATGCCTCGACTTCGACGATCCCTCCGTCATCGGGGCGTGGCGCGAGGCCCTGCGCGAACGCGGCGCCGAGGGGCTGCTCGACCGCACCGCCCGCGCGGAGACGATGAGCGGCGGCTTCCATGTCTGGGTCTACGTCCCCGGCTGCCGCGAGCCTTCGCAAAAGCTTGCCCGCCACGCCGCGCCCCGCTGGGACGCGGCGCGCGGCAAGGAGGTGCTCGCCCGCATCGAGACCCGGGGCTACGGCGGCTACGCCCTTGTGCCGCCCTCGCCGGGCTACCGGTGGCTCGGCTCGCGCACCGTCCTCGACCTGCCCGCCCTGCTGCCGGAGGAGTTCGCGCGGCTCGTCGACGCCGCGAAGGCGCTGGACGAGGCGCCGCCGGAAGGCAAAGGGGGAGAGGGGAAGGGCAAGAAGAGGAGGCGGCCCGCCGCGGGGGAGTCGCCGAACGACTGGTACGAGCGGACGGCCTCCTGGGAAGACCTGCTCGTCGGGGCGGGCGGCCGATTCTGCGGACAGGTCGGCGA
>CAXUKB010000191.1:0-8975 GCA_964251345.1 uncultured Fimbriimonas sp. | reverse complement strand
TAATCCCCGGGACTAAGACCCGGGGAGAACGTGGCTCCTAGAATTTCGGATGGCTCAGCCTCGGTGGCTGAGCAGAATCCGGACGATCAGTTTTTTAATGATACGGCGACCACCGAGAAGGGCCTGGTACTCGCGATTTTTGACGTAAACGCCGCGCGAGAAGCCTCCGCCATCCCTATCCAAGCGAGCCGGGGTGAGGCGAGGAAAAAAGCGGGGAACGGCCAGGGTGTACGCATCGAAACCCTCGTACCGCAGGCGAAGAAATTCCTCTTCATCCAGGATCGTTTGCCGGTAGACCGTGTAGAAGACCACCGCCAAGACGATGCCTAGGGGCCATCGGCCGCTGGCGACGGCGAAGCCGACCGCCAAGAGCGTCGACCCGAGATAGAGCGGGTTTCGGGTGAACGCGTAGGGACCCGTGGTGGCAAGCGCCTCCTTCTTCCTCAGGGTGCCTGCCGCCCAGGCGCGGACCCACAATCCGGGCAGGACGAAAGCCAAGCTTGCGCCGATCGACGTCCACGAGGGCTGGGCGAGCGCAAGGAAGATCAGGGTGATGAGGGTTCCGAGCGGCACGCGGGCGCGCCTTACGGCCTTCTGGAGATTCTTCGGCGTGCGCGGCAGACTCAGCGTCGGGCGAGGGGGAGAACTGCTCTCGGGGACCGTTGGAGGGAGCGGCATCGATGTCCTAAGCCACCCGTCCGGCGGTCACCGGACGGATGCGGATTTCGATTGTGTCGTCTTAATCTCTGAGAAACCACGCAGAAATCGGGGGAATTTCGGTATTGAACGCTTTTTCAACTAGCGCCTCGCGTTAAAGACTGATGGCTGCGAAGTACCTCGCCTTTTTGCACCGCTAAGTCCCTTAGATGCAACCGGTGAAGAGGTGTTGGGTTCAGAGTGCGACCGCAAGACGTGACGCCGTCGGGGGAGCTACCCTTTCCCGGTCTCACGTCTGTAGATGGCCGGATAGGTTGTCAGGGTCCAGGTTCGCAGATCCTTTCCTTGTCCGGTTTGGCGGAAGAGATCGAAGAACCGCTCCATACGCCACGTTCCTGCGAAGGCGAAGTGGCCGTAACGCCAGGTCAACTCCTCGGGCACCGCACGATCCAAGGGGACGCCCTCGTACGCGTTCGCGTAGAGTGCCGATGCGAGACCGGAACGGTCCGCACCCTGCTGACAGTGCACCAAGACCGGCCGGGGAGCGCAGTCCAGAACCCCGATCAATTTGCGCAGCTCGGCGGGTTCGGGAAGGTGATAGGCGCTCAGCGAAACGTCGTAATGTGCGACGCCCAATTCGGAGCAGACCTTTCGCTCCGAAAGGTAGAAGCCTTTTTTGCTTGGCCCGCGTAGGTTGACGACGCTTTTAATGCCGTACTGCCGAAGCACCCTTTCGAGACTTGAACCCGAGAGCTGGGCACTCCGGTAGAAGCGGCCCGCCTCGACCTCCCGTACGTTCCCGCCGATCACCCCGATGTACCAAAGGAACGCCAAGACGAACGCGAGGATGGCGCCGAAAACGACGATCCGCTTCTTCTTCCGGCCGCGGCGAAGCGAATTGGCAGGAAGGGGAAGTCCGATCGAAGTATCCATGGTCATGGGAGGCGTTAAGCTTTGCGAAAGAGGGCCGCGTACAGAACGGGCCCGACGAGGAGAGTGAGGAAGGTCGAAAAAGCGAGGCCGCCGACGACGGCGACGGCGAGCGGCTTCTGCATCTCCGCGCCCGCGCCGATCCCTAACGCGAGGGGGAGCAGTCCGAGGATCGCGGTGAGCGTCGTCATCAGGATCGGGCGAAGCCGGTGCTCCCCGGCCTCGAGAACCGCTCCCTCGACGGCCGCCCCGTTTTCGATCGCGTGCTGGGCGCGGTCCAAGAGCAGAATCCCGTTCTTGACCACGATGCCCGCAAGCATCACCACGCCCATGAACGAGGACACGTTGAGCGCGGTGTGGGTGACGAACAGGCCGACCGTCGCCCCGAAGAGGGCGAGCGGCATGAGGATGAGGATCGTGATCGGCGCCCGGAACGAGCGGAACTGGAACAGCATCACCAGAAACACGAGCAGCACCGAGGTGGCGAGCACGACTTCGAGGTTGCGGAACGAGTCCTGCTGACTTCGAAACTGGCCCGCGATCTCGGCGGTCACGCCCGCGGGCAGTTTGAGGCCCCGGAGAGCCGTCCGAACCTTCGTGACGGCCGTTCCTAAATCGATTCCTTCCAGCCCGGCCGTGACGCCCAGAAGACGCCGTTGATCCTCGCGAGAGGATTGGCTCGCGCCGGGCACGAGTTCGACTTTTCCAAGATCTTTCAGCCTCACTCGTCCCACGGGCGTCTGGATGAGCAGATCCTGAACCGCCTCCAGGCTCGACCGATCGTTGGCGGGGAGCCGAACGCGTACGGGCACCTGTCGATCGCCGATGAGCACCTGCGTCGCGACGGTGCCGAGCATGGCGGCGTTGGCCTGCGAGGCCACCGTTTCTGTCGTCATGCCGACCCGTCCGACGAGTCCGGGATCGAGATTGAGGCGAATCTCCGGTCCCGCCTGGATGACCCCCGACTGCACGTCGGCGAGCCCCTTGATCTTGCCGAGCCGGTCGGCCAGGTCCGTCGCAACCGCCTGAACCTGGGCTTGGTCTTCCCCAAACAGCTTCACCTCCATCGGGCTCGGATTGCCGGCGAGGTCCCCAATGAGGTCTTGAAGAACTTGGCTGAAATCGGGCTCCAGCCCGGGCCCCAGATCGGCGATCTTGCCCCGAACCTCGGCGATGACGTCGTCGATCGGACGCCGGTGGCCGTCCTTCAGCATGACGGCGTAATCGCCGCGATTCGGCTCGGTGATCGCGAAGCCAAGCTCGGTCCCGGTTCGACGCGAGAAGGTCGAGACGTCGGGGGTGGCCAGGAGGATGGCGTCCACCTTCTTGAGCATTCGGTCGCTTTCGGCCAGCGAGGTTCCAGGCGGCGTTCGGTAGTCGAGGATGAATGCGCCTTCGTCCATCGCGGGCATAAATCCGCTGTCGAGCCGAGACCCGAAAAAAGCGGTACCGGCAAGGGTCGCGGCGACGATCGGGACGACGACCCACTTTTGGCGAAGGAGTGCCTTAAGAACCTTTTCGTAGGCTCGCAGGACGGCATGAAAGACGCGCCCCTCGCGGGTCGCCGAGTCGCGCCGGAGAAACACCGCGCAGAGCGTGGGGCTGACGCAGAGCGCCAGCGCGAGCGAGACCATTAAGGCGATGGACAGGGTCACCGCGAGGGCGGAAAAGAACGCTCCGGCGACGCCGGTAAGGAAGGCGAGAGGAAGAAAGACGACGACGGTCGTGAGGGTCGAGGAGACCATTGGTGCCGCGATGAGCGAAGAGGCCCGGCGGACGGCGTCGGGCACGCTCTCGGCGTCATCAAGGTTCTGAAAGACCGCTTCGACCACCACGATGGCGTCGTCGATGACGAGGCCGATGCCGACCGCGAGCGCACCGAGGGTCATCAAGTTCAGCGTCAGTCCCGCCAGGCGCATCAGGACGAACGTGATGAGCAGGGTGATGGGGATGATCGCGGCGGTGACGAGCGTGGCCCGCAGATTGCCCAGAAAGAGCATCAGCACGACCACGGAGAGGAGCGCGCCGATTCCCACGGCGTCGCGGACCCCGTTGACCGCGTCGGCGACGAGGATCGACTGGTCGTAGAAGGTGCCGATCTTGACGTCGGAGGGCAACTCCTTGCCCATCGCCGCGATCTCTTGGCGGACGGCCGCCGCCAGCGCCACCGAGTTCGCGCTCGGTTGGCGGATAAGGTTGATCAACACCGATTCGCCGCCGTTCGCCGAAACGACCGTCGTTCGGTCCTCGACGGAATCCCGAACGTCGGCGACCTGTCGAACGCGGATGGGCGCGCCGCCCTTCTGAGCGACGACGATCGCGCCGATGGCCTCGGGTGTCGTCGTCTGCCCGTCGACCGTCACCTCGAACTGCTGGTAACGCCGATCAAGCCGACCGACGGTGCGGACGGAGTTTGCCGATTGGATCGCTTGGACGACGTCGTCGAGCGAAAGTCCGGCGGTGGCGAGCGCGGCGGGGCGAACCGCGACCTCCACTTCGGGTGGCCTTCCCCCTTGAACCACGACCCGCGCGACGCCGGGCACGCGGGCAAGCCGGGGCCGGAGGGTGTAAGTCGCCAGGGTCCATAGCTCCGTCGGCGTCAGCGACTCTGAATTGACGGTCAGCCCCACGACGGGAAAGACCGTGGGGTTCATTCGCTGGACCTCCGTCGTCGTCTCGGGAGGGAAGACGTTCCGTAGCGAGCCGACCTTGGCGTTGACCTGCGACTCCGCAGCGGCGATGTCCGTGCCGTCCGCGAAGTCGATGGCGATCTCGGCGGAACCGCGTTCGGTCGTGGACCGCACGTGGGTCACGCCCGCGACGGTCGCCAACGCCTCCTCAATGGGGCGGGTGATCGCGATTTCGACGCTACGGGTAGGGCGGTCGCCCGCCTCCGCGATGACGACCACCCTTGGGAAGGTCATCTCGGGAAGGATCGAGACGGGGAACCCTCGGTAGAGAAACGCACCGACGATGCAAAGGACCGCGGTCAGGAAGAACACGGGCCGGGCGTTGCGAATCGCCCATTCGGTGAGCTTCATGGAGCCTTGGCCGCCTCGATTTTCGCGCCGTCGGAGAGCTCGTGTCCGCCGAGGATCACGATTTGCTGTCCGGGGGCGACGCCGCTGCGCACAGCGACGCGCCCATTCTGCTCGGGTCCGAGCACCACGCCTGTCAGGTGAGCCGTGCCGTCTTTGGCGACGAACACCGCGTCTTTGCCGTCGCGCGAGATGACGGCCCCCTTCGGCACGGTCGCCACGCCCCGCAGGGTGGTGAGCACGATCTTCGCGGTGGCGAAGCCGCCACCCTGCCCCCGGCCGCCGAGGTGGGCGCGAATGGGCACCAGACCCGTCGCGGCATCGGCTTCACCGACCGAGGCCACCGTTCCGGCGATCGAGCCGACGAGGATCCGCATTCCGGGCGTGACTCGCTCGGCTTCGCTTGGGGAGACGCTTCCCACGAAATCGACGGTCGGACGAGTGGCCGCGATGGCGAGGACCGGCGTCGCCGCATCGGCGATGTCGCCCACGTTTAGGAACCGCCGGGCGACATATCCGGCGATTGGGCTGCGGATCTCTCCCGCCGCGACGTTGTCCGCGGCGGCGCGGGCGTCCGCCGACTTCTGCTGCGCGGCGAGACGAGCGGCGTTCGCCTCTTGGGCCTTCGCTTCGACGCCCAGGCGACCCGTTTCGGCTTGGGCCAGCGCCGCACGGGCCTGATCGATCCTTTTTGCGGCAAGCCGACGCGCCGAGAAGAGGCGGAGTTCGCCGCCGCGAACGTCTTCGGGCCGATTCCCAGCGCGGACGAGATCGAAGGCCGACTGGGCCGACCGAAACGCCGACTCGGCGGTTTGAAGCGCCGACTTCGAGGCGTCGGCCTGAGATCCGGCGACGAGCCCCTCTTTGAGGAGACGCTCGTCCCGGTCGGCGTCGAGGCGTGCCTTGTCCCGCGCGATCCGCGCTTGATCCACGGTCTGTTGCGACTGAGCGATCTCCTGGGGCCGCGCACCGGCGCGAAGACGCTGGAGATCTACCGACGCTTGATCGACGCTGGACTGGGCGTCCGCCTCGGCCATGTCCAAGGTGAGACGTGCCGCACGCACCGCCGACGCTTGATCGGCGACGGCGGCCTTCAGCGCGAGATCGGAACCCGCCGCCGTGGCGGCGGCGGACGCCGCGCCCGAGGCCGCGCTTTGGCTTCCTGCGACGAGGGCGCGGGTGTCGATGCGGGCCAAGAGGTCGCCCGCCGCGACGGGGTCGCCCTCCTTAACGCGCACCTCCACGAGCTTTCCGGCGACGCTCGGGGCAAGCCGCGAGGTGGCGCCCGCAGGAAGGACGAGGGTGCCGTCCACCGCCAGGGTGTCCCGTACGTCTTCGCGAGCGACGGATGCGAGATCGACCGAAACGGGCGCGGTTACGACGTCGTCCGCCGCCGCTTCTTTCGCCGTCGGCTTGCCGCATCCGACGAGCAGCAACGGCAGAAGGAGGCGCAGTCTTTTCACTTCGGTTCCTCCAGGAACCGACCCTGAGATCGCAGAACGCCTTCGATCGCGAGGTCTCGTCGAAGCTGCGCGTTGACGGTCAGCTCTTCGGCGTCGGAAAGGGCGCGCCGCGCGTCGAGCACGTCGATCAGGGTGTTCGCGCCCAATTCGAACCCGCGCTGGGTCCGCTGGAGGAGGGTCTTGGCTCCGTCGGCAAGCTTCTGATATCCCGTCACGGATCGCTCGGCGGCGGCGAGTTCGACTTTCGCGGCGGCGATATCTTTCCGCGCCCCTTTGAGCCGGTCCTCGAGGGCGGCGGCGGCGGCTTTGCGGCGAGCCTCGGCGGCGCGCACTTTGTCCCGCGCCACGCCGTCGTCCCAAAGGGTCGCGGTGAGCTGGAGGCGGGCGTTGTAGTGGGCAGGCGAGTCAAAGGTCGTGCGCCCCGCCTGAATCTCAAGGTCGGGAAGGTAGGTCTGCTTCGCGACCTGCTCGTCCGCGACCGCTTGCCTCTCCTCCGCACGGAGGGTCAGGAGTTCCGGGCGCCCGAGCGTCGGATCTCCGGGCGGATCGGGTGGCGCTTCGAAGACCGCGAGCTCGGCCTGCGCCGAAACGTCTTCGGTACCGAGGGCGGAGGCAAGGCGGAGCCGGGCGGCCTCGACGGCGGCTTGGCGGTCCATCACGAGCTGATCGGCCCGCTCGACCTCCAGCAGCGCCCGGGCCGCTTGGATCTCAGGAAGGTCTCGCGCCTCGACGCGCTTCGCGGTCGAGACCCGGACCGACTCGACGACGTCTCGTTGGAGCTTGGCGGAGGCGAGCAGGCGTTGCGCGGAAGCGAGGTTCGCGAAGGCGGTGAGCACCTCCTGCTGCACGTCGAGCGCGCCTTGGCGGAACGTGGCGAGCGCCACCGCGAGCGCCGCGCGGCCCTGGTTTCGTAGCGTCCGTGACTTACCGAAGACGTCGAGCGGCTGATAGAGCAGCAGATCGGCGCTGCCCATGATGTCGGCGCTCCCGAAAAGATTCTTTCCGAGGTCGAGCCGCGTCGCGGGATAGGCTCCGGCGGCGGAGGCGTTTCGCCGCGCTTCTTCCAGGCGCTGTCGGTTGGTGGTGATCGACGCGCGCCCCGCAAACGCCTGCCGCTCGGCGTCTAGCGGAGAGAGGGCGTTCTGGCCGAGGGCCGACGAAGAGACGGTCAGAAGCGCAAGCGTTGAAAGGCGCATCGGGGCGTATCAACAACAAACCTCGCGCCGACGTCTCTCAAGTTTGAAATGCGTTCAGCGAAGCGGCAATTTATCGGTCGAGAATGCCTCGGGCGGAGAATAGGGAAACTGTTGAACGTGTTTGCCCCGTCCCACGCTTTCTGCGTGGTTTTTCAGTCCCCATCGCACCGTTTGTCCGTTTAAAGTCCAGGTGACCGAACGAAGATCGACTGGGCTTCGCGCCCCGAACCCTTTGGCCATGAATGTCTTCGAGACCGTACTGATCGACATCTTGGGTCGTCGCAAGGACAACTTCGACTGGAGGGGGCGTCAGCCGCGTCTCGATCTCGAGAGGATCGAGAGCGTGTGCATCCTCCACCACAACGAGAAATTAGGCGATGCGATCTTGATCTCGCTCGTCATCGACGCGCTCGCGAGAGCGCGTCGCGACCTGCGAATCTTCGTAGGAGCTTCCACGTCTTTCGCCGAGTACTGGTCCCAGCATCCGGCGGTCGAACGGGTGATCGTCTACGACCTCGGGCGGGACCGTCCGTTGCTCTCCCGGGCCCACTACGGGTTGCGCGTCGCAAAGACGTGGAGCGGACAGTTCGATGTGGTGGTCTCCTTCTTACCCTTCGCGCGGTTCGAGCATTTCGCCTTCTTACGCAAGCTCAAGCCACGAACCCTCGTCGGCTTCAACAAAGAGATCTATCAGCTGTTCGATTATTCGCTGGAAGAGCATCGGCAAGGCGTCGATCTCGCCCCGATCGCTATGCGCGCCCGATCGGTGATGCGGCTCTTCGGGCGGGAAGTCGACGTGGAAGACCTCCGGCCCCACGTCCCTTTTGGGCCCGCCGCCGAAAGGCAGGTCCGGGAGGCGCTGGCTTCGCCCTGCCAAGCCGGGACCAAGCTGTTGATCAATGCCTACGGTGCGGTGTCCTCGAGGCAATTCACGCCGGCCTCGGTCCGCCGCATGGTCGAGGAGGTTCGGCGGTCGGGCCACCAGGGACCCATCGTCGTGAGTGCGCCGGCGGGCGCGGAAGGCGACTACGAGGCCGTGCTGAGCGGGGAGGAAAGCGGGGCGACCCAGGTGGTCGGTCCGCAGGAAGGGCTGTCGTCCCTCTTTGCCTTCGTCGCGTCGATGGACGTCGTCGTCTCGCCGGACACCGCGATCGGGCACGTCGCGGCGGCGTTCCGAAAGCCCCAGATCTGCCTATTCAAACGCCGGGACAGCGTATCCGAGATTTGGAAGCCCCTCAACGACCGGTGCGTCGTCGTCTTCCCATTGGCGGGCGGCTCGGTCAACGATCTCGATTGGACGGAGTTCGGCGTCGCTGTGCGGAAAGTGCTCGCCTTCGTCCAAGAGCCGTCGGGCGTGGCGACTCGTCGCCGTTAGACTGAACGCATTTTAAATCAGACGCACGCGCCGGCGATCCTCAATAGAGAGAGTTCGCTTGAGGTAACCGAAGATGAACCGACGACCGATCGCTCAACCCGCCTTGGCGGCGCTTCTTCCCGGCGGCTTGGTCTCGTCGAGCACGGACTCCTTCCCGGCGGAGGGATAGCCCATCGCACGGAAGCCGCGCATCCTCGTCGTCGAAGACGAGCCCGATATGGCGGAGCTATTGGAACAAGCGCTCCGCGAATCGGGATTCGAGGTGACCCTCGCGGCGAACGGTCGCGAGGGAATGATCCTCGTGCCCCACCAGGAT
>CAXUKB010000190.1:0-8980 GCA_964251345.1 uncultured Fimbriimonas sp. | reverse complement strand
GAACAGGGTCGGCCAGTAACGCACGCCCCAACGATCCCAATTGGCGTTGCTCCCATCGACTACGACGGGGTAGTCGATACCGTCTTTGGCGACGTGCCGTTTGACTTGCTCGACATCGTGCTCGATCTGCATCTCCGGCGTGTGGACGGAGACGATCTCGACGCCTTTTGGCCGGTACTTGGTAAGGAGCCGCGCGTAAACGGGAAAGTTGGCCTGGCAGTTGGAGCACGCGAAGGTCCAAAACGCGACGAGCGTCGGCTTCCCCGTCCGTGACTCAAGGGTCACCGGCTTGCCGTCCTTCGTGTTGATCCAGGGACCGCCGACGAGCTCCGGGGCGGCATTCGACGCGCGTTTAGGAAGCGGCTTTTGGTGGGCGGCGAACCCGTAGGCCGACGCGAGAACTAAGACGGCGACCGAGGCGAGCGTCACGGCGGCAAAAAGGTTTTTGATCATGGGCAGACGTTAGCGTAAGTCCAGTTCGGAGAGAAGAGTTCCAAAGAAACTCAGGACCACGGTGACCGCCCGCCGATAAGCGAAATTTCAGTGGTGATCGACCGACGGCGCTAAGTCGCCGGTCCGGAGCGGGCGTTACGACCGAGTCGCGAACGATCCGGTGGGAAGCGGCTTGAGCGTGGCGACGCCAAACACGCCGCCCGCGGTGTTGCCAGCGTGAGCCACGAACCGGACGGTGACCGTGTTGGCCGCGTTCGCGGTCAGCGAGGCGGGGATTGGGTATTCGACGTCGAAGAGGTGGCCTGGTCGGTTGTGCTCCAACGTTTGGGTCGCGATCTTCTGGCCGTTCACCACGATGTCGAAGGTCCGCTTGCCGTTATCGTCGCCCCAGTAGGTGACGCTCAGGGTCATGGGCGCGTCGGGGACGATCTTCAGATCCCACCCGAAGCCGCTCCCGTCGCGGTAGTGGCGGCTGTTGAAGGCGCCCGCGCCGCTCGATCCGGCGAATAGGTTGTGGGCCCGTTCGCTCTTGCCGTTGTCGTCCACATCGACCGCGTCGACGACGCGGCGGTCGCGATTCGCGTTCGCCTCCTCCGCGTCCCGAAGCTTCGCCTCGCGTGGACTGCCCGGCGAAACGAGGTCCCAGTAGACGCCGAATCGCTGGTCGATCACATCGTAGAGAGGGATGAACGTCAGGTCGTGGGGCTGACCGACGGTGCGGAACGTCAGCGGCTTTCCCGGCACCGGCTTGAGCCACTTCGCCGGATCGACGGCCGCGTTCTGGTGAAGGTAGCCCGTGTTCACGTCGTCGGCGATCGGCGTTTTACCGTCCATCACCCCCGCTAACACGAGCGGTCCATACATTACCGCCCGCAGGGTCGGATCGTCGGGCATCGGCTGGGTGTGCAGCGTCATCGGCGTGGTCACGCGAATCACGTCGCCCTCCCGCCAGGTGCGCCGGATCGTGGCGTACGCGGTGGTTCCCGGCGTGACCGGCACGGATTTCCCGTTGACCGTCGCCGCGAAGCCCTTCGCCCAGTAGGGGACGTGAAGGTTGAGGGCCATCGCCGTCGGACGCGCGGCGTGGATCGTCAGCGTCGAGCCCGCCTCCTCGGGGAACTTCGTCGTTTGCGTCACGCGAACGCCCTTCTCCTTCCAATCGAGTTCCGTAGGAACGTACAGGTTGACGAAGAGGCCGTCCTTCGCGTCGTGGAAGTAGACGCTGTCGGCGAGCTTGGCGAACGATTCGATGCCGGTGCAGTAGCAGCACCAGAACGTCTCGCGCGGGGTGCCCCAGTTTTTCGTGTCGCCTCCCGCGAGCGGCAGGTAGTAGATCATCATGCCGTTGTCGGGCCGTTGGGCGGGCAGGATGCCGTTGAAGTAGGCACGCTCGTAGAAGTCGGCGTAGCGCGGGTCGCCGGTCCACCGGATGAGGGTCCGGGTGATCTTCAGCATGTTGTAGGTCGTGCAGGTCTCCTGGTTGTTGCCGACCAAGGAATGCGCGAGGTCGTCCGGGTCGCCCCAGAATTCGGCTTTGTTGTTGCCGCCCGTCGCGTACGACCGGTGGTTCGCCACGCGGTCCCAGAAGAACTCGACCGCCGTGCGGTAGGTGGGATCGTTGAGCGTCTCGTACCGCCGTGCCGCGCCAAGGATCTTGGGCAGGTTCGTGTTGGCGTGCAGGCCGCTGAGCGAGTCGTGCTGAAGGGCGAGCGGACCCAGGATCGACGCCTCGTCCCAGCGGTGGCCGTAGGCGAGGTTCGCCGGATTGCCGTCGATGGCATAGAGGTTGTACTGCATCTGCGCCATGCCTCCGTACTCCGTCTTCATCGTCGCGTCGAGCTGTCCGTCGGTGAGCTTGGCGCCCCGCTCGCGTAGATAGCCGTCGATCCGCTCGGCCATGTCGAGCGCCTTCTGGTTGCCAAACGCCTGGTAGACGTCGATCAGCCCAGTCACGAGCTTCTCGACCACGTAGTAGGGCGCCCAGACCTGCTTGCCGCTCTCGATCCGGTCGAGGTAGCTCGTGGGAATCGCCGCCAGGTACCGGCCGCCCAACGCGGTTTGGCATTTCGCCAACTCGTCGACCACGAGGTTCGCTTTCGCCTTGAGCGCCGCGTCGCCGGTCGATCCGTACATGAGCGCGCAGGCGGTGAGATAGTGGGCGGTGAAGGTGCCCCGAATCTCGCTGCTCGGCGACTCCCATCCGCCGAACGGCTTGCCCGGCGTGGGCAGACCGGCGTTCTTGCGAAACGGCCAGAGCAAGCCGTCGACGTCGATCTCGTGGAGGTACTTGCGATCCGCCTCCATCTCCCGCTTCTCGATGCCGTCGAGGAGCCGAACCCGGTTCATGTCGAACGGCTCGAGGCGGAAGCGGGGATCGGCTGGGGTGCCGGTGCCCACGTACTGGCCCGACGGAATCGTCCGGAGTGGAGTCGTTTGGGCGACTCCACTCAGCGGCAGCAGCATCGTCGCGCAACCCGCGAGCGTTTTGAAAGTCTTCATCGATCTTTTCATGAGTCTAAAAAGGAAGCTTGTCGAGAAAGCGATCGGTGCGGCACGGCTTGCCCTGCAGAGATCCTTTTGGAGGGCATCGTGAGAATGGAGACTGGGAGTCTCTCGCGGGGGAAGCCCCGCCGCTCAGGAAGAGGAGATAGGTTCACGGCGCGATCTCGATCCGCTGTAGGGTCGCGGAGTCCCACTCTTCATGCGTCCAGGTTAGGGCGATTCGGTTCGGTCCGGCGACGAAATTCGCCGGAAAGTCCAAAACGGTCCACTTGCCCCCGGTTCCGGGAAGCGCGACGTCCACGGGCTTGCCGCCATTGACGGTCAACTGGACCACGATCGTCTTGGCGCCGGTGTTCGCGTAGCGGAGGCGAACCTTGCCTGCTCCCTCGCGGGCCGAGACGATTCCGACGGTCGCGCTGCCGCTTCGTTGACCGAAGCCGTCGAGCCGGGGGCGGCCGGTTTCGTCCTTGCCGACCGACGCGTTGCCCGTCTTCAGCGCGAGGTACGCCTCGACCCCCGTCGAGGCATTCTCCGCGCGCCGGAACTCGAGATCGTTCAGCGCGAAGCCGCCCTGCTCGACGGAAAGCAGCAGACTGTCCTCACCGGGGTTGAGATAGACGTTGCGGATCACGACCTCGCCGCCGGTGATCTCCACGGGCGGAACGATGTCGCGGTCGGCCGACACGAGCCGGAACCTCCCCTTGCCCGTCGCATGCACGACAAGGTCGAACGCGCCGCCGTTGCCCGCATCGACCGTATAGCGAACCCAGTCGTCCCTTTGGAGCCCAGCGAGGCCGCGCGTGCCGACCATCACCCCGGCGTCGTCGGGTCGATAGGTGCCCGCCGCGGCGACGGGATGGGCGCGGTGGAATGCCACGCCCTCGCCACCATTGTCGTAATTTTCGCCGTAGACCCGCGCGGGCAGGGCAGGCGAGGGGAAGAAGTGCGAAGTCGGTCGGCCCCCTCCGCGCGCCTCGCCCTTCGCGTCGAGCACGTCCGGCTTGAGAATCGGCGGCATCCGCCGCGGCAGCGTCGGCCCGGCAAGGCGCACCTCGACGGTCTGCCGAGTCGCCCCTCGACCCGCGAAGGCGACGGAAAGAACGCGCGACCCGGCGTCCCAGCGGACGGGAGTCGTCCCGCCGTCCACCCGAACGGCGGCGGGGACGCGATCGAGGTGGAAGTGAGCCTCGTATCGCTTTGCCGCGAAATGGTCGTTGGAGGGGGCAATGGTCAATCGCTCCATGCCGTTCGCTTCCTGGCTCGAAAGCTTGGTGACGGTGTACCGCCCCTTTTGGTAGTCGAAGGTCCGACCGTCGTCGCGATAGACGGAAAAGTCGGACGTGCCGTGGGGCCAAACCTCAAGCGTCAGCTTGTCCCACGCGCCGACCTCGGCGGTGTTCGCCATCGGTGAGGCCATGGGAATGATCGCGCCCGCCCGAACGGCGACGGGAATGCGGTTTTGCGGCGCGGCCACCGTCCAAGTCCGCCCGCCGGTGTACTCGACGCCGGTGTCCCAGTCGAACCAGCGTCCGGCGGGGAAATAGACCGGCCGATTGGAGACGCCCTCGTGCAGGACCGGCGCGACGAGAAGGCTGGGTCCGAAGAGGTACTGATCGCCGGGCGTGGCGAGCGCCTTCGGGTCGTTCGGAAACTCCATGAGCATCGGCCGCACGAGCGGAATGCCGGTTTGGCTCGTCTGCCAATCGTTCGAGTAGATGTACGGGAGGAGACGGTAGCGTAGGTCGATGTACTTCAACGTGCCTTGCTCCGTCGCCGGCCCGAATTCGTAAGGCATGCACGGGCCTGCCTTGTGGGCCCGGGTGATGGGGCAGAAGGCGGAGAACTGCATCCAGCGTTCGTAGAGCCGGGCGTGCGCGCCGTAGCGGTCGTCCTTATAGAAGCCGGCGAGGAAGCCGCCGGTGTCGTTCGTCCAGGCGGTGAGTCCCGAAAGGCTCGGGTTCAGCATTTCGGGCGGATGGGCGGAAAGGGTGGCGTAGTCGCTCCAGATGTCTCCGGTCCACACGGCGGCGTGGTGGCGCTGGATGCCCGCGGGGCCGGTGCGGGACAGGATGAACGGACGCTGGTTCGGGTGGTCCTTGAGGAGGGAGGCTTCGAAGCTGGTCGTCTCGAGAAGCGAGACCTGGTTGTGCGTGTCGGCGCTGACTCCGTGCTTGTAGACGGTGTAAGGCGGCTCGCCTTCGGGTTCGTCGAGGTCGAGCCACCAACCGTCGATCCCCTCGTCGTTGATTCGCTTGAGCTGCGGCCAGAGCCACGGGTTCATCGCCGACGAAGTGAAGTCGAGCAACTCGCCGCCGTAGTAACCCGAGGTCACCGAGTGGCCCTTGCCGTCGGTCGCGAAGACGCCTTGCTTCCAACCCGACGGAAAGTTGGGTGAGTCCTTCTTGATCATCGGGCCGACGCTGGAGATGACGATGTTGACCCCCTTCTTGCCGTATTCCGCGATCCGCTTGCCAGGATCGTTGGGCACGGTCCAGCGCTTGTCCCACTTGTAGTCGATGACGTGGGCCGACCAGCCGCCGTCGATTACCATCACGTCGACCGGATAGCCCCGCGAGCGCAGACCGTGGTAGGCGTCGTCCATGGCGGGCCAGTCCCAGAACGTGCAACGGCTCTGCCAGTAGCCGAGCGACCACAGGGCGGGGAGGGAAGGGCGGCCGACGAGTCCGGTGTAGCGGCTCACAACGTCTTTGGGCGTGGGGCCATCGACGACGTAAAAATCGGCCTCGCCGCCGGTGGCGTCGAGCTTCATTTCGTCGCGCTTCGTCTTGCCGAGGTCGTAGCGAAGACGATGGACGTTGTCCACGAACACGCCGTACGCGTGGTTCTCTTTGCCCGTGCTGAGCATGAACGGCACCGGGTACTCGGCGGTCACGTTGCCCGAGTTGATCTGCTGCCCGGACCACAGCTCCCGGATCGTGCCGCGCCGGTCGAGGCGACCGCCGTTGCGGTTGTCCTCGCCCAGACCGAGCAGGCGCTCTTCGGGCGCGAGACCTTGGCGCAGGCTCCACGTTCCGCCCTTGCCGCACGGGTCGACCGCGAGCGAGGGGACGATCGTGCGTCCGCTCCTCGCGTCGAACACGGTTACGCGCAGGGAGGCCTTGTCCACCCGGAGCGCGAGGTGACCGACGGCGAGTCGGACGTTCGAGCCGCCTTCTTGGACGCGCACCGTCCCGTGCGGCTTCGGCGCGGTCTCCAGCGCGAGCGAGGGCTTGCGGACGAAGCGAGGCGAATTGGAATACCAGAGGCGAACGACGTCGGCGTCGACCGGGACCACCCTCAGCCAAAGTTTGCCCGAGGCGGCGGCGAGGGTGTAGGACGTTCGGAGTCCGGAAGCGGGCTCGACGGCGAGCGGGGGTGAGTCGAGAATCATGTCGTTGCGCCGCGCGGGCGGGGTTGCGGAACGGTCTTTTCCGGACGCTTCGCTTTGAGCTTCGAGAGCGAGCGCCGGAATCGTTCCGCCTCATGCATCCTACCACTGGTCCGGCTCAAAAAAACAAATTGTATCGCCAGAGGCGGACCAATCGTGTTATAGTAGCGTTGTGAGCGATCCGCAGCATCGCCGGTTCGAGCGGGTCGCCGCCGAAATCCGGACGGCCATCCGCGAGGGAGGCCTCATGGCGGACGCTCTTCTTCCCTCCGAGCGTCAGCTGCAGGAGACGTACGGGGTGAGCCGAACGACGGTTCGGCGGGCGCTCGCGGAACTGGTCGCCACGGGTTGGGCGGAGAACAGTCCTAATCGCGGCATGGTCTCCCGCTTAGGGCGGACGCCGTCCCGCTCGACCCGTATCGCTTACATCGACCATCGCGACGACGTTCACCGTTCGCTCTTCTTCAAGCTTCACACGCGGGCGGCGGAGGCGGGCTTCGATCTCGTTCACGTCGACTCTCGCGAGGTCGGCACCATGGGCGGCCTTCGACGGGCGGCGCACGAAGGGTTCGCCGGCGCGTTCGTCTGGCCCAAGGTCGCCTTGGTCGACCCGGACGACTTGGCGAGGATTCAGTCCCTCTTGCCCGTGATCTCCGTGGACCACAGCATCGGGGGGCAGCCCTGCGACATGGTTATGAGCGATCATGCGCAAGGGGCACGCCTCGTGGTGGACCATCTGCTCGGGCTCGGGCGTCGCCGCATCGCGATCAGCGGCAACTTTACGACGGCGGAAGACGCTCAGCTTCGGTTCAATGGCTACATGAACCGGCTTTATGAGCACAACGTCGTTCCCAGCGCCAGCGACTTCGTGTTCAGTTCGCCGCAGTCGCTCCCGTACGAAGATCCGCGCCTTCTCGCGTACCGGCTCGCCGAGCCAGATCGTCCCGATGCGGTTTTCGTTCTGCACGATATGTCGGTGCCCGCCATCGTGGAGTCGATCCTGGCCGCCGGGCTCTCCGTTCCGGGGGACGTCGCGGTGGTCGGCTTCGGTAACGACCTTCCGTTCAACGTCGAGGACGCAGGGCTTACGTCGGTCGCAATGAATTGGGACGGCGTCGCCGATGCCCTAATCGGACGATTGCGCGAGCGGCTGGCGAACCCTAACGCTCCGTTCCGACGCGTTCTCGTTCCCACCGCGCTCGTGGTGCGAGGCTCGTGCGGCGCGCCACGGAAAGAGTGGAGCGATCTTCCGCACGAGGTCAGCTCTGTGACCGTTACCCGGCGCATGGCGCCCCACATCGTTTCTCCCACCCCCGCCGCGGTCGAGTCTTCCTAGACGATTCGAATCGCCCCGTCCCTCACCGACCCCGCCGTCGGTGTCCTTTCCAAAGCAGGAATCCAGATGAATAAGCACAAGGCATTCACCCTTATCGAGCTCCTCGTCGTGATCGCGATCATCGCGATCCTTGCCGCCATTCTCTTCCCCGTGTTCGCCCAGGCGAAGGCCGCCGCGAAGTCCGCGTCCGACCTGTCGAACGAGAAGCAGACCGCCCTCGGAATGCTCATGTACGCCGGGGACGTCGACGATCAGTTTCCTTATGCGTTCAACAACGACTGGGGCACGCCGCTCGTCTGGCCGGTCGTCACTCAACCCTACATCAAGAGCATTCCCCTGTTCCACAGTCCCTTCGACACGAACAAGCTCGTCGCGACCTCGTCCTTCGGCGCCAACGCGGTTGCCGGATTCGGCGCGGCCATCTCCTACGCCTCGAACTCGGCCGTGCTTTGGGACAGCGGCTATGGCGGTGGTAGCCTCAATGCTTGCCAGGGACCCATCGTCTACTACCCGGCACTAACGTGGAGCGGAACCGCCGACGGGGGAACCGGGTGCTCGTCCATGAGCCAGACCCAAATCAACAAGGTCGCGCAGACGATTCTGCTCACGGACCGCTTCTCTCAAGACCTCCAGAAGATCGGCGATCCCGGTAACCCCTCGGCCGTCCCAGTTGGCAATCTGTATATCTATTCGTCGATCCAGTTCTATCAGAACGGCAACAAAGACACCGGTTTCGAGTACTACAACGGCTCGTTCCCGGACGCCAAGGTCCCAGCGACGCTCGCATTCCCATTCGGGCCCAACGGTGGAGTGAGTATTACGAACGCCAACCGGGCGAATTTCGCGATGACCGACGGCCACGTGAAATCGATGGTTCCGGCGCAGACCAACCCGGACACTTGGGGCCGGCCCTCCGATAACATGTGGAGCGCCCGCCGCCAATAGGCCGCCCGGACGTCCTCCGGTTGTCCTCCGGAGGACGCAAGAACGTTATGGTTAAATGCACTTCTCTTCTCTTTGGAGCCCTGACGCTCGCGACCGTCTTGGGTTGCGGCTCGGGCGATGCCGCGAAGCCCTCGACGGCAGACGACGTCGCCGCGTTTAAGGGCAATCCAACCTCGCCCGCCGTCCAGCAGGCCATTCGCGCCCACTTCGGCGGCCCGCCTGCCGTCGCGGCCCCTCCGGCCGCCAAAGGCGGGTAATCCCCGGGACTAAGACCCGGGGAGAACGTGGCTCCTAGAATTTCGGATGGCCCAGCCTCGGTGGCTGAGCAGAATCCGGACGATCAGCGCAGCGTAGAT
>CAXUKB010000189.1:0-9070 GCA_964251345.1 uncultured Fimbriimonas sp. | reverse complement strand
GGCTACGACCTCATCGTCGAGGCGACGGGGCAAGTCGCGGTGTGGGAGTCGAGCGTCGATCATGCCCGACGTGGGGGCACGGTCGTGCTCTTCGGCGGTCCTCCGGGCGGAACGCGCGCGTCGTTCGACACCCACCGGCTGCACTACGACCAGATTGGGCTTCTCTCGCCGTTCCACTTCGGGACCGACGCCGTGCGCCTCGCCCGCGAGTGGTTGCTCCTTAACGATTTTTCCCCCTTGATCACCGCCGAGCGGCCTCTCGAGGAGGCTGCCCAGACCTTCGCCGACCTGGAAGCCGGGCGAGGGATTAAATATGCTTTCAAGCCATGAGCCTAACGCCTGAACGATTGCGGAACGGCGATGGTGGATTGCCGGCAGACGTTCCACGGTCCACCAACCGATTGGCCCGGTACGTCGGGGAGGGACGCGTCGAGATCGTCGAGGAGCCCGCGCCGACGCTGCCGGAAGGCGGGCTCCTCGTGCGGACGGAGGCGTGCGGCCTTTGCTCGGGCGAGCTGATGTCGTGGTACATGGACCGCAAGCTGCCGCACGTCCTCGGGCACGAGGTGGCGGGGATCGTGGAACAGAGCGACGACGCTCGGTACCCCGTGGGTGCGCGGGTCTTTCCGCACCACCACGCGCCGTGCGGCCAATGCGGTCTTTGCACGAGCGGACGGGGCGTCCATTGCCCCACGTGGCGGCGCACGAAGCTGTCTCCCGGGGGCATGGCCGACCGATTCGCGGTCGGGGCGGAGAACCTCGCGGACACCCACGTCGTGGACGATCTGCGCGCGGTCGACGCCGCCCTGATCGAGCCGCTCGCCTGCGTCTGCAAATCTGTGCGTGGGGCCAAAATCCAAAATCCAAAGTCCAAAATCGGTGTGATCGGCTTGGGCGTCATGGGCCTGATGCACATGCTCCTGCTGGACGGGGCCACCGGCCTCGATCTGAGCGAGGGAAGACGCGACTGGGCGAAGGGATTGGGCCTCGAAGCGCGCCCGCCGGAGGCGGCGGAGGAAGGGGCGTTCGACACGATCTTCGTGTGCCCCGGTTCGCAGGCGGCCTTCGACCTTGCCCTGCGCCTCGCCGCGCCGGCGGCAACGATCACGATGTTCGCCCCCCTCGGCCCCGGCGAGGATCTGCGGGTGCCGCAAGCCGCCTACTTCAACGACCTCACGATCCGCAACGCCTACTCGGCTGCGCCCGAGGACACGCGCGAGGCGATCGAGGCGTTGCGGGCGGGGCGAGTCCGGGCGGAGCAGGTCTGCTCCGAGTTTATCGCCCTGGACGAGCTGCCGGAGGCGTACGGCCGCATGAAGCGCGGCGAGATCCTGAAGCCGATGGTGGTGTGGTGAGGCGACGCTGACGTTGCTTACGATGGCGAACCTTGCTGGCGATCGCCCTCAAGGACACTCCGGGCGACCGTCCGCAACGTAAGCGCCCGAAAGCCTTTACCCTTCCGTCGGGACGAGCGCGATAAAGACGGGCTGGCCGTCCACTTCGCGCGCGAGGGGAAGGAAGCCCTCTTCGCCAAGGCCCTCGACCGCCGACTCGGTCGCCGCGATGCCGCCGACCGGGGAGATGTCCTCGACGTGGGCCGCGATGTCGATCACCTCGGTGAACTGAACGTCGTTGAGGTCGCCCGCCACGAGCCCCGCGTGAAGGCCGAGGCGAAGGCGGAACGGCTTGGGAAGCCGGTTAAGGGTGGCATTGAAGCGCGGCACGTCGGTCTGGAGCCGACGGGCGGCGGCCATGGCGGCGGCGTTGTCGGGGAAGGCCACCACCGCGCCGTCGCCCGCCACGGAGTGGATTCGTCCTCCAAAGCCTGCGCAGGACTCCGCGATCCACATTTGGTACTCGCGGAACGAGTACTCCACGTCGAGCGGGTCCGCGCCGACCTTCATCGCGGTGCTCTTGGCCGCGTCCACCACGAGCACCGTCACCCGCGTGGCGTCCTCTTCGAGCCGCCACTGAATCTCGAGCATCTCCGCGACGAGGGTGGCCCCGTCGTCGCGTTGGAGCCGCGCCTCCCGCACCGCCCGGCGCTGCACCGAAGCACCCGCCCCGGCCAAGGCGCCCGCGAAGGCGTAAAGGGCCAGGCTGAACGCCGCGCTCACGAGGCGAAGCGAATCTCCGGGGCCCGCAAGGATAAGCGCGCCTTGGGCCAGAAGGACGGTAGCGAAGTGCGCCGCGGTGTAGGGGAGGGCGCAAAGGGCGCCGCGCGCCGCCTTTCCGGCGAGAAAAGCCACGCCCATGAAGAACGCGATCGAGCACGCGCTGCTGGCGACGGCGAAGAGTTGGAGCGTCTCCGTCGAATCGATTCCGCTCCCGAACGCGGTCAGGATCAGGGCGTTGAGCCCGCCCGAGACGAGGCCGACCAGACCGGCCGCGAGAAAAGGGCGTGCGCGAACCCAGGCGATGGGCGGCAGCGCCTCCCACGTCTGCGGCTCCTCGGGCGTGGCGACGCTCCGATCGAGCCGTCGCCCGAGCTCGAAGTACCGCTCCAACAGTTCTTGTCGGCTGAGTTGCTCCCACTCGCGGTCTTCCCGCCGCAGTCGAACCCAGCCCCCCGCGAGACTCGCGAGAACGGCGAGCGTCGTGTAGAGCGTGCCGACGAAGAGCATGGCGATGCCGGCGAGAAACACGAGCACTCCCTGCTTGAGGTCCGTGTCCGTCGCGATGCGGGGATGCCGCTGGAGGTCGGCCCACGTCATGACCATGGTCGCGAGCGCCGAGAGCCCGGAGAAAAGGAGCCCACCGTAGAGTGCGTACCGCACCATGCGCCGCCGGTAGAACACCGCCATGTGGAGCGCGACGGTGAGCAGGATCAACGTCGCGCTGAACCCCCCGCGCACGCTTGCCCGCAAGGCCGCCGAACCTGGCGCGGCGGCGGGATAGAGCAGCGAGAGGCCGACGACGATCGCTCCGACCATGAGGAGCGACAGCGCCGCGAAGCGCATCGGGTTTTCGGCCGCCCTTTCTAGCGCGTCGTCCGCCCAGGCGACCGCCCCACCCGCCCGCTCCGCGATCCGGTTGGGGCCGCGGCTCGCCTCGGCCCGCACCTCGGACTCGGCCAGCCGTGTGAGGGCCCGGCGAACGAACTCCGTCTCCAACCCGAAGCGCGCCGCCAGCCCGGCGGGATCGCGCGTCTCGCCCGGGTTCTGCCGGAGATGCTCCACGAGCGCCCGGGCGGCCCCCTGGGGACTCTCCTCAAAGGCGGTGTTCGGCATGGGTTACCCCTTCAAGCGGCCCTCTATTGTACTGTCCGTGCTCTCTTCGGCGTCGGCCGGTAGGGCTTTTTCGGCCCGTGGACGCGGAGGAGGCTCCTCGTTTCTCATCCGATTGGGACCGCCTCGTCGCGGCGGCGAAAGGCGGCCCGCTTGCGCTCCCCGCGACGCTTCGGGTCTCCTCTTGGGGTGACGGCGCGCGTACTGGAAGGTCCCGGATTCTTCGTGGACCTTCGGGAGGAGTGGAAAGCGCTCCTCGACGACGCGCCGACGGCCACGCCGTTTGCCACGCCCGAGTGGCAAACGGCGTGGTGGAACCTGTTCGGATCGGGACGTCGCGCCCTGGCGATCGAGGTTCGGGAGGGCCATGACCTCGTCGGGCTGTTCCCGCTTACGGTGGGCGGCGGACCCTGGCGCGTCCTGCGCGCGATGGGCACGGGACCCAGCGACTATCTTCATCCGCTCGCGCGGGGCGGGCAGGAGGCGGCGGTGGCGCAGGCCATCCAGGCGACCCTGCAGAGAGTTGGGGGGGTGGATCTGATCGACCTTCACGGCTTGCGCGAGGACCAGCCGCTCGCCACGATGACGACCGACGATCAGGCGCGCTGTCTCGTGCTCGATCTGCCGCCGACCTACGACGCCTTTCTCGCTTCGCTGGGAAAGAGCCTCCGCTACGATGTGCGACGTCTCGACAAGTCGCCCTTCAAGGAAGGCAAGGCGACGATCGAGACGAACCCGCCGGACGGTCTCGACATCCTCTTCGACCTTCACCGGGCGCGCTGGCGGGCCAAGCGGCTTCCAGGCGCGTTTATCGGGCGGCTCGTGCCGTTTCAGCGCGCTTGGGCCGCCGCGGCCGCGAAGCGGGGCTACCTTCGGCTTTCCGTACTGAAGGTCGAGGGCGAGCCGATCGGGGCGCTCTACGCGATGGCGGTGGGTCGTCAGGTCTTCTACTACCAGGCGGGCTTCGCCCCGACCGAAGGTGCGATCTCGCCCGGCACGCTCCTCGTCGCCCACACCGTCCGCCAAGCGATCGAGGAGGGGCGGACACGGTTCGACTTTTTGCGTGGCGACGAAGGCTACAAACGGCGCTGGAAGCCCCAGCACGAGTTCGTCGACCGCCGCGCGGTGGTGCCCCTCAACGCCCGCGGCCGGCTCGGCGAGGCCTGGATCGCGCGCGCCGCGGCGGTCGAGGTCAAGGTCCGCGCGAGACTAGAGGGTTAGGCCTGCCAATCTTCGATCTTCAGCCCGGCAACGCGAGAAAACTCTCGCGTTGTGGGTGACGAGAACGGCGTCCTCAGCGAGCGCGACCGCCGCGATCCAGAGATCGTTGTCGCTTATCCGCATTCCTGTTCTCTCGAGCGAAGCACGAACCTCCGCGTATGCGACGACGGTCTCTGGACTACTTTGAACGATCTCGACACCTTCGAGAAACCGGAGGGCACGCTGAGCTGCTGCATAAGATGGATTCTTTAGAATGCCGACACGCAACTCGGCTTCGACAACGAAGCTGATGCAAAGGGAGCGCGGATCCGTAGACTCGAAGCGGGCGACCAGACCTGCATGACGCCGACGAGCCCACGCCGCAACGATGCTCGTATCTAAATGGAGCCGTTCCATCGAGATTAATCGGCGTCGAGCGGCTCGACCGCTCTCGAGGGAAGGCGCTCGGGAACCTGAAGATCAGGAATCGACCCCGCGAAGTTCATTGACGAAAGCGATCCATTCCTCGCGGGCGTAATCGGCAAACTTCTTGAGCTTGATGGTGACCGGAGTGCCTTCGGCGTACGGCACATGGAGCACTCCGCCTTCTTCGACTACCGCATCGATCTCCATTTTCCTATTCTATGCCTCTTCTCAGAGCGAACCACCCGTATTGGGTCTACACTAGGATCGCTTGCCGATGTTCGCGCCGACGCGTCTGAAGTGGGCGGCCCTCGCCCTGGCCCCCTATCCTTTCCTGCTGATGCGGGGTGGGCCGGAGCCCCCGCGCATCCTCTACGACCGCGACGTGCAACCCGTCCTGAAGGCGCATTGCGTGGCTTGCCACGGCGAGTTCGCGACTCCCGAGGGCCTGCTGAAGACCCTGAAGAAGGGAGACCCCGATCACAGCGACCTCATTCGCCGGATGCGAGGGCTCGACGGGAAGCCCGCGATGCCCAAGGGCTTTCCGCCCCTGCCCGAGGAGAAGATCGCGCTCGTCGCCGCCTGGATCGCCCAGGGCGCGCGAACCGAGCCGCCGAAAACGATCTTCGCCCGGGACGTGCAGCCGGTGCTCAAGGCGCATTGCGTCTCCTGTCACGCGGGAACGTCGCCTGCGGGCGGCCTCGATCTCTCCCAGCCCAAGGCGATGTTGCGCGCCGTCGCCAAGGGCGACCCCGACGGGAGCCTTCTCCTGCGACGCATCCGGGGCCTCGATGGACTGCCCGCCATGCCCAAGGGGTTCGGTCCGCTCCTGCCTAAGGAGATCGCCGCGATCCACGACTGGATCGCGGAAGGTGCGTACCTCGACGGCGGCGAGGCGACTCACTGGGCCTACGTCGCCCCTCAGCTCCCGAAGGCGCCGAACGTTAAGGACAAGGGGTGGGTCCGCAACCCGGTCGACGCGTTCGTGCTCGCGCGTCTCGAAAGGGAGGGGCTCAGGCCTTCGCCCGAGGCGGACCGTGCGACCCTGATCCGCCGCGTCTCGCTCGACCTGACCGGCCTGCCGCCGACGCCCGCCGAGACCGACGCGTTCCTCGCGGATCGGCGTCCCGACGCCTACGAGCGGGTCGTCGACCGCCTTCTCGCCTCGCCCCACTACGGCGAGCGGCGGGCCCAGCGTTGGCTCGACCTCGCGCGGTACGCCGACAGCGACGGCTTCGAAAAGGATCTCGCCCGCACCGCCTGGCGCTACCGCGACTGGACGATCGACGCCTTCAACCAAAACCTGCCGTACGACCGATTCGTGGTCGACCAGATCGCGGGCGACGAGATTCCGAGCGCCACGCCCGAGCAGATCGTCGCCACCGGCTTCAGCCGGAACTCGATGCAGAATCGCGAAGGCGGCGTCGATCAGGCGGAGGCGCACTTCAACGTCGTGATCGACCGGGTCTCGACCACCGCGACGGTGTTTCTCGGCTCGACCCTCGCGTGTGCGCGGTGCCACGACCACAAGTACGATCCCTTCACCCAGCGCGACTTCTACCGCATGGCTGCGTTCTACGCGAACGACGTCGTGATTCCCCGCGGCGACGCGCACGTAAGCGAGGAGAAGTGGGAGGAGCCGGAGCTTCGAGTACCGACCGCCGCGCAGGTGGCCCGACTCGCCCAGCTTCAGTCTCGGATCGATGCGCTGCCGCACTCGAAGGCGACGCCCGTCGCGCCGGCAGACTGGATGACGCTGCGGCCGACCGTCGCCGAAGCCGAACGCGCGACGCTCGCGGTGGCGCCCGATGGGACCGTCGCCGCCTCCGGCGCGAACTCGGCCCGCGAGCTCTACCGTCTCGTCGCCGACGCTCCCTCGGGCCCCCTCACCGGCCTGCGGCTGGAGACGTTCGGCGGCAGGAGCGAGTCCCACAACTTCGTCCTGACGAACCTGCGCGTCTGGGCGGATGGCCGGGAGATCCCCTTCGCGGGCGCGAGCGCCGATTTCGCTCAGGACGGCTTTACCGCCGCGGGAGCCCTGCTCGGCGATCCGAACGGAGGCTGGGCGGTCCATCCGAAGGGCGACGCCTCCCATCACCTGATCGTCTCGTTTGCGACCCCCGTCGCGGCCAAGCGGCTCGAAGTTCGGCTGGCCTTCCGATCGAAGTACGACCGTCACACCGCCGCCCGGTTCCGGCTGGAGGCCACCGGCGACGCCGAGCCTCACCGAGAGGACGGCAAGAGCCTTGCGGACGTGGGGCTCGCCCTTCTCCAGGCCCAACGGGATCAAGTCGAGCGGACGATTCCCAGTGCGATGGTGCTCCGCGAAAATCCCGGCCAGGCGGTGCCGAAGGAATGGGTGCGAACGCGGGGCGAGTTCCTGAGCAAAGCGGAGGAGGTCACGGCGGGAACGCCCGGTTGCTTGCCCCCGCTCGCCGCCGGACGTCCGAACCGCCTCGCTCTCGCCCGCTGGCTCGTCGCCCGCGAAAACCCGCTGACCGCGCGGGTCGAGGCGAACCGTCTTTGGGAGGAGGCTTTCGGCACCGGCCTCGTGGAGACGACGGAGGATTTCGGTACCCAGGGCACGCCGCCGACCCATCCCGAGCTTCTCGACTGGCTCGCCGTGCGCTTGCGCGACGGCGGGTGGAACGTCAAAGCGCTGCTGCGGACGATCGTCACGAGCGCGACCTACCGACAGTCGTCCGTCGCCCGGCCCGCGGACCTCAAGCGCGACCCGAACGACCGGCTTCTCGCGCGCTATCCACGCGTGCGCCTCGAGGCGGAGACGATCCGCGACAACGCGCTCGCGGTCGCCGGTCTCCTCAGCCGCAAAGTCGGCGGTCCAAGCGTGATGCCGGACCAGCCCGAAGGCGTCTGGGACGTTCCGTTCGATGGCGGTACGTGGATGCGGTCGTCCGGCGAGGACCGCTGGCGGCGCGGCATGTACACCTTTTGGAAGCGTTCCGCGCCGTTTCCCGCCTTCGTCGCCTTCGACGCGACGAGCCGGGAGACCTGCACGGTCCGTCGTATCCGCACGAACACGCCGCTCCAGGCGCTCGCCCTCCTCAACGACGAGGGCATGATGACCGCGGCGCGGGCGCTCGGCGAACGAATGGAGCGGGAGGGCGGCCGCGATCCGCTCGGCTACGGATTCCGCCTCGCGACGGGCCGCCGCGCGACGCCCGCGGAGGCCACGCGTCTCGCCGCGCTGAAATCCCGCTTGGTCAAACGCTACGCGGCAAAGCCCGCCGAGGCGGCAAAGCTCGGTAGGCCGGAGCGGGCGGCGGAGACGTTGACCGCGAACGTGCTTCTGAACCTCGACGAAACGATCACGAAGGAGTAGACATGAACCCCGAAGACCTCAAGGAGATCACCCGCCGCACCCTGTTCCGGCAGGTCGGGTACGGCCTCGGCACGGTGGCGCTCTCGTCGCTGCTCTCGACGGAGTCGTTCGCTCAGAGCACGGCGGCGACGCGTCCGAAGGCGAAGGCCAAGTCGGTGATTTACCTCTTCATGGCGGGCGCGCCGAGTCAGATCGACCTGTTCGACTACAAGCCGACGCTGCAAAAGTTCAGCGGGCAGGCCTGCCCCGAGGACATCTTGAAGGGGGAGCGTTTCGCGTTCATCAAAGGAACGCCCAAGCTTCTCGGCTCTCCGTACGAGTTCTCCCCGGCTGGGCAGAGCGGGCAGATCGTCAGCTCCCTCCTGCCTCACTTCCGCGAGATCGCCGACGACGTGGCGGTGGTGCGCTCAGTCCAGACGGATCAGTTCAATCACGCGCCCGCGCAACTGTTCATGAACACGGGATTTCAGAACCCCGGCCGCCCCTCGCTCGGCTCGTGGCTGAGCTACGGCTTGGGAAGCGAGAACAAGGACCTGCCCGGCTTCGTGGTCCTGCTCTCGGGCGCGAACGCGCCCGACGGCGGCAAAGCCTGCTGGAGCAACGGTTTCCTACCCTCGGTTCACCAGGGCGTCGAGCTTCGGTCGCAAGGCGATCCCGTGCTATTCGTGGGCAACCCGGATGGCGTGCCGAGCGAGGTCCGGCGCGACACGCTGGACGCCCTCCGCGATCTTAACGAGATGCGCCATGCGGCGACCCTCGACCCCGAGATCGAGACGCGAATCGCCCAGTACGAACTCGCCTACCGAATGCAGACGAGCGTGCCGGAGCTTATGGAGCTGTCGAAGGAATCGCCGGAGACCCACGCGATGTACGGCAC
>CAXUKB010000188.1:0-9219 GCA_964251345.1 uncultured Fimbriimonas sp. | reverse complement strand
GCGCTGGTCCATCTTCATCGTGCCGTCGACATGCTCGGCATCGACGTGGTGACTCTTAAACAACTCCGCGACGTCTTTCGCGTGCTGAACGTCGACGCAGAAAATGATCGTGCGGCGGTCGCCCGCGATCTCTCGCCAGTGCCGGTAAGCGGTGTAGTTGCGTTCCTGGGTGTTGACCGCCCGGGCGAGTTGGCTCTGATTGTAGTCGCCCCCAAGCGACTTGATCGACGAGAGATCGACGTCGGTCGCGACGCGATAGCCTTTGAGGTCAACGAGCCAGCCCTCCCGCACCGCGTCGCGCAGGCCGAAGCGGAACACCACGTCCTCGAAGATCGCGCCGGCCTCGCCGTGGAGGGGCTTGTTGTCCATCCGGTGGTCGGTCGCGGTCACTCCAAGCGTAAAGCACGACCCGTCGTAGGAACCGAATCTCCGCATCGCGATCTGGTAGGAGTCGGCGGGGGTGTGATGACCTTCGTCGATGATCATCAGGCCCGGATGGAACCAATCGAGCCGCTTCGATTCCGGACGGCCGACGCTCTGGACCCCCGCAACGACGACCTGACACTCGAACGGCGCGTTCCGATCTCCACCTTCGATGCCGACCTGAAGCCGGGGCGAGAACATGGCGACACGGGAGGCGGCCTGTGTGAGGAGCTCGTGCCGATGCGCCAGAACGAGGCTCGGGGCGCCGTAAGTTCGCTCGAACTCATCGACAAGAGCGGCGAACACGGTGGTCTTGCCGCACCCGGTCGCCATGACCACCATCACCCGGTTTAGACCCCGGTCCTTTGCGGCAAGGACCGCGGCGAGAGCTTTCTTTTGGTAGTCCCGCAGAATGATCGACGGAACCTCGCCTGCACGAACGAGATCGTCTTCGCCGAAGAGGCCGTAATTCACTCTTGCCGGGCCCTCGGCAGGATCGACCACGGAGGCACGGCAAGGGGACGCGTGGTCATGGGGGACGGTTCCATTGTGGCACGGCACAATAGGCCATGACCCTGGAGATCGTGGCCCAGTCGCCCGACGACGCCCTTGCCGCCGAACGCGCGGGAGCAGACCGGCTCGAACTCGTCTCTGCCCTGAGCCTTGGCGGCCTTACCCCTTCGATCGGAATGGTCGAGGAAACGTTATCGTCATGCAAGCTCCCGATGGTGGCCATGTTGCGCCCTCGGTCGGGCGGCTTCGCGTACAGCGAAGTGGACGTAGCCGCGATGGCCCGCGACGGCCGGAGGTTTCTCGCAGCTGGCGCGAGAGGACTTGTATTCGGCGTGCTAACACCCGATGGCGCACTGGATTTAAAGGCCAACGCACGCCTTGTTAAGCTCGGTGGCGAAGCGGTGTTTCACCGAGCCTTCGATCTTCTTCGCGATCCTTCGGAAGGGCTCGAAAGGCTCATCGATCTCGGTTTCCGACGGGTCTTGACAAGCGGAGGAGTCGGTTCGACGATGGAGAACCTCGACGCACTCGCAAACTTAGTGGAACGTGCAGAGGGACGAATCGAGGTGCTGGTAGGGGGCGGTATCCGGCCGTCGAACGTCCGCACGGTGGTGAGCCGTACCGGAGTGTCGCAGGTTCACGCTGCGGCCCAGGAATGGGTGGAGGACCGCTCCGGTGCGGCAGGGGTCTTCAATGCCCCGGCTCACCCGGAGGATCGTTACGGACGGGTGTCCGAAAGTATCGTTGCGACGATACGGGAAGAAATCGGACGGTGAGGAACGTTTCGCTACAACTTCCGTAGTGAAACCTATGGAAACGCGCTCCGACCGCATGGCCGTCGACGTCTCGCTGCTTCTCGTCCGGCTTATCGTCGGGCTCACGTTTATGGCCCACGGGTCTCAACTTCTTTTCGGCCTGTTTGGGGGCCATGGACTCGCGGCGACGGTCGGTCAGATGGGGCCGGTCGGCTATCTGGTCGCTATCGGCCAGTTCTTCGGCGGTTTGGGCGTCACCGTCGGAATCCTATCGCGGTTCTCGGCGGCGGCGCTGATCGTGGTCATGCTCGGGGCCATCTTCATGGTCCACCTCAAGAACGGCTTCTTCCTGATGGGCGGTTCCGGACCGGGGTTCGAGTTCAATCTCGCCCTGATCGGCCTGCTCCTTCCAGTCCTCGTCGCCGGCCCTGGACGATTTACCCTCGCCCGTCCTCTTCCCTTCCTAGGCCGTGCGGGGGATCCGCCGCACATGGCGATCGAATAGCGACGAGAAGGACGATCGGCTTCGGAGAAGCGTGCGTCCGACGATCTTCGAAGCCGCCGATCAAGGGGCTGAGGACTCATCCCTCGACTTGAACTCAAGTCAGCCGTGCTGATATCCGTCGCGCTAAGGCGATGAAAACTTCTGAATCCTTTCGCCTTATCGGTCCGCTTTAAAACGGCGGCTGCCGCGAGAAGCAGAACTTCTCGCGGCAGGACTTGGAAGGGGATGGTGGGCCCAATTAGACTCGAACTAATGACCTCTCCCTTATCAGGGGAGTGCTCTAACCAACTGAGCTATGAGCCCGTTCCGACAAAGACTATACCCGCGTGTAGAGCGGAAGGCAAGTCGCGCGTGACGTTCCGGACGCCTCGTTCGTCCTGTAACGGTATAACTCGGTGGGACTCGCCATGCCGGCGGTCCCGCGGAGACCGAATACCGACCATGCGAACCCTGCGCCTCCTCACCGCCGCGCCCCTGGCCCTCGCGCTCGCGGCGTCCGCCTCGGCCCAGTTCGACGGCCCCGCCCCGCTCGCCTGGCGTTGGGTCCAACCCACGAATGCCGCGGCCACTGGCGCCCCCCTTGTGGTCGACGACACGATCTACACCGCGATCGGTGGCCGCGTGTTCGCGATCGACCGAGCGACCGGAAACCTCAAGTGGCGTTATCCGCAGGTCGAGCCGATCAACGGCCAATTCCGGACGTCGCCCATCATGGTGGACGGCACCTTGGTCGCGGCCGCGGAAAACAAAATCGTCTATGCGATCGATCCGACGAACGGATCGCCGAAGTGGACCTACAACCTGCCTTCGCCGGTGATCGGAGCTCCGGTGCAGGTCGATCGGTACGCGGCCTTCGCAACCTCGGACAACACGTTGATCGCGGTCGAAGGAGCGACGGGCAAGCCCGCTTGGGAGCCTTTCCACATCTTTGACCAGATTAAAGGTCAGATCGCCAGCTACGGAACGGGCATCGTGTTTTTCGATGGCCAAAACCGGTTGTTGAGCCTTGACGTCGTATCGAAAAAGCCGAACTATACGAAACCGATTCGGTTCAACGAATTGCCCCCCCGAGCGGTCCCCGTGCTGTTCGGAGATACGTTCTACATTTCGTCGGGTCCGTACCTCGTCGCGGTGAACGCCGCCTCGGGAACGACCAAGTGGCAGCAGAACACCGGCCTGCAACTCGCCCTGGCGCCCGCCGCGAGCGCGAGCGGCGTCCTTGTCGTGTCCGATGACGGCGAAGCTCTCGTCGTCAATCCGCTGAACGGCCATCCCGTCGACGCGATGCGCAAGGGTCCGGTCAAGCTCGGTAGCTTCGCCGCCGTGAGACCTACCGCCGTCGGTACCAAGTTCATCGTGCCGACCACGAACGGTGCCGTCAACTTGTTCGATCCGGTTACGGGCACGCTCCTCTGGAGCTATGTGGTTCGTCCGGTCGGCGAAATCTACGAGCAGACGTCAGGCAGCGCGCAGCGGCCCGGCATGGGTGCCGGAGGCGGGAACTCGCAGGGGCGACTGATCACCTCGCTTCAGGCAAGCGGTCCTGCCGTACTCGCAGGCCAGACGCTCCTAGTTCCGGCACGCGATGGGTCGATCCTGGCCTTTGATAAAGATCTCGGCGTCGACCTTACGCCACCCACGGTGAAACAGATTTGGCCCACGCCCGGCGATGTGGTGTCGGGTCAGCCGCCGCTCACCCTCATCTATCGACTGTCCGACGAAGCGGCCGGTGTCAACGAGACGACGCTCAAGGTCGAGATCGACGGTAAAGACGCGGCCTATACCTACACTCGCGATGGCTACGTCCAAGTGCCGTTTTCAAACTCGGTGAGCCTGACGACGACGCGCACGGTCGCTGGAGTCGCACCAGAAAAGCCGAAGTCGAATCCGATCCTTCAGGACGGTCGGCATAGCATCGTCGTGACGGCGGCCGACTGGATGGGCAACGTCACGAAGCAGACGTATTCCATCGTAATCGACAACTCGCTGCGCCCCCTCGGTCTTCCGGGTGCCGACCAGACGGGACAATCGGGCGCACCCGGCGGTCCCGGGAAGGGTGGACGGGGCGGTGGCGGTGGCACCGGCGGCGATGGCCGGTAGTGCCTGACACGGCCTTTTGGCAGCTCCTCCTCGCCGGGGAGCTGTCCGCTCGCAAGGCCCGACTCGTCGCCGCCGATCTTGCTCTCCTTCCCGAAGCGATCTCGCTTCTGCCACGACACGAAGCGCTGTCAGACGGCGAGCGGCGGCGCATTCTCGCCGCCTCCTCGCAAATCCTTCCCGATGCCCATCTTCTCTTGGAAGACGGGATGCCCGTGCTGCTTCGCGAAGCGGAGGGTCCGCCCGTCGTGTTCGTTCGTGGCGACGCCTCTTGCCTGCACGCGCCTTGCGTCGCGATCGTCGGCACGCGGCGCGCAACCGCCTACGGTCGCGCGTGCGCCCAAAAGTTTGCCGAAGGACTCGCACGGGCGGGAGTTACCGTCGTAAGCGGCGGCGCTTTGGGTATCGACGCGGCGGCCCACATGGGTGCCCTCGGGGTCGGCGGTCGGACCGCCGCCGTCCTTGCGGGTGGAGTGGACAACGTCTATCCTTCGGTCCATGTCGGGCTCTTCTCGCGAATCCAAGAGTCGGGGTGTCTGGTCAGCCAGTTCGCCTGTGGCGCCCGCCCGGGTGAGCACAAGTTTCTCCTTCGTAACGATCTTATCGCTGCGCTCAGTGCGGCGGTGTTGGTGGTCGAGGCACCGCCCAAGTCGGGAGCTCTTCGCACGGCGGCCGAGGCGGCCGACCTCGGTCGGGAGGTCTTCGTCGTTCCCGCCGCGATCGACAATCGCGCGTACTGGGGATCCTTCAACCTGCTAAGGGATGGCGCGACCCTGGTCTATCACCCCGATCAAATCTTGAGCAGTCTCGGCATCGAGCCCGCGCCCGAAGCTCCCCTCGCGCCACCCGAAGGCGACGCCGAACGGATCGTGGCCGTTCTCAACGCCGAACCGATCGACCCCGAGCGAATCGTCGAGCGTACGGGTCTCGATGCCAGTACGGTTCTTTCCGAGCTCACCCTTCTGGAGATCGATGGCCGCGTTCTGCGTCACGCGGGCGGGTATGCCTTAAGGCCATGAGCCTTCCCGTCCTGAACGCCCTCGGCCCTAAGGGCTTTGCGAGGTACGCCATCGACCTCAAGACGATGGCGATGGAGCCCAGCGATCGTCCGACGGAGGGTCTGCTCGTGCCCGGGTTCGTCGATCTTCATATTCATGGGGCGTTTGGACGCGACTTCATGACCGGAACCGCGGACGACCTCCTTGCGATGGCCGACGGCCTCGAGCGGGTGGGCTACGAATCTTTCCTGCCCACGACCGTCACCGGCTCCTTGGGGGCGGTCCGAAAGGCGCTATCGAACCTACCCGCCGCCGACAGACGGATCGAGGGCTTTCATCTGGAAGGCCCGTTCATCAGTCCAAAACATCCGGGCGCCCAGCCTCAGAGTTCCATCGTCTCACCTTCGTCCGATTGGGACGAAGTCTTGAACGATCCACGGTTAAGAATTATTACGTTGGCCTCGGAGATTCCGGGCGGACTTGATCTGGTGCGCCGTCTCGGCGATCGGTTCGTTCTAGATTTTCATCTCTCTTCCGTTATCGTGAGCCTTGGCCATACCGACGCCACTTACGCCGAGGTTCGCGAGGCGGTCGAGGCGGGAGCCCTTCACACAACTCACACGTACAACGCGATGCGGCCCCTTCACCATCGGGAGCCAGGCACCGTGGGCGCCGCGCTCACCTTAGACAAGCTCACTTGCGAACTCATCTACGATCGGGTCCACGTGGCTCGCCCCGCAGCCGACGTCCTCCTACGCGCCAAGGGCCTCGACCGCGTCGTTGCCGTTAGCGATGGAACGATGGCGGCGGGACTTCCGGCGGGGTCGGAAATCGAAATGTGGGGTCTCGACTGCATCGTCGGAAAGGGGGACGTCAGACTAAAGGACGGCACTCTCGCGGGTAGCGCGATTACGCTTCTCGATGCCTTCCGTAACCTTTTCCACGACTTTGGTCCGGAGGCGGCGATCAAGCTCTGCTGCCTCAATCCACGTCGTGCCCTTGGCCTCGGTACGCCACGCGTCTGGAGCATTATGGACCCCGAACTCAGAATCCTTGAGATTCGGTCGTAGCTCGCCCCAGCCGGTCCCATACCGCCTCCCACGCCTCGGTTCGTGGGGGTGCTTGCACGACGATCTCGGACAACGCGAGGGCGTCTAGTCGGTGCAGGGCGGCGTACATGGAGATGGCATAGGCGCTGGGATCGCGAGGCAATCGGATCTGACGTTCGGCGGGTTCTTCGAAGGTGAGACCCCCCTCCTCCGTTTTCAGCGCGGACGAAAGCCGGATCGGAGTCCGCGGCGCATAGTGGCGGGGATAATCGCCGGGCGCGCGGCGCTGGTCGTCCTTACCCAAAAGAGGACGACCCAAGGCTGCCTCGATCTGCGCGCGCGGCACTCCCCCGGGCCGTAGCAGGCGGGGCTCGGAGCCGCTCAGGTCGACGACGGTCGATTCGATGCCGACGGCACTGGGACCGCCGTCCAAGACCATCGCAACGCCGGGTAGATCGACGTGCTCCGCTCGCGTCGGCGAGAGTCCCATAAAGCGGTTCGCGCTGGGCGCGGTAAGCGGCGATTTGGCGGCATCGATCAGCCGTAAAGCGACGGGATGGGCAGGCACTCGAATCGCGACCGTGTCCAATCCTCCCGTGGCTTCAAAGGGCACGTTTGGACGCTTTGGGAGCACAAGCGTAAGGGGTCCCGGCCAAAAACGGTCGGACAACCTCCGCGCATCGTCCGGCCACCGTGCGACCAAATCGTCGAGCTGTTCGAGATGGGCGATGTGAACGATGAGAGGGTTGTCCGCGGGGCGTCCCTTCACGACGAAGGTCCGACGTAACGCCTCGACGTTCCACAACGATGCGGCGAGTCCATAAACCGTCTCGGTGGGCATCCCCACCAGTTCGCCCCGGCTCAACGCTTCGCCGGCCGCGGCGACGTTCTCCGGAGTCGGGGGAACGATCACCCTTGCTCTTTGTCACCCGTCGGACGCGCGGCTTCGACCGCCGCCAACATCGCGGCGCGGGGTGCGCGGACCCCCGTCCACCACTCGAGCGAAAGCGCGCCTTGCTCAACGAGCATCGGAAGACCGTTCATCGTCTTTAAGCCCCTGGCCTGGGCGTCTTTGAGGAAAGGCGAATCGCCGTACGCGAGATCGTAGGCGACCGCTTCCGGCTTAGCCTTTTCCCATTGGACGGGCAAAGCGTCTCCGGTGAGCGAGGCGGAAGTCGTGTTCAGGATGAGCGACGAACCCGTTGGATCGGGCTCTTCGGCAACCGAGGCACCGGTCAGACGAGCCAATTCGGCCGCTTTCTCGGCGGTACGGTTCCAAATTCGAAGCGCCCAGCCTTCTCGAACAAGCGCACGGGCGAGAGCGCGGGCCGATCCCCCAGCGCCCAACATCAGCGCCGTGCCGACGGGCACACCCGCGAGGGTGGCGAGAAAGCCGTTGGCATCCGTGTTGATCCCCGAACGTCGACGCAGATCGATCGTGTTCACGGACTCGACTTGCTCGCAAAAACCGTCCACGTGCGCGCACCAGCCGATAGCCTCCTGCTTATGTGGCACCGTCACGTTCACTCCTCGGTATCCGATCTCACGAAGTCGATCGAGCGCGGCGCTCACCTCGCCCACCGGGACCTGAACCGCCACGTACGTGTAGTTCAAGCCAAGCGCCTTGTACGCCGCCTCGTGCATCTGGGGTGAGAGCGAGTGCGCCACCGGATCGCCGATCACGGCAAAGTCGGCGGGCGAAGCGTCGCGCCAAGCGTACGGGGTCATGCCCTATTGTCCCCCAAGCCACGTGGTCTTGCATCTCGAAAGGCGAACAGCTTCTGGCCCATGAAGTTCCAGATCGCCACGAGGAAGGCCGCGCCGATCTTCGCGAAGAGAATCGCTTTGCCTTCGTGCGACGCCATGGCGTTGAGAAAGGTGCTGAAGAGAATGGCGTTCAGAATCGCACCGACGATCGCCACGGCATAGAACCGGAGCGCTTGCGATCCTCGACGTGCCCTGCCCGACGCTTCGAACGTCCACGCCCGGTTCAGCACGAACGACACGAACATCGAGATGAGCGAGGACACCGCGCCGAGCACGGGTGCCGCCGCCCTCTCGGGCGCAGTCGCGAAGGCGAACTGAGAGGGATAGCTCGTCTGCAGCCAACGACCGAAGACCTCGCCCATCGGCTCGCCGCCTATGGAGATCCAGCGCAGCAGAAGGTAGGTGATGAGGGTGTCGACGACGAACGAAATTCCGCCCACGACGGCGAAACGCAAGATCTGTTTGCCCAGCGGGGTGGCAAGCGGCGTTTCTGGTTGCGGCGTCGCGACTTCGGGCGTGACGAGCGCTTCGTAGACGCGGCTCGTGAGAAAGCCTTCGATGACGCGGTTGATTCGGGTACCCCCAAACTCCTTTCCCTCCATCTTCCGAACCCAAATTGCGTCGATGCCCGAACGGTTCGCACCGAAGATGTCCGTCATCATCTGGTCGCCGATCATCACCGCTTCTTCGGCCTTTCGCCCGAATTTGATGAGCGCCAGTCGGAACATCGCGCGGCTCGGCTTAAAGCGTCCTCTGACCGTCTCGATGCCGAGCGTCGTGCGTAGGCGTTCGAGCCGGTCCAGACGGTGGGTGTTGCTTATGATGCAAAGGCCGAAGCCCAACGCTTTTGCCCGCTCGATCCAGGCGACGACCTCGGGCGAGAACTCCTCCTGTTTCCACTGAACGAGGGTGTTGTCGACATCGAGCAGAATGAGCCGCTTTCCACGTTCGTAGAGTCTCTCAAGGTCGATCGCGGGCAGGTTCTCGACGGCATGAGCCGGCGCGAAGTGGCGAACCGGGCCTCCCAGTCGGGTCCGATCGAAGTCACCGCTTTTCCAGGCGCTCATCCCTTTTTCAAGGCCTCCTTACGGCGTTCGATGTTCTTCTTGTGC
>CAXUKB010000187.1:2470-9285 GCA_964251345.1 uncultured Fimbriimonas sp. | reverse complement strand
GACAAAGCGCGTCGACCGAGGCCCGGTCGCCGACGTCGCAGGTCGCTTCGAACGTCTCGACGCCGCGCTCCCGGATCTCGTCCGCGACTTCGGCGTTGGGACGACGTCCGGCGGCGGCGACGTTCGCCCCGGCGTCGGCCAGCCCTAGGGCGATCGCTCGACCGATTCCGCTCGTGCCTCCGATGACGACGGCGTTGCGCCCGGTGATGTCGAATCGGTTTACGAAAGCCACGCTTGCGCGATTCCTCCCATGAGGTCCTTGGCGTCACGGTCGATCTGCTCGTCGGATGGCGGAACGATCATGGCTTCGTAACGCCGCGTGAGCGCCTGCGCGATCGAACGGCGCGCATGGCGCCACTTGTAGATGAGCTGATCCAAGACGCGGGCGTCGGAGTGCTGGGGCACGAAGGTCGCTCCTAGCATCTCCAGGCGCATCAGCGTCGTCTCCTCGACGAGCGATGGATTGTTCATAAACCACCAGCAGCCGAAGGGCAGAATGTTGGCGAACTTACGCGCGGCCACGCAAAGGCCGTGGGCGTTTTCTCGCGCGAGGGTCGTGACCATAAAGCGTACATCGGGATTCTCCTCGGCGAGCCGTTCCAGCGGGGCGAGATCCACGGCGACGACTCCGTCGCCCGCGCCTCGCAAGCGTGGATTCACGGCCCGTCGAACGCCGACCATCATCGCGAAAGGCAAGCCGTAATCGTGGCACGCCTCGAGCACCGCGCGAGGGGGCGGGACGACTTCCGTCACGGAGACCGCGAGGTACTTGGGGCGCATCCGCGCGATCCAGTGGTCGAGCTCCTTGCGGAGATCCGCTCCTTCATCGAACGCCGCAGAAAGGATGAGGCGATCGAGCCGCAGCGCCGCATGGAAGCGCGGGTCGGGTTCGACGCCCGCGTCCCACAAGGCACGCTCCGCCGGATCGGTAGGATCGTTGGTCATCGTGATCGCCGCGACACCCGCGAGTCGGAGCACGTCTTCGAGGTGATCCTCGGCCCGCCGGGCGGCAAAGAAGGCGCGAGCCTCCTTAAGGTCTTTGGCGCGCGGGTCGAGTCCGAACGTATCGAATACGGTGAGCACCCCCGCCGTCGCTTCGCTCAGCGGGGTTCGTCGGACGAAAAGCGCGTTCCACACTAAGTCGGCCTGCGCCTTTTGGTCGAGCGTGAAGAACGCCTCGGGCATGACCGAAGGCTCGGCCCGCAGGGTCTCCGCGACGAGATAGTGGTAGGTCAAAAGCTCGTCGACGCCCCGTAGGTTTAAACCGCCAAATTGGGGCGCAAAAAGATGGGTATGAATGTCGACGATCGGCGCGGTGTCGACAGCCTTCTGGACCCGCTCGACAAGGGTCATCACCGTCGATCTCTCTTCGGATGTGGCCCGCGGATTACGTGGAATTCGTCTAAGCGTACGTCGGGCAGAAGTGTTGCGATCTGAGGCAAACAGGCAATTTGATTGGCAGGAGAGGTCGGGTGAACATCGAGAACGATCAGAGCGGGCCTGCCTTCAAGGTTTTGCTGAAAGGCCATATTTTTGTCCGCCGTGATCACCGCGTCGAACTCCTCATCGGTAGCGGCGGCGAGAAGTCGACCGTTTTCAAGCCAAGCCACCCCATCGATCGCCCATGCCTTACGTCGTGGGCGATCAGCAACTCCTTCAGACCTTCTGCCATGTTCTCGTCCAGCAGAACCTTCTTCAAGGATTTGGAATGCCCAAGAGTTTGTGCGAATGATCGTTCTGCCATCACAGGACTTTCCGTGCGCCGTCTCGCGGAATCGTGGGGAAACTTTCCAATGTCCGATCAAGCGACCATCCATCGGCGATCGTATCCAGAAAGACTTCGACCATCACCCGTGTTCCCGCGAAGCGGGTCGCGCCACTTACCGTGTCGGGCGTGCTTTCGAGAATGTCTTTCAACTCCGGGGGAATCGTGACCGTAGGCGTATTGTCCTTGGTCACGCCATCACTCCCGCGCTGAGGAGACGCTCCCGAATCTCAGCCAGAGGACGGTCCGACTCGGTGGTCCAGAGAATGCTGGTCACGCCGCGCGGATAGTAGCGCGAGCCCACGGCTTTGCCCTCGAGCATTTGATCGCTCCAGGCGTAATAGGCGTTTTCTTCTCTCATCAGCCAGGCGACGTGGGCATGGTCGGCCGGCGCGTCGGGAGTCTCGCCGAGGACGCGCTCGGCGACGTATTGGCAGAGATAGATCTTGCTCAACCAGGAGTTGCGGCTCGTCGAGGAAAGTCGCCAACCACCGTCGTCGAAGCGGCAGATTCCGGCCTGAAGAACGGCCTTGAAGTGATGGGCCAGGGTGCTCTTGAGGTCTTCGTCGATAGGAAGACCAATGACGTAGGGATAGACGAGCGCTTCGACGGCGGGAATGATCCGCGCGTTCACGCCTTCGCCGATCACCGCTGGAAGTAGGCCGTCGCCGTCGGTGGCGCTGACCACCGCCGCCGCCGCCTTGGCCGCCTGCTGACGCGCCTCGTCGGCGGCGCCGTCCTCGCCCAAGCGGCGCAGGACGGCTTCGAGCAAGAGGTACGAGGCCCAGCCTTTGACCGCCAGATATAGGTTGTTGCGGGCTTGGCCTAGAGAAGCGTCCAGACTGTCGTAGGTCGTGATCTCCGCACCGCCCTCACAACGCGCGGCGTCGAGGCCGACGACCCCGTTGCGCGCCTCGGGCGAAGGATCATCGCGATTGACGAGGCTGCGCAAGGCGGCAAGGAACGTTCCGCGCTGGGAGACGGCCCAGGCCATGTCGCGGGTGTGGGCGTCGTACAGGCCGGCGGTCAGAACCCAGTTCATCAGCTCCTCCGCGCTCATGTAGGAAAAGCATCCCTTCAGCCCCGCTTGCTCATAACCGGAGTACCCCGGACGCGAAAAGGCGTTCGCCACGCCCATGTCGTGGGTAAACGCAAGACCGCCGGGGTGGAGCCTGTCGGACCCGGGGAAGCGAACCTCGTCCTCGTAGGCGTACCGTTCGACATAAAGATCTAGAACGTTGCGCACGGTCCAGGGGTTGAGGGCGAGCTCGAAAAACGCTTGATCGACGGTGAGGTCGAAGGTGTTCATCATCCGGTATTCGCCCTCGTTGACTACCCAAAGGGGGCGGCCATCCTCGCGTTCCAAAAGCTGGGTCGATCCGAAGTAGGAGCGGATCGCGTGCGCGGCCATCCAAGCCCGCTCGGGAGAGAGCCGATCGCGAAGGCGGGCGTCGAACGCCTCCGCGTCGCGCTTGGCAAGCTCGAAACGGGTGAGCGCGTGGCGGAGAACCCCTTCGACATCGTCGAAGAAGCGTCGGTAGAGATACCGCGTCCGGATTCCCGTGGTCGCCGTGCCCTCCCGAAAAAAGCCGACGGCGAACCGGAAGGTGCGAAGCTCACCGGGCTCGACGGTGCCGACGAGGAGCCCGAGGTTGCCCACCAGGAACGCGAGGTTCGGCTCCGAATCGGGTTCGAGAACCTTCTCCGGCTGAAAGGCGATGCCCGCGCGGACACCGGGATCGTCGGTGGCGATCGCGGTCGCCGTGTGCTGCGCGATACCGACGAGGCCTTTCTCGTCCAGCAGGCGCATTCCCGCCGCGCGGTCGGAGCCTGCGTAGCCGAAGAAGGCGCGGCGGGGATTCGTCCCCTCTCGATTGTCGACGGTGAGCTCCGCGAAGATCGCGGGCGCGATGGCGTCCCGTAGGGCGTCGGCCGACGCCCCCTCCGGGTCGGGCACGGCGCGTACGGGCGAGATCAGGCGGAACGTGAGGTCACCTGCGCGCCACTCGTCCACGCCCGCGCCCATCGTGCGTTCGATCTCCGCATCGGCGAAGTGAGCCACGGTCCGCGGCCGTCCGAACTCGGAGATTCCTTCGACGTCGAAGTCCTCCGCCCGGTCCTCCTCACCTCCCGCAAAGAAGGGAAGGGCGCGGTAGCGCCCGCCCTCCCGATCCTCGACCCCGATGTAAATGCCCTCGTCGGCGGGTCCTGCCAACTCAAGCCCGAGTCCGCCCTTCGGCCCTTTCATGCCAAGGGTCAGGGTGGCGAAAGCGCCGACCGGCGAGTGGTGGGCGTTGTACATCACGGGGTTGAGCATAGAGATTATTTTAGTTGTGGCCGTTTCGACCTTGTAGGCAGTAAAGCCGACTCGTTCCAATCGACGCCTATTGGCCGTTTAGAGGCATCTTCCCGTCGGCGAACGCACACCTTTCGACGATTCGCCAAGAAAAAGCCGCAGAGGCGAACACCTCAAACACGGCCTCTTTAGACGAAGTGTAACGGCAGATCTTGCCCTGCGGGAGCCTCTCGACGAACCGCTCGCGAGCGGGCATCCAAAGTCTCTCGCGGATCAAGCCCCGCCGCTACAGGATCATTCCGCAGCGGCGAAAGCCACCGGCTATAGGGCTTTTGAGAGTTCTAAACAGACCCTCGTTACCCGCCACCCGCGGTTCCCGACACATTCGCCGGGACATGGCTGTTTCCGGTATCGAGGCTGCTCTTGAAATTGGCGGGCGGTTTGTTCGCACCGGGCGGCATCGTGACGGTTGGTTTAGATCCGCTTTTGAACGCAGCGTCTTGGGCCGAGGACGTGTTGCTGTCCGAACTCCCGCAGCCCCCGATGGAGAGGGCTGCGGCGGCGAGAAGCAAGGCGAGATTCTTCATTGTTCAGTCGTTTCTCCGTCAGGAGCGCGTGTAGTTCCACATGTCCTTCGTGTCCTGGTCGGGCGTGTACTGCTCGGCCGGGTTCGTGGCAACTGGGTTCATCGTCTTGGCGTGGCCATCCGTGAACGCGAAGATTCCCTGATCGCCGTAGACCGCCACCGAACCGTAATGGTCGTTCTTGTTGACGATCTGAGTGCCGCCATTCACGTCCGTCACCGTGTAAGTACCGCCGGTGCGGGCGGTTCCACCGGGAGGAGGAGTGCCTTGGGGTGTCGTGGTCGGTCCCGCATAGTCCCAGAAGGCGGCGCCGGTGATCAGACCGCCCATGCCCCAGATGTTATTACCAAAGTAATGCGAGGCGAACATGATCGTCTCCGCGACGCGGTTCACCTGGGTTTGGCTGACCACGTAGGGGCCTGAGTACCAAGACTGCTGCATGTTGATCACGCCCACGCATTGGTTGGCGGTCCCGTTCCACTGGATCTTCGAGTTGGCCGCGTAGGAGATGGGCAGCGTGGTCGATGGGAACCAGCTTTGGTAGAACGCCTTGCTCTTGGGGTCGGACGGGTCCACGAGCATGGGGTAGCTTTTGATGTAGGGTTGGGTGTTCCAGATCCAGCTGCCGTTCGGGTAGTACCAGTCGTTGCCCGAGCCGAAGGAAAAGTTGTCGTCGGCGTCGCCCGAGTACATCAGGCTGGCGAGGGCGGTCTGCTTCAGATTGCTGAGCGACGCGGTCTTCTTCGCGGCGGCCTTGGCCTGCGCGAAGACGGGGAACAGAATGGCGGCGAGGATCGCGATGATGGCGATGACCACCAGCAGTTCGATGAGGGTGAAGGCTTTCTTGGCGTTCATTTGCATGTCTCTTCAGTGAGTGCGGTGATGGGCGGGGGATTCTCGAACGTGTAGGCCACAGTCATAGATGGATGAGACCACGGGAGCGGAGGGAGAGCCCTCCGCTTCTTCGCGGATGAGGGAGAGAAGATGAAGGGTGGCCGCGTGCGCCATGCGCTCGACCGGCTGGTTCACGGAGGTGAGACGCGGCTTCGTGCTCTCGCAGAACGAGGAGGAGTCGAAGCCGACCACCGAAAGGTCTCGCGGTACCGAGACGCCGTGCCGCTCGCACGCCTTGAGGACCGCGCCCGCGACGGTGTCGCTGAAGCACACGAGCGCGGTGTGGGGCGCGTCCGCTTTCGCATAACGCTCGACGCCGGGGCAGGTCTCGTCCCAAACGAGAACGTCGCAGGGGCCGCCCGCCGCATCGAAGAACGCCGCCCGCCGTGCCCGGCCCTCGACGGTGTGCTCATTGACCGGATCGATGACGAAGGCGAAGCGTTCGTGGCCCAATTCCCGGAGGTGGCGAACCACGGCGCGCATCGCGCCTTCGTTGTCCGCGCAGAAGGTGGGTACCCCGGGCACCGCGCCGGGAGGCGCGTGCATGGTAACGACGGGAACGCCCGCCTTCTGGATTGTCTCGACGGACGCTTCGGTAAAGTCGGGGCGACACCAAAGGACACCGTCGAAGCGGCCGTCGGAGATGGAACCCGCGTCTCCTCCTTGGATGAGCTTGGGGCAAAGGGCAAGCGTGTAGTCCGCCGGAAAGAGGGCGGCCATAACGCCGTTGAGGAGCTGCGGATAGTAGGGATGCTCCTCGCCTAAACCGTCGAAGTGTTGGAACACGACGCCTACCATGCCCGTGCGCTTGGAGCGTAGCGAGCGGGCCAAATGGTTCGGCTGGTAGCGCAGTTCGCGGGCCACGCGACGGATGTGCTCCGCCTTCTCCTGGCTCACCTTCACGTTGCTGCCGGCGCCATTCAGCACCGCACTCACCGCCATGGCGGACACCCCGGCCGCCTCGGCCACGTCGCGAATCGTCGTCTTCATGGATTTACGGTTAAATCAAAAAGCAGTATAGGCCGTTTTCGCTCGAAATACAAGAGTCCGACGCATTTTCTTCCCCGATCGTGGCTTCTGGCGTCGCATTTTTCCGATATCGTTAAATCTTGCCAAAGGTCGGTTAGACTGGAACGATCGATGATCGGCCGAAGACGTCCCTCACCTCTGCTCGCCGCCCCCCTCGCGGTCCTCGCCGCCTGCGCCGTCCACGTCGCCCCGCCCGCCCAAGACGTGGTGCCGACGGTCACGCCCTAGCGCCCGTCCGGAATCTATA
>CAXUKB010000187.1:0-2460 GCA_964251345.1 uncultured Fimbriimonas sp. | reverse complement strand
ATCTATAGGCTCGGCGAAAAGGCCGGATGGATGGTGGCCGGTCCGCCCGGAACGTATCGCTACACGCTCAAGAAGAACAACGCCGAGGCCGTCGCGTCCGGCGATGTGGACCTCTCCGCCGGTCCGGCGAAGGTCGAGACTGCGGTGGCCGAGCCCACGATGCTCTACATGGAATTGCGGCCCGCAAGCGGGGGCAAGCCGATGGCGTTCGGCGCCGCCGTCGAACCGACGAAGCTGAAGCCGGTCGAGCCCAAGCCGACGGACTTCGACGCCTTCTGGAAAGGAGAGCTGGACGACCTTCGAAAGGTGCCGATGAACCCGGTGCTCACGCCTGGCGAGAGCGGAAAGCCCGACGTCGACTATGCCACGATCCGGATGGACGGACCGCACGGCACCGGCGTCTACGGGGCGCTCGCGAAGCCGAAGGCGCCGGGCAAGTACCCGGCGATCGCCGTGTTTCAGTGGGCGAGTCCGCCCTATCCGCTCCAGAAATCGTGGTCCGTCGATCCGGCAACCAAAGGGTTCATCGTGCTGAACGTCGAGCCGCACGACGTGCTTCCCACCGAGGCGTCCCCTTACTACGCGGCGCTGCCCGACGCGATCAAGAATTACGCCTCGATCGGCCGGGACGACCGGGAGCATAGCTACTTCGTCGATATGTATCTGCGCGACGTCCGCGCTCTCGACTACCTCCGGAGCCGTCCGGATTGGGACGGCCGGACGCTGGTCGTGATGGGCGGAAGCATGGGCGGACAGCAGAGCCTCGCCGCCGCCGGGCTCTGTCCGCAGGTCACCCACCTCATCGTCGAAGAGCCTGCGGGCTGCGACCTCGCCGCCGGACTGCACGGCCGTCAGGAGGGCTATCCGTTCTTCCCGACCAACGATCCCAAGACGATGGAAACGGCGCGCTACGTCGACGCGGTGAACTTCGCCTCCCGGATCAAGGCGACCTCGCTCGTCGCGATGGGCTTCGTCGACACCGTCGCGGCGCCCGCGGGAATCTGGACCGCGTTCAACGCGATTCGCGCGCCCAAGGAGGCCGCGCCGATGATCGACGCGCCCCACAACAATCTGGCGACGCGTGAGCAGCTCCGGCCGATCATCGTTCGACGCGAAGACTGGCTGAATGCCCTCGCCAAAACGGGCCGTGTCGAACCGCGTGGGGACGTCGGCAAGCCATGATCCTGCTTGCCTTCCAGCGGATTCCCGCCGACCAACCCGCGCCCAGAACCGACCATAACTCCCAACTCGCGCACGAACAGCTCTTGAACAAGGCCCGAAAAGGCGGCATCGACGTCTACTTCGAGGGCGATTCGATCATCCGTCGCTGGGGCACGAGCGACGTCAAGTGGCGGGCGAACTACGAGAATTGGAAGACCAACTTTTTCGGTTGGAACGCCGCCGATTTCGGCTGGGGCGCCGACGCGACCCAGAACATTCTCTGGCGGCTGGATCACGGCGAGATCGACGGGGTGAACCCTAAGGTCATCGTCGTGCTCGCGGGGACGAACAACGTCGGAGCGGGGGAGAGCGCGGAAGAGGTCGCGCGCGGGGTGCGGGCGATCGTCGACCGGTGTCGAAAAAAGGCGCCGAAGGCGACCATCGTCCTGACCGCGATCTTTCCGCGCAACGACAACCCCGCTTACGGGCCGACGATCGAAGCGATCGACGCCGATCTGGCCAAGCGGGCGGATCGACACGTGCAGTTCCTCAACGTGAACGCCGGACTTGCCGACGCGAGCGGCAAGCTCCGCGCGGACATGACGATCGATGGCCTTCACCCCTCACCCAAGGGCTACCAAACGTGGGCCGACGGCCTCAACCCGATTCTCCAGAAAATTCTGGGGCCTCGTGCCGCCAACGATCACGCGCCGCCGCCCACGGGCGATCCCAGCGCCAAGCCGCCCGCCTAACCGCGCCCGCGCCCGATGTAAGGCTCGACGGGGTTCTCGAACTCAAGCTTAAGCACGGTCGCGTTCGGATCCGTCGTCTTCGGGGCGTCGATCCAGAGCACGCCGGGCGTCTCGCCGAGGCCACCCACCATCGTTGCGGCCAGCGCCTCACCGCCAAGAACCGAGACCCGCAGAGGACGCTCGCGAAGACCTTTGACCGCGATCTCGTCGAGCGGCGGGTCGAACACGAAAAGGTAGAGCGTCCGCCGGTCTTTTGAGAAGGTCGAAGCGCCGTAAAGGAGTCCGGCCGGAAGTCCCGCGACGGTGTCGTAGACGGCCTCCGCGTTCGAGCGGATCCACTCGCCCAGCCCTTCGAGACGCGCGACCTGCTCCGGTTGAAGCGAACCGTCCGCGTAAGGGCCGATGTCGAGCAGCATGTTGCCGCCCATTCCGATCGTCTCCGTGAACATCCGAACCAGGCGGCGCACGGATTTGTGGTTATGGTCCCCACCCTGGTAGCCCCAGGAGTCGTTGACGGTGACGCAGAATTCCCACGGTCCTTCGGGCG
>CAXUKB010000186.1:0-9288 GCA_964251345.1 uncultured Fimbriimonas sp. | reverse complement strand
ACCGCTCGCGCGGACTCGTCGTCGAAGGCACGGATGTCCTCGGTCTCGTCACCAAGTCGCGTGAGTACGCGACCGCGGCGACCGAGATGGTCGTCTTGCCCCGGGCTATCCCGTGCTCCGTCGAACTGCCCATCGCGGGCGGATGGGGCGTGAGCGAGGCGGAGAGCGGCCAAACGCGCGGCGCCGGCATCGAGCCGCGCGGGGTTCGCGAGTACCGGCCGGGCGACCCCCTCCGGCTCGTTCATTGGCGCTCGACCGCCCGAACCGGGCGAATCGTCGTCAAGGAGTTCGAAGCGGGATCCCAGGCCACCGTCGCGCTCCTCATCGACCGAAAGAAGGGTCATGATATTGGACGCGGAGCGGACACTTCGCTCGAGATGATGGTGGGCCACGCCGCGTTTCTGGTCGAGACCCTTCTGCGTCAAGGCGTGCGCGTGCTGCTGCCTCAGGTCGACGATAATCCCAACCATCTGGACGTGCAGGAGAGGACCGCCCAGGCGCTTCGCGCCCTCGCGACCCTCGACTCGGATCGGGCGGCGGGTCTCGGTGAGGAATTGAGCGACCTTATTCTCCCGGGCGGATCGGTGGTCTACGCTTTTCACGCGGTCGCCGATCCCGAGATTCAGCGCGCCGGAGCGTCTCTCGTCGCGCGGGGAGTCCGGGTCGTCCCCCTTGTCTACGACGCGGCGGCGTTTGGTCGAACCTCGCTTCCCACGGCGATCGGCGCGGATTACGTCGACGAGCTCCAGGCCGCAGGGTTGACGCCGCAGGCGATGACGACCGCAGAGGCGACGGAGGATAAGTCGATTACCCTCGATGGACCTCGAAAAAGGAAGGTGGCGTTTCGTTGGTGAACGTGCCGGCGCCTCGCCTCCGAGCGCGCGACCAGAGTCGACTGAACCTGATCGATTACGGGCTCATGGGCCTTGGCTCGTGCCTTGCCGCCTACACCGCGGGCATGTCGATCGGCCGCGAAGACACCGCACAGTTCTTGGCCACGGGAGTCCTCGTCGGAACCGCGCTCTCGTACCTCGTACGAACGCTGTTGGGAAGCACCGCCGTGGTGAAGGTGGATGGCATTCTCTATGCCGCCGCGATCGGTTGCGCCGTTGTCGGCTTTCCGACGCTGAACGGCTTCTTGCCCGAGGACGGCTTTGTGCGGGACGTCATGATGGCGGGCATCCTGTCCTTCATGATCCTGCTCGGAAGCGTCGTGACGTGGCGGGACGGCACTCTCCTTTTTCAAGCCATTCCCAGCGTCGCGCTCTTCGGGTTGGTGGGCTGCTACGACACTTACGTCTATGCGCCGTACCTCTTCTTCGGGTTTCTCGTCTGCCTCGCCATCGTGCTGGCGCGGGCGAATCGACGCGAGATGATGCGCCAAGCGGTGGAGAGCGGCTACTTTAACCGCGCCGACGCTCCTTCCACGCCTCAGGAGTTCCCCGAGCAGTCGGCGGAGCTTTACGAGGACATTCGGCGCGGACCCTGGCGTTGGCAGGCGGGCCCCGAGTGGGCCCTTGCCTCAGCGCTCATTATCGTCCTTCTTTCACGGCTGGGCGCCCCGGTGATCCAAGAAGCGACCCGACCTCTCACAAGCCAGTTTAAGATTCTTGCGCCCCCCTCGGTGAGGAACCTCCGTGGACAATATGGTCCTGCCGCCCAGCAAACGACGTACGTCGTCGGGAGAGGACCCAACGGCGGGTTGACGGATCATGTCGTGTACCAGGCGAAGTTGGACCGGCCGCGATACATGCGGACTGCCGCTTACGAGTCTTACACCGGCCGCGGCTGGGCGACGGCGATTCAAATCGGCAATTCTCAGCCGGGGCTCGTCGGGGAGTCGGTCAAGTCTTCCATTGCGTCGATGGGCGTCAATCGACGGGCGGTCGACTTCGCGGTGATGGCCAGCGACCCAAGTCGTCAGCTCCCCCTTCCTGCCGAGCCGAAGAAGATTGGACCGGGCGCGAGCGTGCGGCCGGATGGGGGAGGCAACCTGTACGACCGCTCGGTGGGCACCTTCATTCAAGGCACGCTCGTCGAATCGACCGGTGCACCGACCGGAGTCCCGCATGATCTCCTTGCGGCCGACCGCGAACTCCTGAACGTTCAGTTGGTTCCCGAGAGCGTCCAGCGCTTCGCCCAAGACGCCGTTAAGGGAGCGACGGCTCCCGACGACAAGGCGCGGCGAATCGCCGCCGCCATCGCGGGGCAGGTCAAGTACAACATCGAGGCCGCCGCCGTGCCCTCCGGCGCGGATCCGGCGGAGTGGTTCCTCTTCACCAACCGCGAAGGATACTGCGACCTCTTTGCGACGGCGATGACCCTTTGCGCGAGGTCGGTGGGTCTTCCCGCCCGGTACGTCATCGGATACCTGCCGGAAAAGAGCGACGGTCAAGGAAACTTCGTCCTGCGCGAGGCCGATTACCACGCTTGGTGCGAGGTCTACTTCGAGGGTGCGGGCTGGACGGTATATGATGCGACCGAAGGGGCGGAGCAGGTCGCGGGCGGAGAGCGGGGAAGCAGCGATTCGAATCGGCCCTGGTATTTAGCCTCCTGGGTCGCGCCGACGATGCGGGGAATCCTCATCGTGTTCGCCTTGGGCGGCGGCTTTCTCGTTCTTCGTAGCGTTCGGCCGAAGCCCCGTCCGCCCAGATGGGAAGTTCACCGCGCCTATCGCACCTACGAGCGGCGACTGCGCGGCGCCCTCGAACGACGCCGGGCGGCGGGCGAGACGATCGAAGCGTACGCGCAAACGTCAGCTGGGATCCTTGGGCTGGAGGCGGTCGACTTGGGGCGGAGCTTCGAGCGTGCCCTGTACGGTCCCGCCGAGCCCACGGAGGCCGAGGTGCAGGCGCTCCGGGCGGGGACGAAAGCGTTGCGAAAGCGATAGACTTTGGGAGCGTGCGGCTCCGTCCGCACGCTCCCCACTATGACCCCCGAGAAGGCCGTTCGCTCTCCTTTGATCCTCGTCGTCGGGGATGAGGAGCTTTTGCGCAGAAGGGCGTTGGAGGGGCTGCTCGCAGCGGCGGGCGTCGCGAAGGACGACTTCGATTTAGAAGGATTCGAGGCGGACGAGTCTGGGCCGGGGACTTGGGTCGCTTCCGCCGGAACGGCGCCCTTTCTTGCGGAAAGGCGAACCGTCGTCGTTCGCCATCTGCTCCGGCGCGATCCTGAGGAGGCGCGAGAGGGACTACTCGCCTCGCTTCCTGGCACAGGGCTTCTCGTCCTCGTCGCCGACGAGGAGACGAACGAGAATCTCGAAAAACGCGCGAAGGGCTGGACGAAAGCGGTCGAAAAGGCAAAGGGCGCGGTGATCGACTGCAACGCCGATCCGAAGCGGGCGATGGACGGGCTTAAGCCCGAACTGGAACGCGTCGGCAAGCGCATGTCGTCGGCCGCCGCCGCGGCGCTCGTGGAGATGACGGGCGGGAGCCTGAGCCGCGCGACCGACGAACTCGAGAAGCTCAGCCTCTACGTGGGCGAAGCGGATCGAATCGACGAGGCCGCGGTGCGAGCGCTGGTCGTACCCAGTCGCGAGTGGAACGTGTTCGGCATGATCGATGCGCTCCTCGACGCGAACGTGCCCGAAGCGCTCCGGCACCTACGTATCCTCGTCGGCACGGCGGCGAAAGCCGCCGACACCGCGCACTCGAGCATCCTTCCGCTCACCTCGCGCGCGTTGCGTCTCACATGGCAAGCTCGTGTCTGCCTTGACGCGGGCCGCAGCCCAGGCGATGCCACGCCGGAAGTACGCGCGACGTTCACGGAGAAGCCGAACCTGGCCAAAGAACCTTCGTACCGGCAGACGCGCGTCATGGCTTCGGCGCGGCGCACGAACCTTCCCGCGCTCGCCGCGTGCCTTGGTGTGCTCGCGGACACCGATGCCCGACTCAAGGGTGGATTACCGAGCTACACTCCGGTGGACACCTTGGAGCGGATGGTGCTCGAAATGGTCGAGGCGCTAAAGAAACGGGGATAGTCGATTGTGCCCTTATGTGGAGCCGACTCTTCAGAAAGGTAGCTATCCTCGCACGCTAAGAGGCGCCCGAGTGGGATTTAAGACACTAATTCCCACTCGTCGCTCTTAACGGATCGCCTGTTCCGTCTCGGCGTCGAAAAGGTGAATCGCATCGAGGTCGATGCAGAACTTGGAGGTCTGGCCCTCTTTCACCCGCGTCTCGTTGTCGATCGTCGCGATCACATTGTGCGGTCCAATACCAAGGTAGGCGACATATTCGTGGCCAAGCGGCTCCAGCACGTCGACCTTCGCGTCCACCGTGTTCGCCTCCGAAGGGGCGATGTTGCTCGCGAGGTTCGCGTCGAAAATGTCCTCGGGTCGAATGCCGAGGATCACGTGCTTGCCGTTCATCGAATTGGCTGGGTGGCCGGATGCAAGCGGAAGCTTGAACGCACCGGCGTCGACGGCTCCGTTGGAGATCGTTGCCTCGATAAAGTTCATGGGCGGTGAGCCGATGAACGACGCCACGAATTTATTGACCGGGTACTTGTAAACCTGCTCCGGTTGGTCGCACTGCTGGAGGACGCCGTCGCGCATGATCGCCATGCGCTGGCCCATCGTCATCGCCTCCACCTGGTCGTGAGTCACGTAGACGGTGGTGATGCCGAGGGTGCGGTGGAGCCGGATAAGCTCGGCGCGCGTCTGGACGCGGAGCTTGGCGTCGAGGTTCGACAACGGCTCGTCCATAAGGAAAACCTTGGGCTTACGAACGATGGCGCGGGCAAGGGCGACGCGCTGTCGCTGACCACCGGAGAGCTCTTTCGGCTTGCGCTGGAGATACTTCTCGATGTCCAGCATCCGGGCGACGTCCTTCACACGGTTGTCGATGTCCGTCTTGATCGTCTTGGCCTTGCTCCAGTTTGCGAGTTGCCAGAAGAACGACTTCAACTCGCGTAGCCGAAGGCCGAACGCGATGTTGTCGTACACGTTCATGTGCGGGTACAGCGCATAATTCTGGAACACCATCGCGATGTCCCGGTCCTTGGGCGGCACGTCGTTGACCTTGACCTCACCGATCGCGATCTCGCCCTCGGTGACTTCCTCCAGGCCGGCGATCATTCGTAAGGCGGTCGTCTTCCCGCAACCAGAGGGTCCGACGAGAACCATAAACTCTTTGTCGCGTACCTCCAAGTTAAGGTCGTTGACGGCCTTGACGTCCTTGCCATAGATCTTGTTGACGTGACGAAACGCGACTCCTGCCAATGCTCCTCCGGCCCTCAGTTCGTTCTGCGGACCAGGCCCATTATAACGTGAAGGGACGGGCGTTCGGTGCGCATCGAGGCGTGACGACCCACGATTGACCGCTTTCCGGTAAGTAAGCCGTGCGAATCGAACGCCTTGCCGTTTTCACGATCTCTCGCGGAAGGTCGTCTTTCCATGCCCCCTATCCGAGGGGCGGCACTTTGTCGGGCCGGTAATCTCTTCGTCCATGCGCATTCTTGTTGTCGGTTCGGGCGGTCGAGAGCACGCCCTGGCTTGGAAGCTTGCGCAGGAGCACGACGTGGTTTGCACCCCGGGTAACCCGGGCATCGCCGCCGACGTGGAGACCCTGCCTGTGGCGGCGAACGACACACAAGGGTTGCTGGAGGCGGCGAAGGGCTTCGACCTCGTCGTGGTCGGACCGGAGGATCCCTTGGTCGAGGGTCTTGCCGATGCGCTGCGAGACCGGGGCATTCCCGTCTTTGGACCGGGCGCGGCAGGCGCGCGGCTTGAGGCGAGTAAAGCGTTTAGCAAGGAGCTGATGAAGTCGGCGGGCGTGCCGACGGCCGACTCGGAGACGTTTACCGGACGCGACGAACGGGGGCCCGTTTACGTCCGGCAGAAGTTCGACGAAGGAAAGAAGGTCGTGGTCAAGGCGAGCGGCAACGCCCTCGGTAAGGGAGTGTACGTTTGCGACACCTACGACGAGGCGATTGGGGCCGTCGGCATGATGGTTTGGGATGGCGTCCACGGGAAGGCGGGGGAGACGATCGTGGTGGAGGACCGGCTCGAAGGTCCCGAGTTCAGCCTCCTCACGATCGTCGGCGACGACGGCTTCGTTTCTCTGCCCGTCGCCCAGGATCACAAGCGGGCCTACGACGGCGATCAAGGCCCGAATACCGGCGGGATGGGCACCGTCTCACCTTGCGCCTGGGTGTCCGACGATCTCGTGCGCGAGGCGGAGGCGCGCGTCGTCGCGCCCATCCTTGCGGAGCTTCGGCGACGGGGCATCGAGTACCGGGGCACGCTTTTTTCCGGCCTGCTGGTGCAAGACGGCACGCCCTATTGTCTCGAATACAACGTTCGCTTTGGCGACCCGGAGACGCAAAGCGTGATGCTTCGGCTGGGCCGCGGCTTGGGCGACTCGCTCTACGCCGCCGCTACGGGGAAGCCGATCCCTCCTCTCGAGACTCTCGACAACGCCGCCGTCACCGTTGTCGTGGCGAGCGGCGGCTATCCGGGCGAGTACCGAAAAGGGTTGCCGATCGTAGTCAGATCGCTGCCGGAAAGCGCGAAGCTGTTCCATGCCGGGACCGCCCTCAAGGATGGCCGACTCGTGACGAACGGCGGCCGGGTCGTCGCCGCCTCGGCGTCCGCAACAACGCTTGCGGAGGCGCGGGCGAAGGCCTACGCCGCCGCGGAGGCGGTGCGATTCGAAGGCGCGTTCTTTCGCCGGGACATCGGTTCGGTAAGCGAATAGATTAGCCGCCGGATATTTCGCATCAGCGTAGGGGTATTCCAGTCGCCGCCACAAGTGACGTCTATAATCGCGGAAGCCACTTCGGACGCCAAGGCCCCAAAAGGCGATCGATCCGGCGGAGCAGGTCGGATCGATGCCAGAGGCGGCTGGACACGGCACCGCGCGTCAAGGCGGCGGTGAGCGGCGGAAACGGGGTCAGCACCATGACCATCGCGGACGTGAGGATCACCGCGCCGCCGATGCGGGGATGCCAAACCTTGACGAACTCCCGCGCCTGACGAAGGAGACCGCCGTAGTCCAGCGTGGAGCTCAGGTGGGTGAGGCGATACTCGATCACGTAGGCCGAGCGGCCCTGCCGATAGGCGTTAAGACAGAGGTCGGTTCCGTAAAGGTGAAAGCCGGAAATTTCCGGTGAGCAGGCGATCCCCGAGTCGCGCCGGACGATCAAGAAGTTCTCGTCGAGGGTCAGTACGCGGCTGGGGCGCGGACCCTTGTCGAGGTGGCCAGAATGGTCGTCGACGCAGAACACGGTCTCGCACCCTGAAGTCCCTCCGGCGTTGCCCGCAACAGCCCAGGCGGGGTCTCGCTCATCGAGGTCGCGCAATGCGTGCAACAGCTCTTCGGGGCCTTTCTGAAACACGAGGTCCTGATGGCAGAAGACGATGTACGGCGTCTCGGCCTCGCGAACGGCTTTGCCGATCGCCGAGTACGGCTCGTGGGCGTTCCCTTCGCGGTTGTCGAGGACGGTGAAGACGGAGTTCGTCTCGTCGAATCCCATCTCGGCCAGAGAAGACCGCATTCGTGCGTACTGGTCGTCCTTCGTGAGGAGCGTGTAGAAGTGAAAGATCGGACCGTCCGTCGCCATGGAGTTGACGGTCGTGAGCCTACCTAAGCGCCGGTCTTCTCGCACCGCGAGAGAGGCGAGCGGGCGGGGCGGTACCCTTTGGGGACCGATGATCGACCGTTACACCACGCCCGCGATGACCGCGATTTGGAGCCGCCAGGCCAAGTACGAGGTGTGGAGGGACGTGGAAATCGCCATCGTCAAGGCTCATGCGCAACTCGGCGACGTTCCTTCGGACGCCGTCGATAAGGTCGAAAAATCTACTTTTACGCTCGATAGGTCGGACGAGATCGAAAAGGAAACGCGCCATGACCTCATGGCGTTCGTCCGTAATCTCTCCGAGACGACGGGCGAAGCAGGTCGATATATCCACCTCGGCGTCACGAGCTACGACGTGATCGACACCGCACTCGGCATCATGCTGCGTAACTCCGCCGACGTGCTGATCGCCAGCGCGGAGGGCCTCGCAGTCGAGATCGGGCGACTGGCCAAAGAGCACGTCGCAACGCCTGAGATCGGGCGTACCCACGGCATTCACGCGGAACCCATCACGTTCGGCGTGAAGTGCGCGAATTGGTATGCGGAGCTACGGCGCAACATTCAGCGGCTCCGCACCGTCCGGGAGGACGTCGCGGTGGGGAAGGTGAGCGGCGCCGTCGGCATCCACGCGATCACCAGTCCGGAGATGGAACGAATCGTCTGTGCTGGCCTTGGTCTCGGTGTCGATCCATCGAGTACCCAGATCATCAATCGCGACCGGCACGCGGCGTTCCTTAACGAGCTGGCGCTTTTGGGCGGCGGTCTCGAGCGGATCGCCACCGAACTCCGAAATCTACAACGAACGGAGATCCTCGAGGTTCAGGAGGCGTTCGGCGCGGGTCAAACAGGCTCGAGCGCCATGCCGCACAAGCGCAATCCCTGGAACAGCGAGACGGTGGTAGGCCTTGCCCGATTATTGCGTGGCAACGCTCACGCGATGCTGGAAAGCGTTTCCACCTGGCACGAGCGAGACCTCACGAACTCGTCTCTCGAGCGGGTCGTGTTTCCCGACTCGTGCCAACTCGCGGACTTCATGCTGAACCGGTTGACGACGATCTTGAAGGGGCTTCACGTCTTCCCCGACCGGATGATGGCGAACCTGCGGCTTATGGGCGATCTCGTGTTCTCGGAGCACGTGATGATCGCGCTGATTCACAAAGGCATGTCGCGTGAAGCGGCCTACAAAGTGGCTCAGCGAAACGCCGCTAAGGCGTGGGAAGGCATCGATTTCAAGACGGCGGTGGCCGAAGACGAGGACGTGCGGTCGCGGCTCACTCCCGAAGAGACCGAGGAGCTCTTTAGCCTCGATCACCATCTTCGTCACGCCGCCTACACGCTCCAGGCGGTTGGAATCGAGTAATCGATTCCACTTTTAGCGGACTCGGAAACATTTGGGCCGTACCTAGCAGTCGGAAGTTCACGAAGGCGACCAGGCTTAGAGCCCGATCGCCGAAAGGAAAGAATGATGAAAAGGACGCTGCTCGCCGCCTTCGCCGTGACCGCCGCCGTATCCGCATCGGCGCAGATGATGGCACCGCCCGACGCCAAGGCGTCGAAGCCGAAGGAGTTGATGTCCTTCATCGAGAAGGACGCTTACAAGAAGCTGAGCGCGCCGGACGCTTACTGCCTGGTCCAGTTCGTCGGCGAACTGCCGGGGAACTATCAGACGGCCATTCTTCGTGGCCTCGCTCGAAACGCCCAGGAGGC
>CAXUKB010000185.1:0-9325 GCA_964251345.1 uncultured Fimbriimonas sp. | reverse complement strand
CTCCAAGGCGCTCCTCGCGGGCGCCTCGCCTCAGCTTCGCAATCTCGCCTCCACGGGCGGCAACCTGCTGCAGCGGACCCGCTGCTACTATTTCTACGACACCGCCCTCCCGTGCAACAAGCGCGAGCCGGGGTCGGGCTGCCCCGCCATCGAGGGCTACAACCGCATTCACGCGATCCTCGGCCAATCGGACCAGTGCATCGCAGTCCACCCTAGCGACATGGCCGTCGCCATGCGCTTGTACGACGCCGTGGTGCAGGTCGAGAGCCCGAAGGGCAATCGGAGCATTCCGATTGCCGAATTCCACCGATTGCCGGGCGATCACCCGGAAATCGACACGAATCTGGCGAAAGACGAGTTCATCACCCACGTCGATCTGCCCGCCGCGTCGATGTCGAGCAAGTCGACCTACGTGAAGGTGCGAGACCGCCAATCGTACGCCTTCGCCCTCGTCTCGGTCGCGGCCTGCGTCGACGCCTCCGGTGCGGTGCGAATCGCCCTGGGCGGCGTGGCCCACAAGCCGTGGCGCGCCGGCAAGGCGGAGGCGTACCTGAAGGGCAAGCCCATGAACGCCGAGAACTTCCGCGCCGCCGCCGAGGCGGAGCTCGCGGGCGCTCACGGTTACAAGCACAACGAGTTCAAGATCGAACTCGTCAAGCGCACGATCGTGCGGGCGTTAACCGAGATCTCGTAAGCATCGAACGATTCGGCAATGCTGCTCTTTTGAGATCGAGAGTCATGGGTCGTCACCCCTTCCTTTCACTCCGGTGAGACGGAAGGGGTGACGACCCACCCGCTTAGCTTAGAACGGCTCCGATTTAGATTCGCGAGCACTCTCCGGAAAACCTTAGGCGATTCAGGCATTGTCTGACGCCGGAAATTCGTGGCGATGGCCGTAGATGCGAGATGCCCCCTTGCCCGCGTGTGCGGAGCCGTTCCTAGAACTTCTTGAAGCGTCGGCACGAGAGCATCCGGACACCGACGGTTTATTCGCTGCTTGAACCTTAACAGTCCGTTCGTTCGTTGCGTAAGCGGACAGACCCCGCAGAGGGTGTGGAGAAAAGACACTCCACTGTTGTAGCGGCTGGGCTTGCCCTGCAGGAGGATGCCGCTTCTTCGCTCGCAGGCAGTGCGTCGAGAGCCTTTGCGGGGCAAGCCCTGCCGCTACGGTTCAGGCCTCGACAAGCTTAAGGCTTACCGATCAGCCCGAGGCCTAGGATCAGCACGACAAAACCGCCGAGCACCCAGCGGGGCGGCGCAGGACGAACGACGGAAGTCTGAGACGTGAGAACGAGTCCGGCGAGAGTGCCGATGGCCCACCATCCGAGAAAGTTGGCGATCGGCGCCCCGCCTGGAAGCGGACCCGGGACGAGCCAGCGCCAGTAGCCCAGCGGACCCACCATCACGGGCTCCATCGCGAGATCGACGACCGCCGCGAGGAACCCACCAAGCATCGGCGCCAGCCAGGATCGTGGAACGCTCAGGACCGCGGCGCCGGCCATAAGCAGCCAGGCAAAGGGCAGAGCCAAGGGAAACGGGCCGACGGGCAATTCGACCGTGGGCCACCAAGCGCGAGTGTAAGCGTAGCGGCCAAACGGAAAACCGGTGGCCAAGCCGACGACTTCCGCCGCCGCGCCGAGTCCCAGCGCCACAAGAAGGCGCGGCCACGGACGCGAGGCGAGGCGAACGTACTCGCCGAAGGTGGCGAACACGCCCGCGCCGAGGGTGAGCAAAGAGGTGACGGGCACGATCGGTCCCGGATCGAGGTGAGCCAGGCGAGACAGCGCGGAACCGGCAAGCGAAAAGCCGACCAAGAACAGGAAAACGCGGACGGGCGAAACGAGCGCCCTCGTTCCGTTGGCCTTTTCCCTCAATCGAGCGATCCGAGATCGGGGATCCGAGATCCGGGATGCCCCTCGAAGCCCAACGCAGTGGCGAGCTCGGCGGCGCTCGGAACGTGGGTCAACCGCGCTTCCTGAGCGCGACCGTCTTCGTCGAGGAAACGAACGCGAACTTCCGTCTCGGAGGCCAACTCGCAACCCACCACGTCCAGTCGGGGAACGCGGACGTAGTCGCGATCGCCCCCCAAGAGCGTGGCGGGCCGCACGGCCGCAAGCCAGAGGTCGGCCTCCGTCAAGACCGCCCGCCATCCGCGCCGGAAGGTGGGATTGTCGCCCGTGGGCGTTCGCCAGGCGATGGCGATGTCGAGAGGCGCGTAGGATTGACCTTCCAGATTGGGCAGCGACGCGCGCCGTTCGATGACGCGCCGCCATTCGGCGTAGGTCCAGGCGGACGTCGCCAGCGTTGCCGCCGCGCCCCAAAGGGGCGCTTCGATCCAAAGCGGCAGGGCCGCGAGGCCTGCGGCAAGGGGAAAAATCGGGCCGGAAACGGACGCGATGGGTTTCATCGGGGTGACCCCTGGACTTTCGTCCGTGGTCGTGCTACACTATATAGTATATCCACCCGGAGAGATGGCTGAGTGGACGAAAGCGCCCGCCTGCTAAGTGGGTAGAGGTCGATAGACTTCTCTCGGGTTCGAATCCCGATCTCTCCGCCAGATATCGAGGCCCCCCTCCTATGCGCCGCCTCGCTCCCCTCCTCTTCTTGGTCTCCGCCGCGATTGCTCGGGCAGACGGCGTTCACCACGATAGTGGGGCTTACCTCAAGCTTCGTGCCCAGAACGGCATCGTGCAGACGGTTGGGGCCGCCGCTCTCAACGGCTTGTCGAAGCCTCGAGTTCTCGAGTTGTCCGGCAAGCGCGGGGGCACCTGCGAGTCGGGCGACAAAGCGGTCCTCATCCTTGAGCTACAGGACGGCGGCACCGAGGAGGTCGAAGCCAACGCCATTCCGGAGTGGCTCGCCACCTCCGACGCTCCGATCCGGGTGCTGGTGCGTGCCGAGCCAGGCCCCGGCAGCCCGAAGCTTACGCTTCTCGACGCGGCTCCCGAGGCAGACATCCTTCCTTCCGAAGAGGCCTATTGGCGCCGGGTCGCTCGAAAGACGCCGGTCGCCGCACGAGCGAAGCGGCCCGTTGCGTCGAGAGGCGCGATGGCGCCGCGCGGCACCGTTTACGGACCGATCGGCCGCCATGCCGTCCGCCACACGACCACGGTTTACTCCTACCAAAACACGTCGATCTACGCGGCTTACATTCGGAGGCAAAATCCTCGTCTCACCGCCGCCGAAGCGAGCAGCATCGCCCACGATCTTATCGACTTCGGTCTGCGTGCGAACGTCGAGCCCCGGCTGATCGTCGCGATTCTCATGGTGGAGAGCGGCTTCGATCCGCACGCGGTAAGCCACTCGGGCGCCGTCGGGTTGGGCCAGCTCATGCCCGGAACCGCACGTTGGATGGGCGTCCAAAACTCGTACGACACGACTCAGAATCTTTACGGCATGGTCAAACTGCTCGCGACCCTTTCGCGGCAGTTCAACCGCGCACCTTACGATCCGATCGTTCTCGCGGCCTACAACGCGGGCGACGGCGCGGTTCGCCGTCATGGCGGCGTGCCACCGTATCGCGAGACCCAGGCCTACGTTCAGCGGGTCACCCAGATTTTCCTCCAGCTCGCGCCCGAGTACCGCTCTTAGGCGTTTAGAAAACGTGGGGTACGGACATGCCCCGTGCCTCGGTTAAGGACGTTTCTGGCCGATGAGTCGGCCAGAAACGGTTTAAGCCGCCATCCGCTCGCGCCGTCCTGCGGGACCGAGCCAGCGTCGGACCGTCGGTTCGGCCGCGCGCATCGTCGTCAGAGCCGAGGGACGCCCCACGCCGGAGGCTTGCCAGGCGGCCCAGACGTAGGCCCGGCCGTCGCTGAGTGGGAGCAGGGCAAGGGCCGCGGTGCGGGCGCGCAGGGCTTCCGTGCCGTCGAGGCGGCCGTCTTGACGGGCGTCGCCGATCCACACGAGCGGCGCACCCGCCGCGGCCCACCCGTCGAGTCCCGTGCCCGAGGCGTGACGCAGCGCTTCCGGAAGCGCGCAAGCCGGACCGTACCGCCCGAGGGGCGTCGCGCCCTTGGGGCCGAGAGTCCCGAACTCCACACTGTCCGCGCCCACGAGGGTCGCTACGGCGCGGGCCACCGCATCCGGCGAGTCGCCACCTTCGATCAGGGTGACTCGCAGCTCGGCCATTCGGCGCTTGCGCCGCTCGGCTTCCGCCTCCATCCGGTCGGCCAGACGGGTCGAGAGGGTGTCGGCGACCGCCGCGATCCCGCCTCGCGCCTCTTCCGGAACCCACGCCGCGCCCACCGCCTTGCCGGCGGCGAAAAGAAGGACCGCGCCCTGCTCCTGAAGCTGGTTACCGCTGCGGAACGTGGCGTCGAGCGCTTCCGGAACCGTTCCGGCCCGTCCGACCGCCTGCCAACCCTCTTCGGCCGGCGCGAAGAGCGCGGCTCCGGTCGCAGACGTGGCGTCGCGCAGCGATTGGGCCATGCCGTCCGGCGTCGTCGCCCGGGCGAGGGCCGCGGAGTAGGCGTCACCGGTGGAGCGCTGCTCCAGCACTTCGTAGGCTGCCCGCAAAGCCCGGAAGCGCGACCGCAGATCGGCGTCTTCGGTGTTCGTGACGACGACCGGAACCACCTCGGGCGGGGCTTCGCAGGCGAGGAGAAGGCCCAAGAGGAGCGCGGCGCCCGCCTGGAGGAGCAGCCCGCGGGGCGGCTCGGCTTGGTAGAGGATCGCGTAGGCTCCGACGAGCGCAAAAGCCACGGCGAACGCACCGGCGACCCAGGGCGCTTTCCGGCGCGCGGCGGCCCAGGCGTACGGCGCAAGCGCGAGGAAGCCGAAGGACTCGGCCCGCCCGGCGTCCACGAGGAGGAGCGCGATGGCGAGCGCGTCGAGGCCGGCGTGCAGTCCCGCGCCCGCTCCGTCGTACAGCCCGCGCTCGTCGAGCGCGTAAGCGGCGAAGGCAAGGGCGGCGACCATCACGGCGACGCCGATCGCCAGCGAGATTCCGCACAGACCGGTCACCCCCACGAAAACGACCACCGCTCCGGCCAAAAAGATGCGCGCGCCGAGTTCAATCATGAATTAGGTTTCGCATCGGCAAATCCGGCGAATTCACGAGGGTGGATCGAAGGGGACGCGATCGGCCCCGATTCGCTCGTCGCGCAGGCCTCTCCCTTAAAGGGAGAGGGACTCGCCCGCTTTACGTAGGAAGCCGCAGTGGCTAACATCGTCGTCGTAGGCGCGGGACTCGGAGGGCTGGCGACGGCGGCGCGGTTGGCGCACCACGGCCATGCGGTGACCGTGCTAGAGAAGACGGGCGACATCGGAGGCCGAAATCGGCCCGTCCACGTGGGTGAGTGCGCGTTCGACGGCGGGCCGACGCTCATGATGATGCTGGAGCCGTTCACCCGACTCTTTATCGACCTCGGCGAGCGGATGGAAGACCATCTCGACCTTGAGCTCTGCGACCCGAGCTACCGCGTCTTCTATCGCGATGGCACTCGCCTCGATGGCACTCCGAACGTCGCCAAGATGGTCCGCCAGATCGAAAAGCTGAGCGGGCGCAAGGACGCGGAGAACTACGCGGTCATGCTCGGCGACCTTGCCGCGCTCTACCGAGATTCCATTCCAAACTTCGTCCGCCGCAACTGGGATTCGCCCCTTCAGGCGGCGCCCAAAGCGGGAACCGCGCTTCGGAGCGGAATGCTTCGGCAGAACCTTTACAAGGGGATCTCCCGCTACGTCGACGACGACCGCCTGCGCCAGATCTTCTCGTTCCAGACGATGTACCTGGGGCTCTCGCCCTACGACGCGCCGTGGGTCTACGCCGTGCTCACCTACATGGAGTACGGCGAGGGCATTTGGTACCCCAAGGGGGGCCTCGTCGAGATCTCGAACGCGATCGCCCGTCTCGCGGAAGCGCGGGGAGCGACGATCCGCTTGAACTCGCCCGTGTGCAAGCTCGAGGGCACGACGGTCACCCTCGACACGGGCGAGCGGATCGAGGCCGACCATGTGGTGATGAACGCCGACCTACCCTACGCCGAGCGCGCCCTCCTCGGTCGGTCGAAGCCGGACAAGCGTCGCTATTCCTGCTCCGCCTACCTGCTATTCGTCGACTACGACGGCGAACTGCCCGGTTTAGAGCACCATAACGTGTTTTTTGGCCGCGACTTCCACGACAATCTCGACGCGATCTTCCACCGCGCCGAGCGGCCGGAGGACCCTGCCTTCTACGCTTGCGTGTCTTCGAAGTCCGATCCGACGAAGGCCCCTCCCGGAAGGTCGAACCTGTTCGTGCTCATCCCTTGCGCGAACCTCGACCGCCCGTGGTCCGAAGCGGACGCGGAGGCGCTTAAGGCGGCGGCATTCGACCGACTGCGCGAGGAAGTCGGCTTTGACCCGGCTCGCGTGAAAGCGATGGGAACGACCACGCCCGACGACTGGGCGGGTGACCTCAACCTTGAGCGCGGTGCGGCCTTCGGCCTCTCCCACGATTTCTTCCAGTCGGCCTTCTTCCGTCCGAACAACGTGGTCAAGGGTCGTCCCGGCCTCACCTACGTCGGTGCGTCTACCGTCCCCGGCAACGGCCTGCCCATGGTGCTCATCTCGGCGGAACTGGCGGAAGAGCGGGTCATGAACGCTCTTCGGACCGCCAAGTAGCACTCGGCAAAGCCTCTTCCTAACCGCTACTCGGCGGTTCCAGAAGACAGGATGGCTGCCGTGGCACAGGCGGGGCCACCCCTCTTGTCCCGGCCCGAGACGCAGATTGTGGGCGCCTCCGCGAAGTGGTCGAACCCTTCCAGATGCACCTTGAGGCGGCGGAACCGCGTTCTGACTCCGTCCTTGGTGCCGTACCAACCGAGATAGACGAAGCGACGTCCGTCCTTCTCCCTCTGGATCGCCGGTCCCCGGGGAAGCCAGCCGTGATCGCCCGCGAAGCGAAGGTCGTACTCCACGACGAAGGTCCCGGCGTCGCCCGGAAAACTGTCCTTCCCCACTTCAAGCCTCGCTTCCAGATTGAGCATGCCGCCGAACTCGAGAGGCGGGTCGACGAGGACGATCCGAAGGGAGTAGTGCGGCCGGGTCACGATGCCTTGAGGTACGTGGCCGCCTCCATTTCTCGGAGTTCGAGGGAGAGGGCGACCTCCTTCGCTTCGAGGGACGCAGCGAAGCCGATCTTGAGCGCCGCGAACGCAGCCTCCGCGATTTGGCGTCGAATCTCGGGAGATCGGCCCGCCAGAACCTTTACCGTGCAGTGCGCGATTCCGTCCGGTGCGCCCTCACCCACCGACCAGACGCTTCGAAGCGAGTGCGTCGCCTTTACGGACGCCGGGGCGACCGATTCCTGGTTCGAGAGGGCGACGACCAACGCCTCCAGGATGTCCGGCACGTCGGCGTTCTCCGGAAGGTCGGCGGTGGTCTCCAGATGAACGTGCGGCACAAACGGCTTAGACGGAAGCGGGGCCACTCAGGATTCAGAACGTCCGCGACGCATCCGATCGGGTGATCGTGTGGCCCCGGTGGACCCAGGGCGCTTCCTTCTCCATCGCGATAGCCGCCCGATCGGCGGAACGGGGATCGTCGAAGCGCCCGAACACGACGGAGCCCGATCCGGTGAGCCCCGCGTCGCGCGCCCCGTGGACGAGAAGCCGCTCGATCAGGTCGAGGCTCGCGCAGGGCGCCACCCGTTCGAAGTCGTTGTACAACTCATCCGTTTCGGGAAAGTTGCGGAACGGTCTTGAAGAGACGTCGAGCTTCCGGAACATCTCTCCCGTGGGGCAGCCTTCGTTAGGCCGCGCGAGGACGAGCTCGCATCGCGGCAAGTCGGGCAGTGGTTCGATCCGCTCCCCATAGCCCTCCGCTTGCGCCCGGTAGCCCACGAGAAAGAACGGCACATCCGCCCCGATCTTGAGCGCGGTTTCCCGCATCGCCTCGGCCGCCATTTCCGTATTCGTCAGCGCGAGGATTGCCTTCATGAGCCCCCCCGCGTCGCTGCTTCCCCCGCCCAATCCACTCTCGGGCGGAATCCTTTTCTCGACATGAATTCGGAGCGGCGGAACCTCGACGCTCTGCCGAAGCAGGTCGCGCATTCGCGTCACGGTGTTCGTCTCGGGAATGCCTTTGGTACTGAAGCTCACCGAATTCTCGTCGGCCATTTCGACGGAAAGCGTGTCCGCGAGATCGATCTCTTGGAACGTCGTTCGGAGCGGATGCCACCCTCGCTCGTCCGGCGGGCCGACGGCGAGGAACGTGTTGATTTTAGCGGGGCAACGAACGATCATGGGGACGAACGGAGGGAATTCGAAACTCCTTACAACCTACCTCCCCGCTTTCCTCTTCGCCTTTCGAACCGCGCACACTCGCCGCGCCATGTCGCGCATCGACATCTCGATCGCTCCGAATTCCAGCGCCCGTGCCCGCCCGTCGGGACGAAGATCGTAGTGGTCGCCTTGGTACCATTCCCGCCGCATTCCGATCCGCCCCGCCATCGCGTGCAGCTCGCCTTCATCGTCCGCGATCATGTGGCACCACAGGGTCCAGCCGTGAAACGGCGGATGCTCCCGGATCGGATCGACGTACACGGCCACTGTCGTATAGTAAGGCATGGCCCAGACGCTCGATGCCCCCGTGCCGATCACGGCACAGGAGAGTCTCCCACGCCGGATCACAATCAAGGAGTACGACCGCATTCCGGATGACACCTTCGGTGGAGACCGGGTTGAGCTGATCGAGGGGCAAATTTACACGAAGATGGGCCAGAACTTCCCGCACATTGCGTCAGTTCGACGAATAACTGAGGCCTTGCGTGCGGTGTTTGGCACTGGATTTAACGTTTCCAGCCAGTGTCCTATCGGCCTCGGAGATGCGAGCAAGCCGGAGCCCGATGCCCTCGTTCTGCGAGGCAACGTCGAAGACTACGACGATCGGTATCCCGACCCCACGGCGGAGATCGCGGTGCTCGTCGAAGTCAGCGACAGCACGCTTGAACGAGACTCGGAGATCAAAGCCGCGCTGTATGCGAAGCACGGCATTCCCGAGTACTGGATCGTCAACTTGCGCGAGCGTACGCTGGAAATTCGCCGCGAGCCTCGTCCCACCGGCTACGCCTCCACGCGCGTCTATGCCGAGAGCGAGTCGGTCGCGATCGGCATGGGGTCGGTCGCGGTTTCGGATGTGCTGCCAAGAACGACCCACGTAGAATAAGACCATGGCCCCGACGTTCACCGCCCGGTTACCCGTCGAAGGTCCGGCCCTTCGCCGGTGGACGCGTGAGGAGTATCTTCGACTCGCAGAGGGGGGCTTCCTTGGTCCAGAGCCCCGCACGGAGTTAATCGACGGACAAATTCTTCAAAAAATGTCTCAGGGCAATGCGCATATC
>CAXUKB010000184.1:3026-9333 GCA_964251345.1 uncultured Fimbriimonas sp. | reverse complement strand
GCCGCTTCGGGAGCGGCCATCCTGATGATCAGCAGCGATATGGAGGAGATTTTAGGTTTGAGCGATCGGATCGCCGTGATGCGGGAGGGGCGCCTGACGGGCGTGCTCACGCGGGACGAGGCCTCGGAGGAGGCCGTCATGCGGCTGGCGGTCGCTCAATGAACCCGAAAGCGCTTCTCGTTCGTAGCGCAAGAGAGCTCGGCATCCTAGTGCTCGTCGTCGTCCTATGCGGAATTGCCTCGCGGCTGAATCCGAACTTCTTTACCACCGGTAACTTCGCCAATCTCGCGCGCCTGATCGGCATCTATGGCATCTTCAGCATCGGCGTTTCGATGGTGATCATCACCGGCGGCATCGATCTGTCGATCGGCTCCATGTGCGCGATCCTCGCCGTCGTGCTTTCGATCTGGCTTACCGAGAAGAAGATGTCGCCGTTCGTGGCGGTGCCCTTGTCGATCGCGCTCGCCGGTGCGATGGGCGCGATCCATGGCTTTCTCGTCACGAAGATCAAGCTTCAGCCGTTCGTCGTGACCCTCTGCGGCTTTCTGATCTATCGCAGCCTCGCCCAATTCATCGCAAAAGATGAAACGAAAGGATTCAGCAACAACGACACGTTTAAGGGCCTAAGCGACTTCCTTAAGACGCAGCCGCTCGGAGTACCGATCCAGTTCTGGATTATGGTGGTGCTCGCGGTGGTGCTCGGCGTCGTGCTTCACCGATCCGTGTACGGCCGGTATCTGTTTGCGGTCGGCCGCAACGAAGAGGCGGCGCGCTACTCCGGCATCGAGACCAAGCGGGTGATCGCCAGCGCCTACGTGCTCACGGCGGTCCTCACCGGCATCGGCTCGATTCTCCTTGCGTTCTACACCGAGTCGATCTCACCCTCCTCTCACGGACAGTCTTACGAACTGTACGCCATTGCGGCGGCGGTTCTTGGCGGCTGCTCTCTGCGCGGCGGCGAGGGCTCGATGCTGGGCGTCGTGCTCGGAACCGTGCTTCTCGAGCTTCTTCAGAACTTGGTCAACATCCTCGGCATTCCGAGTTCGCTCAACCTCGCCGTCGTCGGCGCGGTAATCCTCATCGGCGTGCTTGCCGACCGCGTGCTAAATCGCCGCGCCTACACCTCATGAACAATCTGCCCGACGTCGAGATCTGGTTCGTCACCGGAAGCCAGCACCTGTACGGCGAAGGGCCGCTCCGCGAGGTCGCGGCCCACTCCGAGGAGATCGCGGCGGCGCTCGACGCCGCCCTCCCGTTGCGGGTCGTCGCCAAGCCCCTAATGACGCTTCCCGGCGAGATCCGCGCGCTGTGCCAGCAGGCCTCCTCCGATCCGAAGTGCGCGGGCCTGATTCTTTGGAACCACACGTTTTCGCCCGCGAAGATGTGGATCGGCGGTCTCTCTACGCTGACCAAGCCGGTTCTCCACTTTCACACCCAGTACAACCGCGATCTGCCTTGGGCGTCCATCGACATGGACTTCATGAACCTCAACCAGGCGGCGCACGGCGATCGGGAGGCGGGCCATCTTCACACCCGATTGAGGTTGCCGCGCAAGGTCGTGGTCGGGCACTGGAGCGATCCCGAAGCGATCGCCCGGATCGACGCCTGGGCCCGCGTCGCGCGGGCTTGGGCCGACTTCCAAGATCTGCGCGTTTGCCGCTTCGGCGACAACATGCGGCAGGTCTCGGTCACCGACGGCGACAAGGTCGCCGCGGAGATGAAGCTCGGTTTTTCGACGAACGGCTACGGGGTGGGCGACTTGGTGGCGGTCGTCGACGCCGTTTCCGACGAAGAAGTCGATCAGCTCTATAGGTCCTATCGAGACCTCTACGACCTGCCGTCCTTAACCAACGAAGCTTCGGTGCGCGACGCCGCCCGGCTCGAACTCGGACTGCGTCGTTTCCTCGAAGAGGGCGGCTTCAAGGCCTTCACCACCACCTTCGAAGACCTGCACGGCATCCGTCAACTCCCCGGACTCGCCTGCCAGCGGCTCATGGCCGACGGCTATGGATTCGGTGCGGAAGGCGACTGGAAAACGGCGGCACTCGTTCGCTTTATGAAGGTCGTCGGCGACGGACTGCCCGGCGGGACGTCGTTTATGGAGGATTACACCTACCACATGGACCCCGCACGCCCGCAGGTGCTCGGGTCGCACATGCTGGAGGTCTGCCCTTCGATCGCCGTCGGCAAGCCCCGGTTGGAGGTTCATCCGCTCGGAATCGGCGGTAAGGCCGACCCGGCCCGGCTCGTGTTCGACGCACCCGCCGGCTTCGCCCTGAACGCGTCCTTGGTCGACCTCGGAACCCGATTTCGCCTGATCGTCAACGAAGTCGAGGCGGTCGAAGTGCCGCCAATGCCGAACCTGCCCGTCGCCCGGGCGCTTTGGGAGACGAAGCCCGATTTCAAGACCGGCCTCGCGGCCTGGATTCTCGCCGGCGGCGCGCATCACACCGGCTACAGCTACAGCGTGACCACCGAGCATCTTCGCGACGTCGCTGAGATCGCCGGAATCGAGCTCGTCGTCATCGACGCGAAGACGGAGATCGAGGAACTGAAGAAAGAACTCCGCTGGAACGACGCCTATTGGCAACTCGCGGGCCTGGGTCGCGGCTAATGAGGACGCCCCATAACTCGGGGCCGCTCTATATTCTATAATCGCGATAACCCCCGGGCATCGCCGACGTTGCCCTTCAGAACGATGCCTAAGCTCTCCCTCGGACTCGACTATGGCACCAACAGCGTCCGCGCCCTCCTCGTCGACGTGGAGACGGGAGAGGAACTCGCTTCGAGCGTGTACGATTATCCCTCGGGCGAAGCGGGGATTCTGCTGGACCGGCGCAACCCGAACCTTGCGCGGCAGAATCCTCAGGACTACCTGGACGGCTTCGACGCGACGGTACGCGGGGTTCTCCAGGGCTTCGATCCCGCCGACGTGATTGGCATCGGGATCGACACGACCGGCTCCAGCCCGATGCCGATCGACCGCGAGGGCAACGCGCTCGCTTCCGATCCGAAGTTCAAGGACGACCTCGCCGCCTACTGCTGGCTTTGGAAGGACCACACGAGCTACCGGGAAGCCGAGGAGATCACGGAGAGCCCTCTCGCAAAAGCCTATCTCGCCAAGTGCGGCGGCCGCTATTCGAGCGAGTGGTTTTGGTCGAAGATCCTGCACTGCGCGCGAACCTCGCCGGAAGTCTTCGAGGCAGCCTACTCCTGGGCCGAGTACTGCGATTGGATTCCCGCGCAGATCACCGGCAACAAAGATCCGCACACGATGGCACGCTCGCGATGTGCGGCGGGTCACAAAGCGATGTTCGCGGACGACTGGGGCGGCCTTCCGTCGAAAGAGTTTCTCGCATCGCTCGACCCTCGCCTCGCCGACCTCCGCGACCGGCTCTACGCCGAGACGCTCACCAGCGACAAGCCTGCCGGACGAATCTCTGCCGAAACGGCCGCGCGGACAGGCCTGAAGGAACGAACTCCGGTCGCGGTCGGCGCGTTCGACGCCCACTTCGGCGCGGTCGCCTCCGGCGCAAAGCCTGGAACGCTCGTGAAGATCATGGGCACCAGCACCTGCGATTGCATGGCGCACCCCTTAGAGGAGCCACTCGCGGACGTGCCCGGCCTCTGCGGCATCGTGAAAGGTTCCGTCCTTCCCGACTGCTGGGGCTTGGAGGCGGGCCAGAGCGCCGTGGGCGACCTGTTCAACTGGGTCGTCAAGCTCACCGGCCGCTCGCACGGTGAACTGACCGAGGAAGGACTGAAGCTTAAGCCCGGCGAATCGGGTCTCGTCGCCCTCGACTGGAACAACGGCAACCGCACGATCTTGGTCGACGCGGGTCTTACGGGTCTCCTCATCGGGCAGACGCTTCACACAACTCCCGCCGAGATGTACCGCGCGATCGTCGAGGCGACCGCCTTCGGCGCGCTCACGATCATCAATCGCTTTGAGGAGTATGGAGTCAAGGTCGAAGAGGTCGTGAACTGCGGCGGAATCGCCGAGAAGAGCGCCTTCGTGATGCAGATCTACGCCGATGTCTGCAACCGACCCATGAAGGTGTCGCGCTCCGCCCAGACCTGCGCCCTCGGCTCCGCGATCTTCGGCTCCGTCGTCGGAGGCGCCTATGCCACCGCCGAAGAGGCCCAGGCCAAGATGACCGGCGTCAAGGACCGCGTCTACGTTCCCGACCCGTCGGCGGTGGCGGTGTACCAGCGGCTCTACACGCTGTATCGCCAACTCCACGACGCCTTCGGCACCGCCGAATGGTCAGGCTCGCTCGCGAACGTGATGAAGGATCTCATCTCGATTCGCGAGGAGGCGAGAAGCTAGGAGTGGCTTGGGCGTCCCGCCCAAGCGTGTCTCGGGCCGTCACGGTCCGGGGTTTCCTCACAACCGAGACGGTCTCAGATACTCATCGGCGGGACGCCGATGCCACTTAACATGGAATCTCCCCAACTCACCTTACTGCGCGAGGAAGTCGCCCGCGCAAATTGGGCCCTTCCCAAAGCCGGGCTCGTCACGATGCACTCGGGCAACGCCAGCGGCTACGATCCCGAGGCCGACCTCCTGTTTATCAAGCCCAGCGGCATGGATTACGAGGCGGTCACGCCCGAGAACGTCGTCTCGGTGCGCGTCTCGACGGGCGAGGTCATCACCCAAGGGTCGCGTCCGAGCGTGGATCTCCCCCACCATCTCTTTCTCTACCGCAACATGCCCAACGTGCGCGGGGTGATCCATACTCACAGCAACCACGCGACCGCCTTCGCCGCGGTGAACCGGCCGATCCCGCTCGTGCTGACCGCCATCGCGGACGAGTTCGGCGCGGAGATTCCCTGTATGCCCTACACCGACAACGAGGGCGAGCACATCGGTGAGGCGATCCTCAAGCACAAGAACCGTTCTCCCGCGATCCTGCTCGGAAACCACGGCGTTTTCGCGTGGGGCGATTCTCCCAAGGCGGCGCTCAAGGCGGCGATTATGACCGAGGACGTGGCGAAGACGGTTTGGCTCGCGATGCAGATCGGATCGCCCCAGACCATTCCGCCGGCGGAAGCCGAAAAATGGTACGACGGCTACCACAACCGATACGGGGAGTAAGGATATTGGCGCTTACGGTCCAATCGTAAATCGGAACGTCGAACCGACGCCAGGTTCCGAGTCCGCCCAGATTCGGCCGCCGTGCCGCTCGATGATCCGCTTCGCGTTCGCCAAACCGATGCCCGTTCCGGGGTAATCCTGATCGCGGTGAAGCCGCTCGAAAGGGCGGAACAGCTTGTCGACGAAGCGCATGTCGAAGCCGATTCCGTCGTCCTTCACGTAATAGGCTTCTTCGTCGAAGCCGAATTCCACACGCGCGACATCGCTCAGCTTGCGGTACTTCGCCGCGTTGTCAAAGAGGATCGCCAGCACGATCTCCATCATCGAGGCGTCCACGACATTATGCAAACCGGGCGTGATCGCGATCTGCACGTCCTCGGCTTCCAAGTTTCTCGCCACCGATTCGGCGAGAACGGAGAGGTCGACGGGCAAGCGGCGCAGCCGGTCCCCGCCTAAGCGAGCGTATTCGAGCAGATCGTCGACCAGTTGCCCCAACTTCTGCCCCGCAACGGCCTGTCGGTCGAGTTCGGCGCGGGCCGTGGGAGAGAGGTCGTCGCCGTAATCTTCGATAAGGATCCGGCTGGAGGAGACGATCGCCCGAATGGGAGCGCGAAGGTCGTGCGAGATGGAGTAGGTGAAGCCACTCAGTTCGTCCATCGCCTTTTGAAGGTCGTGCGTTCGGCGCTCGACGCGTCGCTCGAGATCCGCCGAGAGCGCCCGCAGACGGCGCTCGCTTTCCGCGAGGGCGCGGGCCATGCTGACCCGCTCGATGGCATTGTCCACCGCGCGCCAGATGGATTCCGGTGAAAGGGCGTCCTTCGAAACGAAGTCCTGTGCGCCGGCTTGGAGCGCGGCCACGGCGGCCGATTCGACGCCCGCATTCGTGAGATAGACCGCTGCGACGGGCACGTCTTGGCGCCTCCGAATCTCGGCCAAGACGTCGACGCCATGTCCGTCGGGCAAATTATGGTCGAGCAGGACACAGTCGACCGGCGACTCCGCGAGAGCACGCAATCCGGCGGCCACACTGTCCGCTTCGTCAATGCACAGTTCCGCGTCTTTCGCGCCCCGGCGCAACATTCGGCGAACCATGGCGCGGTCTTCGGGCGTATCATCGACGAGAAGAATCCGCTTGATGTGGGGAAGCGCTTCGCGGGAGCTCATGGAAGATGCACCGCATGAAGCCAGTACTCGGCAAGGCTCCCGATT